>JAFUFC010000098.1 GCA_017470095.1 Clostridia bacterium | reverse complement strand
GGATAACGATACCGTTTCTTTCCTCACAGACGAGCAGGACACGCTTGATGGCGAACCCAGCTGGTTCAACTCCACCTACTTTGACGAAATTTATCATGCCCGCACGGCCTTTGAGCATCTCCACGGATTGCCGGTGTATGAAACCACCCATCCGCCCCTTGGCAAGGTGCTGATGAGCTTTGCCATCGCCATTTTCGGCATGACGCCCTTTGGCTGGCGTTTTGCCGGGGCCCTGGCGGGGGTGCTGATGCTGCCGGGGATGTATTTGCTCGGCAAGCTGCTGATCAGGAAGAAGTGGGGCGGCGCAGGCGCTATGCTGCTCATGACCTTTGATCTGATGCACTTCACCCAAACCCGCATTGCCACCATCGACAGCTTTGTGGTGCTGTTTATCATCTGGTCGGTGTACTTCATGCTGCGGTGGTTCTTCCTGGATTTTTTCCACACGGATTTCAAAAAAACGCTGATCCCCCTGGGGCTCTCCGGCCTGTTTATGGGCCTGGCCGTGGCCAGCAAATGGACCGGCTGCTACGCCGGGGTGGGCTTGGCGGTGCTGTTCTTCTTTGGCATCTGGCGGCGGTACCGGGAAACCCGGGCCGCGGCGGTGCTGCCCGAAAAGCAGCGCACAGAAAATCAAACGCACACAGCCGATGGGCAGAAATACCTGCTCTTTACCATCCTCAGCTGCCTTGTGTTCTTCGTGGCCGTGCCGCTTTTGATCTATTACCTCTCCTATATTCCCTACTTCGCTTTCAACGGCGGGGTGACGGTGGAAAAGATCATTCGGGCTGCGGAGGGCATGCTCAGCTATCACTCCCAGCCCGGCCTGGGCATGAATCACGATTTCTATTCTCCCTGGTATCAATGGCCGGTAATCGCCAAACCCATGTGGTACTACGCCGGCAGCTTTGAGCCGGCAGGCACGGCTTCCACCATCATGGCCCTGGGCAACCCGGCGGTGTGGTGGACAGGATTGGTCGGCCTGATCGGCGTATTGGCTTTGTTTATTCGGCGTCACTACGATGAAAAGCATCATGTTTTGTCTCTGTATGCCTGGGATGACGATCCCCGGTACGCCGTGCTGCTCATCTGCTTTATGGCCCAATACCTGCCCTGGGTTCTGGTGCCCCGTGGAACGTATATCTACCATTACTTCCCTTCCGTGCCGTTTATCATCCTGTGCACGGAAATGTGCATCGAAAAGCTGAGCGAACGGCATGAAAAGGCGGCCCGGCTGCTGCTGTATGGGTTGATCCTGGCAGCTGCTGCCCTGTTCATTGCCTTCTTCCCCTATGCCAGCGGCGTCACGGTGAGCACAAAATGGCTGGAAGCCATGCGCTGGTTCCCCCGTTGGCTGTGGTACTAAAGAAAAAACGAGCGAGGTGACAGCCATGCTGGCACGCACATTGTGCTTCGCCCTGCAGGGAGTGGAAGGACGGCCTGTGTGGGTAGAAACTGACGTGGCCGGCGGTTTGGAGAGCATTTCGATGGTGGGGCTGCCCGATACCGCCGTGCGGGAAAGCAAGGATCGGGTCACCGGCGCCCTGCGCAATTCGGGCTACGCCATGCCCATGGGCAAAATCACCATCAACCTGTCCCCTGCCGACCTGCGTAAGGAAGGCGCTGCCTTTGATCTGCCCATCGCCGTATCCATCATCGCCGCCACCCGCCAAGCTGCGCTGCCTACCTTGGAGCGCACGCTGCTGATGGGCGAACTGAGCCTGGACGGTACGCTCATGCCGGTACGAGGCGCGCTGTCGATGGTCATTTCAGCCCGACAGGCAGGCGTTGAGAGCGTCATCCTGCCACAGGGAAATGGAGCGGAAGTGCAATTCCTGTCTGGCATGCGCATTTATCCGGCCCGGAATTTGCGGGAAGTGATGGGTCATTTAAGCGGAAAGGCGCCTTTGAGCGCTCAGCTTCAATTGTCTTATGCTGATGCCGTAGGCCAAAGCGCCCAAACCATCGATCTGAGCCTGGTCAAGGGCCAGCAGGCCGCCAAACGGGCCATCGAAATTGCCGCGGCAGGGGGCCACAATATCGCATTGATCGGTCCACCAGGCAGCGGCAAAACCATGCTCGCTCGGTGCATGTCCGGCGTCCTGCCCCGGATGACCTTTGAAGAAGCTTGCGAAACCACCCGGATTCATTCGGTGGCGGGGCTGCTTAAGCCCGGCCAGGGCCTGATGACAGATCGACCCTTCCGGGCGCCCCATCACGGCATATCCACCGCCGCGCTGATTGGCGGCGGCCAGAATGCGCGGCCCGGTGAAGTTTCCCTGGCCCACAACGGCATCCTATTCCTGGATGAGCTGCCCGAATTTTCTCCCAACGTGCTGGAAGCCCTGCGGCAGCCTTTGGAGGACGGGGTGGTGACCGTATCCCGAATACGGGCCCGGGCCCAGTATGATGCCCGATGCATGCTGGTAGCGGGCATGAACCCCTGCCCCTGCGGCTACTACGGCAGCCGCGTGCGTCCCTGCCGCTGCGGGGAATACGCCATCCACAAATACCTGAGCCATATTTCCGGCCCGCTGCTGGACCGTATCGACATGCAAGTCGAAATGGACGCGGTACCCGTGAGCGAAATCAACGCCGCTGCGCCAGAGGAATCCTCTGAAGTGGTGCGCAAACGGGTGCAGGAGGCCCGGGAGCGGCAATTGCGCCGCTTATCCGTCGCGCACATCCACTGCAATGCCCAAATGGACAGCGCAGCGCTCAAGGAATTGTGCCCACTGTCTACGGAAGCCCAAACCATCCTGACCCAGGCAGTAGACCACATGGGCATGAGTATGCGCGCCTATACCCGCATCATCAAGATGGCCCGCACTATTGCCGATCTTGCCCATGAAGATACCATTGCCCCGGCCCACATTGCTGAGGCCATCCAGTACCGGGCCCTGGACAGCAAATATTGGGGAGCGTGACGCGCCGCATGGAGTATACCAAAGAGCAGCTATCCCGTATCTGGATGCAATGTGCGCCCATGGGCGCATGGAATAAGCTGCGGGAATGGACGAAGCATTTGGGCGGCCCGGAGCAAGTGTGGGATCTATTTAACCCGGATTTTTATCCCATGCTGGATGAAAACGCTTACGCCTATCTGGCCGATAGCCGGGCAAGCCGGTGCGCCCAGACCCTGTACCAGCTGAAGGCGCTGAACGCCATTCCCTTGTTCCTGGGAGACGTCCATTATCCCGCCTTGCTTTCCCACATTTCCGATCCGCCGGACGTGCTGTTTTGCCAAGGGAAACTGCCGCCGGACAGCGCTCCGGCCATCGCCATCGTAGGCTCCCGCAGCGCCACCCGGTACGGCCTGTCTCAGGCCCGGCGCATTGGCCGGGAGCTGGCGCAAAAAGGCGTCACCGTGATCAGCGGCCTGGCCCGGGGCATCGACGCCGCGGCCCACGAGGGGGCCCTTGAGGGCGGCGGACGCACCATTGCCGTGCTGGGCAGCGGCATCGGGGATATCTATCCACCGGAAAATAAAAATCTGGCCGCCCGCATCGTGAACAGCGGCGGGGCCATTCTGTCCGAGATATAGCCGGACGCCCCGCCCCTGCCCTTCCATTTCCCGGTTCGCAACCGGATTATCGCCGGGCTTAGCGATGGGGTGCTGCTCATTGAAGCCAAACGAAAAAGCGGCACCCACACCACCATTAATTACGCCCTTGATCAGGGCCGGGAAGTGTTCGCCCTGCCGGGAAATGTGGACGCGCCGGGAAGCGAATTGCCTCTGATCCTGCTCAATGAAGGGGCACACCTGTGCACCTGCGCCCAGGATATCCTGGATACAATGGAATGGGCGGAGGCAGAAAAAGCCTTAGAGCAAGCTTCTTTCCTGCCGGAAGAGGAAGTTACCGATCCCATCCTGAAAGCCCTTTCTTTGGAAGAAAAGACCGTGGAGGAGTTGATTACCGAAACGGGCCTGTCCGCCGGAGCGTTGGGCACAAAACTGACCTTATTGGAAATCAGCGGCAAAATTGAGCGCCGGGCCGGACGAACCTATGCGCTCCGCCGTTCATAAAAAAATCTGTTAAGAAAGAAATTGGAGGTCATTGACTGTGGCAGCATCATCCAAACTGATTATTGTGGAATCTCCCGCAAAGGCCCGCACCATCGCCAAATTCCTGGGCCGGGGCTACAAGGTGGAAGCGTCCCAGGGCCATGTGCGGGATCTGCCCAAATCCCAATTGGGGGTGGACCCGGACAAGGACTTTGAAATGAAATACATCACTATCCATGGCCGGGGCAAGATTTTGACCAAGATCCGCAAGGAAGCCAAATCGGCGTCCAAAATCTATTTGGCAACCGACCCTGACCGGGAAGGGGAAGCCATTTCGTGGCATCTGGCCCAGACCCTGGGCATTGACGTCGCCTCCCCCTGCCGGATTGAATTCCACGAAATTACCCAAAAAGCGGTACAGAACGCCCTGCACAATCCCCGGGCCATCGATATGGAGCGAGTGGACGCGCAGCAGGCTCGCCGGGCGCTGGATCGTCTGGTAGGCTACAAAATCAGCCCCCTTCTGTGGGCCAAGGTAAAAAAAGGCTTGAGCGCCGGGCGCGTTCAATCTGTCGCCACCCGGCTTGTAGTGGAACGGGAGCAGGATATCGAGGATTTCATCCCGGAAGAATATTGGGATGTGACGGCATCCGCCCTGTTGCCCAGCGCCCGGGGGCGGAAAACCACCTTCACCCTGCGGTTCAGTACCATTGACGGCAAAAAGGCTGAACTGCACAATGAGCAGGAAGCCCAGGCTGCCCGGCAGCGCATTGACAACGCCCATTTTGCCGTTTACGGCATCAAGATGGGCGAAAAGCGCAAGGTGCCCGCTCCCCCCTTCACCACCTCTTCCTTACAGCAGGACGCAGGCCGGAAGCTGAACTTCACCACCCAGATAACCATGCTGGTAGTGCAGCAGCTCTATGAAGGGGTAGATATCGAAGGCGAAGG
>JAFUFC010000097.1 GCA_017470095.1 Clostridia bacterium | reverse complement strand
GTATACGATCAAAAAATCAGGATTTCAATGCGGCCTAAGCAAAATTCAAAATCTGTTCACAGCCAGGTTATTTTGCGTTAAAGAACGCCGTCGGAAAAGCGTCCCAGCGTGCCGTCGATGGGCAGCGGCTTGGGCTGTTCGCCCCGGAGCAGGGCGGCATAGTGGCGGGAGATGGCAAGCCGCGCGTCCAGGCTTTCATCGGTGAAGGTCAGCAGCCAGGAAAGGGGCGGCAGGCCATTCAAGCGGCCGGACAAATGCAGGGGCTTAGCGTCCATCAGTTCGATCACGCAGCCCTCCTTCATCCGGATAGGGCACAGGGGATAGGCGGCCCGCATCCGGTCGGTGAGAGACGTATGCAAAACGCCTTTGCCCTGCTCGCATAGGCGGCATTGATCCCTTCCTTCTGCCAAGCCCAGGGCTGTGCGCATGGGGCAATGGTTCAGCATCATCAGCCGAGTGCGGCCGTAGACCGGCAGGATCATTTCGCACAGGCTTGTGGGCAAATCAAGAATATCTTTTTTGCTCAGTTCCCGGCTCAGGGTGACGCTTCCGCACCCCAGGTGGGACAACAGCTTCACCGTTTCCCCGTTCATCACCGGGATTCCTTCTCCCGCCAGCGTGCCGGGCGAAACCTGCCCGGGGGAAGAAACACACAGGGGAATATGGTGGGCGAATGATTCCCGGCGGATTTCTTCAATCGTTTCCTGGGTGCACTGCGGGGGCAGGCACAGCCGGGCGCGGGCCGGGAAGGAGCTGAGCATAGGCAGCAGCTTGTCCATCCGGTAGTCTTGAGGCTGCAAAAGAATTTCATCCGCCCCAGCGCTGAGCAAGGCTGGAATTTCACCAATGTCGCTGGTTTTTACCAGCAGCCGAGGCGCGGGAAGAACCCGCTCCGGCACGTCAAAACAGGCGGCGGCCAGCGCCAAGCGGGGCTGGGCGGCGATGCGGGCTTTGGCCAGGCGCTCCAGCGCGTCCCGCCGCAGTGCATTCAGCGACGACGCGGGTACGAAGGCGTTGGCGGTGTGCACCGTGCATTGTCCCAGCACAAAGGGAGAGCCGCCGGTTTTGCCCAGGGAGCGGCGGGCTTCTTCGGCGTCAAAGGCTTTGCTTTGCGCCGCGTCGCACAAGCCGCCCTGCACATTTACAGTGCTTTCCCCATCGGTGACGGTCAGCTGAAGCGCCGCGCCGGGATAAGCGATCAACTCCGCGTCAAAGGGAATGGGAATGGCCCGGTTCAGCCCTTCGCCTTCGTAAGTTTTCCGGGCAGCGGACAATTGGCTTTCGTCCTCGGTGCGGCGGACATCATTGCCCGGCTTGACGCTATCCCGCAGCCGCAGGGCCGCGGTGGCGCCTGCGGGATATGCTGGTCCGGAATAGCGCAGCTCCTGGCTGCCGATTTCGATGCCGTCGCCGTTGTGCAGATCTTTCGTCAATTTCACGTCAGCCAGCAGGGCGCCGCCTTTTTTGTACACCCGGGTCGTTTTGCCGATGAACACGCCGATGGGGGTGACCCGGCTGGGGTCAATAATGGCGGCGTCCCGCTGATGACTGGGATAGCCCAGCGTAAAGCCGCCCCGGGAAAAAATCTGGGTGAGCTGTTCTTTTTCTTGGGCAGTTGCCGGGAAAAAACGGCCTTCAAGAATGCTGTCCAGCGCGTCCCGATAGGCCCGGGTGACTACGCCCACGTATTCCGGACGCTTGAGCCGACCTTCGATTTTGAAGGAATACACCCCCGCGTCAGCCATTTGCTTCAGTTCGTCCCGGGTGCATAGATCCCGGGGGGAGAGGAGTGCGCCGGTTTGTCCCTGATAAGCATAGGGCAGCCGGCAGGGCTGGGCGCACCGGCCCCGGTTGCCGCTTCGTCCTCCGATCATGGAGGAAAACAGGCATTGCCCGGAGCAGGAAACGCACATGGCCCCGTGGCAGAACGCCTCGATTTCCATGCCGGTTTGGGCGGCCCGGCGCATGGCGTTCAGGTCGCATTCCCGGGCCAGCACCGCCCGAGTGGCTCCCAGCCTTTGCAGCAGGCGCACGCCTTCTTCGTTATGAATGGCCATCTGCGTGCTGGCGTGGACGGGCAAATCGGGGTATTCCTCCCGGCAGATTTTCAGAACCCCCATGTCCTGTACCAATACCGCGTCAATGCCCAAATGCAACAACAAGGAAAGGGTGCGGCGCACATCGGCCAGTTCCCTTTCCTTGATCAGGATATTCACGGTGACATAAATTTTTTTTCGGCGCAGATGAGCAATCGACAGCGCTTCGCGCAGCTGATCCTCGTCAAAGCCGGCGCTGGCCCTAGCGCCAAAGGCCGCGGCGCCCAGGTAAACCGCGTCGGCCCCGTTGGCATAGGCCGCTTTCAGCGCGTCAATGCTGCCCGCGGGGGATAAAAGTTCCAGTTCATTTCGTGCCATGTTTCAATTCGTTGAGCTCCTGCCGCGCCTGCATCAGTTCCCGGCGAAGGCGGGTGTTATCGTCCTGAGCGGTGAGCAGCTCATCCGCCACCGTCAGCCCGGCGATGACCGCCGCCGATTCCCGGTTCACAAAGCCGCTGGCCCCGGTTTCGGCAATCTTGCGGTCCATATATACCGCCACCCGTCGCACCCTCTCCGGCGCGTCGGCGCTGGTGATGGTGTAATCCCGTCCGGCAATGTGCAGGGTGTAGCTCTTTTCGTTCTTGCGGGTGATCATAATTGATTGAAGGGATAGGTCTGTCCCTTGGTGTCCACCCGGATGGAAGATATGCGCTGGGGCGTCAAAGGCTTATCCATGTAATCCCGGGGCACGGACACAATCTGGTCGGCATACTCCATGCCCTCCAGCACCTTGCCGAAAGCGGCGTAGGCTCCGTCCAGGTGGGGAGACACGCTGGTCATGATAAAGAACTGGCTGCCGGCAGAATCGGGATGCATAGCCCGGGCCATGCTCAGCACGCCATAGGTGTGCTTGAGGGGATTTTCGACCCCGTTCTGGGCAAATTCACCTTTGATGGAATAGCCGGGGCCGCCGGTGCCGTTGCCCTTGGGGCAGCCGCCCTGGATCATGAAGCCAGGAATCACCCGGTGGAACGTGAGCCCATCATAGAAGCCGCTATTGGCCAAGGCCGCAAAATTGCCTACGGACTGGGGGGCGTATTCGGGATATAATTCGCCCTTCATTTCGCCGCCGTTTTCCAGGGTGATCACAAAGGTAGGATGGCTGATTTCACTCATACGATGTTTCCTCCATATGGTTCGTGGGAAAAAGAGAGAATCTCTTTACCGGCATCATACCGCCTTTTGCTCAATTTGTCAAATCCAGCGCCAAAAGAGAGGAAAGAAGGGCGCTTGGGGAACAATGCCCGGTTGCAATCCAAGGCAAACAGGAGTATAATAAGATGATTTTTTCTGGAAACCTGGGGGAGCGGATGGGAGAAGGCGAGGGGAAACCATGAGAGAGCAAGTGACGGTGGGGCAGGGAGCCTGGCGCGCCCTGATGACGCATCCGAGGGAAGCGGCGGCCATCGCGCTGGAGCAGGGGGCGCTGCGGCTGGCGGCGCTTTTGCCGGTGCTGCTTCATGCCTGGGCGTTTCCCGCGCTGCCCGCCTGGCCCTTTTGGTTTGCGGCCCTGCTTCTGTATATGCTGCTGGTGATTCCTTTGCGCTTCCGCGGTGGGGAAATGCTGCGTTATCTTTCAAGCCCCAAGCACCAAAAGCCCCAGGGTAGCAAGCCCTATCAGCGCTGGCTGAAAATGGGCCTTGCTCGATGGAGCCTGGGCCTTTTGTGGGGCCTGCCCTTCCTGGTTTGCGCCGGCTATTTTGTTTACGGCTGGAATCACATGGCGTACACCACCATGCTTCAGCCGCTGATGGCCGTGGCCCGGGTGCTGGGCGGCGGATCGGAGGCCAATGGACTGCCGCTGGCGGGGGCCGGGCTTGCGCTGCTTCTTTTTCTGTTTGTGTATGGCTGGTGGCGGGGCATGCCGGTGGAATACCTGCCGGTGCGGCATTTGTCGGTAAAAAAGGCCGGCTTTTTCTGGAAACGGGCCCGGAAAATGGGCCGGGCGCGGCTGATCAAAAACGCGGGGATGAATTTTCTTTTGTCCCTTCCCGCGGCCATCGGCTTTGGGGCGGTGCTGTTGCCCTATATCAGGAGTAAAATGCCTGCTACTTCTAATTTGCAATTGATGGCTACTGCCGTGGTGCGATTGCTGCGCGCGCCCCTGCCCGCGGCGCAGTGGATGCGCTTGATTCCGGTGTTCCTGCTTCTGTATCTTCCTTTCTGCCTGCTGCGCAAAATGCGCAATGCGGTGCTGGTGCGCCGACTGACAAAGGAATGCAACGATCTGGGAGGCGACCATGCGGCTGGATAAAATGCTCAGCGGCCTGGGGATCGCATCCCGGTCCGGGTGCCGGGAAATCCTGAAAGCGGGCCGGGTGCGATTGAACGGTGAAGCGGTGAAAGACCCGGGGAAGAACGTGACGGAGGAAGATACCATTCTTCTGGATGGGAAAATTCTCGACAACCGCATGACCCGGCACTTAATGCTGTATAAGCCTGCCGGGGTGCTGACCGCCAAGGAGGACCCAAAACAGCGAACGGTGATGGACCTGATGCCGGCGGTATATACATCCCTGGGCTGCATGCCTGTGGGAAGGCTGGACAAGGATACCACCGGTATCCTGATCCTGACCACCGACGGCGATTTGGCCCACCGGCTCATTGCCCCCGGCCGACATGTGGACAAGGTGTACCGGGCGCAGGTGGAGGGAACGCTGACGACGGAAGATGTGGACGCTTTTGAGGCGGGCATCCCGCTGAAGGATTTTACGGCCTTGCCCGCCAAACTGGAGATTATTGCGCCGGATACGGGGCTGGTGACGGTGCAGGAAGGCAAGTATCACCAGGTGAAACGCATGTTTGGGGCCCGGGGGAAGCCGGTGATGGCCTTGCATCGGCTGTCCTTTGGCCCACTGGCATTGGATGATGCGCTTTTGCCGGGGCAATACCGGGAACTGACGGAGGAGGAAACTGCCGCGCTGTACCGTGCGGCGGGCATGACGGATGAGTGACCATTATTATAGTGCGGCGCCCCAAAGCGAGCACCGCTACGCGTCGTGCACGTATGATTATCGGGGTGTCACCCTGCGTTTTACTACCGATGCTGGGGTGTTCAGCCGGGGCGAGGTCGACTTTGGCACCAACGTGCTTTTGAACGCCCTGCCCCGAGATTTGTCCGGTGCGGTGCTGGATATGGGCTGCGGCTGGGGGGCCATCGGCGTGACGGTGGGAAAAAAATACCCTGCTTGCCGCGTGGTGATGACCGATGTGAACGAACGGGCAGCGGAGCTGGCGAAGCAAAACGCCCAGGCGAACGGCGTGTCCGCTCAGGTGCTGACGGGGGATGGAATCGCCCATGTGGCGGGAAACTATGATATCATCCTCACCAATCCGCCCATTCGCGCCGGGAAACAGGTGATCTACGGCCTTTTTGCCGCGGCCAAGGAAAAAATGAACCCGGGCGGGGAAATGTACCTGGTCATCCGCAAGCAGCAGGGGGCCGATTCGGCGGTTAAGTATTTAAAAACGTTGTTTTCCAGCGTTGAAACCATCGAAAGAAGCGGCGGCTTTCACGTGATTCGCTGCCGGGAGGAACAAAACGATGCAGTTTGATCAGGCATATTTTGACCGGCAGATCGACCGGCGGGGCACCGATTGCGAAAAGTGGGACGATCGGGGCATCCTGAATGAGGACGGCATTCCCCTGTGGGTAGCGGATATGGATTTTCCCTGCGCTCCGGCCATCACCGCAGCGATCCGCAAACGGGCGGAGCACCCCTGCTTTGGCTACAATTGCGAGAATCCTGACAATGAAGGGGCCCTGCGCGCCTTTTGGCTCAGGCGGCATGGGCTGGACATTCAGGAAGGGCAGAGCATCATGCTTCCCTGTGTGATTACAGGGCTTAAAACATGCGTTCGGGCCTTCACGAAGGAAGGGGACGGCGTGATCATTTTCACTCCGGTGTACGGGCCCTTTTATGAATCCATTCGGGTGAACAACCGAAAAATCATCCCCATTCCTTTGCAGGCGGATGGGCAAGGCGTATATCGGATGGGCATGGAAGCAATTGAAGAAGCGCTGAAAGGCGGCGCAAAACTGATTATGGTCTGCAATCCCCACAACCCCGTGTCCCGCCTGTGGACCAGGGAGGAATTGACGGAGCTGGTTCAGATGGCTGCCCGGTATGACGCCAAAATCGTCAGCGACGTGATTCACGCCGATTTTTTCTATGCGCCGGGGGCGTTTACTCCCATCCTGACCATCGTAAACGCGGCGGAGCGCACCGT
>JAFUFC010000096.1 GCA_017470095.1 Clostridia bacterium | reverse complement strand
GATGGTCATGCCGTCCATCGTGCTGGGTCTGGGCGCCGTGGCTGGGGAAACCCGGAGAATTCGGGCCATCATGATGGGGTTAATGACCCAGGATTACATCATCAAGGCACGGGCCAAGGGACTGACACCGGCGCAGGTGGTCATGCGGCATGAGGTGAAAAACTCCCTGGTGCCCATCGTGACGGGCCTGGGGCCCGGCATTGCGGGCATCATGATGGGCTCTTTCGTAGTGGAAAGCATGTTCCTTATCCCCGGACTGGGCCGGTATTTTGTGGATTCTATTACCAACCTGGATTATCCGTTGATCATGGGCCTGACTGTGTTCTACGGCACCTTCCTGGTGACCATGAATCTGCTGGTGGATGTGGCGTATGGCCTGCTGGATCCCCGCATTCGGGAAAGCGCGAGAAAGGGGGGGCAATAACATGCTGGAAAAAAATGCCGCTTTTTTGCCGGATGATTTTGACGCCCTGCCTCCGCCATCCAAGCAGGACGCCGCCATTGCCCGGAAGCAAACCACCTACTGGAAGGATGTATGGCGCACCTTCAAAAAGAATAAAACCGCCGTGGTCAGCTTGGCGGTTATTGCCTTACTGATTTTGATGGTGCTCTTTGGGCCCCTCATGAATGAATTTGACTACCGCAGCAATGATTATTCCGCCCTGAACCAGAGCCCTAACAGCGTGCACTGGTTTGGTACCGACAATATGGGCCGGGATATCTGGACCCGGGTGTGGGAAGGCGGCCGCATTTCCCTGTTGATTGCCCTGCTGGCGACGTTGATTCCCGAAGTAATCGGCATGCTTATCGGCGGGGTGTCGGGGTACTTTGGGGGCTGGCTGGATACGCTGATCATGCGCTTGATTGACGTGCTGATGGGCATTCCCAGTTTGATTTATATGATTTTGCTGATGCTGGTGTTCGGCTCTGGCAGCGTGATGACCCTGATTGTGGCCATGAGCCTGACAGGATGGATGGGCTCAGCTCGAAGCACCCGGGGGCTGGTTTTGCAAATCAAAGCCCGGGATTTTGTCACCGCGTCCGAAACCCTGGGCGCGCCTGCTTGGTGGATTATCGTTAAGCGCCTGATACCCAACACCCTGGGCATCCGGGTGGTGGGCATCACCATGAGCATTCCCAGCGTGATCTTCTATGAAGCCTTTCTCAGCTATATCGGTTTGGGCGTCACGCCGCCTACGCCTTCCTGGGGCCAATTGATTAAGGCCGCGGGGGAAAATTTCCGCTATTATCCGTATCAATTCATCATTCCCTGCGCGATGGTGGGCATCACCATGCTGTGCTTCAATCTGGTGGGCGACGGCCTGCGGGACGCCCTGGACCCCAAACTTCGCGCCTGAGGTGAAAGCCATGAGTGAAAAAATATTGGATGTGAAAAACCTGGTAGTCACCTTTGATATGTATCAGGGAAGCGTGCAGGCGGTGCGGGATGTATCCTTCTATGTGAACAAAAAGGAAACCATCGGCATCGTGGGCGAATCGGGCTGCGGCAAATCGGTTTCCGTAAAAACGGCCATGGGCCTGAACAGCAAATCCAACGGCTCGGTCAAGGGCGGACAGGTGCTGTTTGAAGGCAAGGACATTTTGCAACTGAGCGAAAAGGAAATTCGGGAAATTCTGGGCAATCGTATGAGCATGATTTTCCAGGATCCCTTTACGTTCCTCAATCCCACTATGCCTGTGGGCAGGCAGATCACGGAGGCGTATCTGCGCCACCACAAAGCGAGCAGACGGGAGGCCCGGGAAAAGGCCTTGAACATTCTTAAGCTGATTTCCCTGCCCAATCCGGAAGAAAATATGAAGCGCTATCCCCATCAATTGTCCGGTGGCATGCGTCAGCGCATCATGATCGCCATGGCCCTGATCTGCGACCCGGCGGTGCTCTTTGCCGATGAGCCCACCACGGCCCTGGACGTGACCATCCAGGCCCAGATCATCGATTTGATGAACGATTTGAAGGCCAAGACCGATACTTCGATCGTGCTCATTACCCACGATATGGGCGTGGTGGCCAAGATGGCCGACCGGATTTATGTGATGTATGCCGGTAAGATCGTGGAACACGGGGACGCAGACACCATTTTCCATAAGCCGCGCCATCCCTATACCTGGGGGTTGCTCAATAGTGTTCCCCGGCTGGATGAACGCACCAAGGAAGAACTCCATTCCATTCCCGGCGTGCCGCCCGATCTGATTGCGCCGCCCAAGGGCTGTCCCTTCGCCGCCCGGTGCGACCGGGCCATGAACATTTGCAGCCGCCGGATGCCGGAGGCTTTTGACCTTCCGGAAAATGAACATTATGCCGCCTGCTGGCTGTGCCATCCGGAATATATTCGGAAGCATGGTGAACAGCTGAGAGGGGAGGGGGAAAAGCATGCCTGAAATTGCAAAAGCTCCCTTGCTGGAATTGAAGGATGTAAAAACTTTTTTTAAAGTGCAGGGCGGCATTTTGAAAGCCGTCAACGGCGTGAGCCTGACGGTGCGCCAAGGAGAAACCATCGGCTTGGTGGGCGAATCGGGCTGCGGCAAATCCACGCTGGGGAAAACGGTGCTTCGCCTGCTCAAGCCGGTAGGCGGCCAGGTGCTTTTTGAGGGAGAGGATATTTGGGCCTTTGATCGGAAACGGCGCAAGGAATACACCCGTCAGGTGCAGATGATTTTTCAGGACCCTTACGCCTGTCTGGATCCTTTGAGCGTGATTGGCGATACGGTGGCTGAGGGGATGGACGTGCATAGGATGCACGCGGATAAGCAGGCCCGGGGCCGGGAAATTTTGCGCCTGCTTTCCGATGTGGGCTTGAACAGCAGCCACGCCGAACGCTTTCCCCATGAGTTTTCCGGCGGCCAGCGCCAGCGGGTGGGCATTGCTCGGGCCCTGTCTTTGCAGCCCAGGCTGATCGTATGCGATGAGCCTATCTCCGCCCTGGATGTCTCCATTCAGGCGCAGGTGGTGAACCTGCTGAAAAAATTGCAGCGGGAAATGGGTATGGCCTATATTTTCATCACCCACGATCTGTCCATGGTGCGTCAGATTTCCGACCGGATCGCGGTGATGTATCTGGGCAACATCGTGGAGATTGCCAACAGTGAGGATATTTATCTTTCTAACAAGCATCCTTACACGAAGGCGCTTTTGTCTGCCATTCCCATTGCCGATCCGGCAGTGGAAAGAACCCGGGAGCGCATTGTGCTTTCCGGCGATGTGCCCAGCCCCGTGAACCTGCCTGCGGGCTGCGCTTTTGCCGGCCGTTGCCCCCACGCCTGTGACCGCTGCCGGCAGGAAACGCCTGTACTGCGGGAAATTGAACCGGGCCATCAGGTGGCCTGCCATTTGGCCACGTAAAACGAGGGGAACCAATGAAAAAAATTTGCGAAGAAGATTTACGCCAGGTGGTGTGGCTGTCCTGTCCGCTGCTTTCAAAAGATGGGAAAGAAGCCCTGTACATCCGGGCGGAAAGCGATTACAAAACCGGGAAAAACCGGCCCGTTTTGATGCAAATGCCCGTTCGCGGCGGCGAAGCAAAGCCTGTATCCAGCTTGACGCAGATGCAGGCTTTGCCTCGTTTCAGCGAGGATGGAACAAAACTGGCTTTTCTGGGCCGGGATGGTCTTTTTCCACAGCTGTGGCTAATGGATTGGACAACAAAAACCGAGCGCCAGCTGACCCACTTTCGCTGGGGCGTGCAGGATTACGCCTGGAGCCCCGATGGGAAATCACTGGTGGTGGAAGCTAAGCGTGTCCGCGCGGCCGAGGAAAATCCTCTTTCTGAAATGACGGCGGAGGAATACGCCCGCTACCGCTGGCAATTGGACCATGGGCCTCGGATGACCGAACGGCTGATGTACAAGCTGGATGAGGCCTACGGTTTCCTGGAGGACGCGGCCCAACAGCTGTATCAGGTCGATGCGGCCACTGGTGAAGCCCAGATGCTGACCGATGGTGCCTTTGATTGCTTCCTGCCAGGGGTTTCATTGGACGGCAGGGGGGTGTATTTTTACGCTCGGAAGGAGTGCCGGGAGGGATCCCTCCGTGCGGTGCTGTACCGCTGGAGGGGAGGACGAATGGAGCAGCTTTCCACGGCCCATACCCTTGCGCCGGTCATGCCCGTCTTTGAACGGGACGGAGGCTTTGTGTATGCGGGAATCAGCCAGGAGCGGGGCCGGACGGAATTGTTTCTCCGCCTGCCGGATGGCGCCGAAATTGCCCTGCTGCCGGATGACGGCATGGAGGGAATTGACCCTGCTGTTATCGGCGACGACCGAAACGGAACGATGGGCGCGCCTGCCGCGCTGGGGGACGATGGCAGCTTATGCTACCTGACGGCCCACAACGGGAAAACTTTCCTTTCCCAAAATGGCCAAAAACTTTCGGCAGACGGCTGCATTCAGGGCTTTTCCGCGCCTTGCCAGGGCAGGCTGTTGTATTTGAAAAGCTTCCCCGATCACCCGGGAGAGTTGTATTGCCGGGATTTGAATACCGGCGTGGATATCCGTCTGACCCACGAAAACGACTGGATGGATGCTTATGCCATGGCTCGCCCTTGCCCGGTGACCGTGCCTGCGGAAGATGACATGACGGTGCACGGTTACGTTTTGTTGCCGGAAGGAAATGATGCCTGCCCGGCGGTTTTGTATGTGCATGGCGGGCCGGAATGCTTTTTTGTGGACGATATGTTTTTCTTTGAGGCCCAGTCCTTGCGCGCAGCGGGGTTTGCGGTGCTGTGGTGCAATCCTCGGGGCAGTGCAGGCTACGGACCGGCCTTCGCCGAGGGAAAGTATGCCTACGGCGATGCCGCGGTGAACGATTTGACCGGTTTTGTGGACGCCTGCGCGGCCCGGTATCCCCGGATTGATGTGAGCCGTTTGGGCGTGACCGGCGGCAGCTACGGCGGCTATATGACCAATAAGCTGACGTTGGTAACCGACCGCTTCCGGGCTGCCGCGGCCCAACGCACCTGGATCGACCCGGCCACTTCCTATGGCACCGGGGATATGGGCTTTATCAGCGGCAGCGGGCAAACGGATTTTAGGACGTATATGCTGAACCGGGCCAAAGGCAGCATCCTGAAGGATATTAATAAGCTGACTGCGCCCACGCTGATTTTGCATGGGGAAAAGGACGTGCGCTGCGGCGTGGAGCAGGCTGATCAATTGTTCAACGCCATTCGCGCTACGCGCCCGGAGGTGCCCTGCCGGCTGGTGATCTTCCCCGGCGAAAACCACAATATCACCAGGGAAGGGCTGATGCACAACCGCATCCGGCACATGCTGGAGATTCGGCAATGGATGGAAAAATACCTAAAGGAGGAGCGGCCATGAAGCGGGGAATTGTGCCGGAAGATTACGGGCGATTGACGCGGTTTTCCTCCCTGACCCGGGCACGGGACGGCGCTGTGGCCTACGTGAAATATTTCTGGCGTGAGGATGCCTGGCAGCGCCGGGTGTGCCTGAATCAGCAGGGAAAGGAAACGGAGATTTCCCTGGGGGGCAGCATGGAAATACTGCCTGCCTTTTCTGCCGATGGAAAGATACTGTATTTTCTGTCCGACGGAAGTATAGCCGCTCATGACCGGGAGACAGGGGACACGCGCGCTATCCCCGCCGTACCGGATGGATTCGAGGCGGTGGACCTGCTGCCCCTGCTGAACGGCTTCCTGTTTGTCTGTCGGCAGGAGCGCCGGGAAACTGCCCCGGAGGGATGCGACTGGCAGATGTCGCTGGTGGCGGAAAGTCTGCGTTACCGCAGCGACGCCGATCATGGCTTTACCAAAAAATACGTGTATCAGCTGTGCCGGTACGATGGAAAAACCCGCGTGCTGGCCCAGGGAGAAAAGCCCTATGCCGCTTTGGCCGTGCTGCCAGGGGAAGAAAAGGCGCTGTACGCCCAGGAGAAATTCTGCCTGCTGAATTTGGAAAACGGGGGCGTGCGAGAGCTGGCCGCTTCCTTTAGGCCGGGGGGCGATATTCGTCCAGCCGTATCGGCAGATGGGCGGTACGCCATCGTGGCAGCCCGAACGGAAGGGGCAGAAACAGCTCTGCGCCGCCTGTGGCTGGATGAGCAGAAGCACCCTGCGGATGAAATAGAAAATGAACCGTCGGGCTTGCCCAACGGTGTCTACATGGACGTTTCTCCGGAGAAAAAATCCTGGTTTGCTCCCGGCTTGGAAAGGGATACGTTTTTCGTGGTCGCCTGTCAGGATCACCGGCCCGGCCTATGGCGGCTTACCGTGTCGCCGGACGGGCTGCGCCATGAGGAAATGTCGGTGCGAGGACTGGTAACGGAAGCGGCGGCGGAGCAGGCGGATGGGGTGGCCGTGCTGTATGGCCATGCTGCGTTGCCGCCAGAGCCTGCCCTGTGGCGGGAAGGCGCGGTATCTGCGCTCTGCGCGGATGCTAATTCATTTATATCTACTGAGGATATCTCCCCTTATCTGCCTTTGTCCGCGCCTTCTCAGGATGGCCGGGCGGAACTGACGGGCTATTTGCTGATGCCCAAGTCGGATGAAGGAAAGAAGTGTCCTTTGCTGGTATGGGTGCACGGCGGTCCGGCGGGGTGCTGGAGCCCGGGCTTCAACATCGAAGCGCAGTTCGCCGTCAGCCGGGGCTATGCTGTGCTGCTCCCCAATCCCCGGGGCTCCACAGGCCGGGGAAACGCCTATGCCGATCCGGAGCACGCTTTTGACGGCGGCGCTGCCAACGATGTGCTGACGCTGCTGGACGCGGCGCTGCGGCAGCACATATGCCTGGATGGCGGCCGCGTGGGAATTTTGGGCGGCAGCTATGGGGGGTATATGGCCGCATGGATGGAAGGGAATACCGACCGGTTTCAGGCCGCCGTAGTGATCAAAGCAGTGACCAACTGGCTGTTTATTCACTTCAAATCCTCCCAAGCGGGCCAGCCGGTGTTTGACGAGTATCGGGACTTTCAGGATTTTCTGGTGGACACGGTGAAGCAATCGCCGGTGTTCATGGCCCAGGATGTGAAGATTCCTACCCTGATCATCCATGGGGAAGCGGACCAGCAGGTGCCGGTAGAAAATGCCCATCAATACTATACGGCGCTGAAGGACTGCCATCCGGATTTGCCGGTGAAGCTGCTGCTCATGCCCGATTGCTGCCATGGCTACAGCCGGGACGCGCTGCCCGATTACCTGCTGATCCAGCGGGAAACGCTGGACTGGCTGGACCGATATGTGAAGGGGTGCTGACATGCAATTCGATCATTACGCCCGGTATCAGGAAATGGTGGATCAGTTGCGGGCATGGGCGGCGGAATATCCCGGGCTGTGCCGCCTGAGCTCCATCGGCACAACCTATGAGGGGCGGGATATTTATTTGCTGACAGTGACCAATGGGGCAACCGGCCCGGCGGAAGAAAAGCCCGCGCTGCTCCTGGATGGGAATCTGCATTCCGGCGAGGTGGCCTCTTCCATGGCGGTGATGTATACCCTGCAATCTTGGCTTTCCGCTTACGACAGGGATGGGGCTATTACCGATTTGCTGAACCGGCATACCGTCTATGCCATTCCCCGGATCAATGCCGACGCGGCGGAAGTGTATCTGACCACGCCGCGCACCCTGCGTGGCTCCACGGAGAAGTATTATCCCGAGGATGAGGGCGTATCGCCCTGCGACGTGGATGGGGATGGGGAAATCCGCCAGATGCGGATTACAGATCCCGCCGGGAAGTGGAAGGCCTATGAAAAAGATCCCCGGATCATGATGGAGCGAGGGCCGGAGGATATGGAGGGCACCTTTTATCATTTGGTACCGGAGGGAATGTTTCATGGCGCTCCGGAGGAATTTGCCAATCTCCGGGCGGCCAACATTCGGGAGGATCTGGACCCCAACCGGCAATTCCCCTTTGAATGGAACAAGGATTATCCTGATCCCGCCCGGCCCACCAGCGGCCCCGAGCCCCTGCATGACAAAGAGGTACGGGTGATTTACGATTTTGTGGTATCCCATCCCAATATCGTATTCAACATGAATTTTCACACCTATGGCGGGTTGCATATTTCCCCGGCGGCGTTCTGCCCCCATATCGAAATAAACCCCGCCGATGCCCAGGCCATGCGGCAATTGGGCCTGAGCATGCGCAAAAAGACGGGCTACAAATGCGAGGGCATCTTCCCTGAAGGGGCGCGGGATATTGCTCCCGGCAGCTACACTACCTGGGAATATTTTGAAAAAGGCATCATGGCTTTCGTGACGGAATTGTGGGATTTCCATTTCCAGGCCGACCCGCAAAGGCCGGAAAACTGGAGCATGTTTTTCGCCGAAACAGAGGAGCAGTTCCTCCGGGAAGCGGAAACGGCCCTGCGGTGGGATGAAGAAAACAACGGCGGGAAAGGGTTCAAGCCCTGGACGAAGTTTGATCATCCTCAGTGGGACGACGAAGAAGAACATGTCACAGTGGAAATCGGCGGCTGGGCGGAAAAATTCTGCGAGCAGAATCCACCGGCCCATCTGCTGAAGGGTGTATGTGAAAAAGCGGAGCAGACGGCACTGGTGTGCTTCAAATCCCTGCCCCGCATCTGCTTTGACCGCATCGGCTTTTGTGAAAAAGAAAAGGATCGGGCTGTGTTGCAGGTCGTGATCAGCAATACGGGCTATCTGCCCACCAGCGGCACCCATCAGGCCCGGGAAAAGGGAATGGGGGACGATCTGCGCGTCACGGTGGCGGGCTGCCAAGTGATGGGGGAAGAAACGGTAAGCGTGGGCAGCATCGAGGGATTTTCCAAAAAGATCGTCCGCTTTACGATCAAGGTTCCCTGTGATACCGATATCACGCTGACTGCTCGGGGCAGCCGGTGCGGAACAATCCAGAAAACATTTTCCTGTAAAATACGGTAAAGGAGGCGAGCCCATGGCTCCTCAGGTTCCAGAACCCTTCAGCTTGGAGGAATTCACCCCCGGCTGCTTTGAAAAGCAGCATGTGATTCAGCTATCCTCCGGCGATATTTCTTTCACTTCTGTTAGCGAGGATTTTGTGTTCCGTGCTCCGGATGGCACGCCCGAGGCCAGCTTGTTTGCTATTTCTTATGTGGCGGATGGGGAAGAAAACCGGCCGGTCATGTTCCTATGGAACGGCGGCCCTGGGTCGGCCACGTCGACGCTGCACCTGGAATGCTTTGGCCCTTGGCTGATCGAAACGGATGAGCAGGGCCGGCCCCAATATGGCCTCCAAGAAAATGACGATTGCCTGCTGGACCGGTGCGATCTGGTGTTTGTGGATCCGGTGGGCGTAGGCCTGTCCCGGCTGTTGAATCCCGCCAAGGCGGCCAAGTATTATTCCGTGGATGGGGACGCCCGGAGTACAGCGTTTCTGATGATCGAATGGCTGCGCCGACATCACCGGTGGAACAGCCCGGTATACTTGACTGGCGAAAGCTACGGCACGGTGCGCGCTTGCCGGGTGATTGCCGAATTGGGCCGCAGCCCTTATTCCGAAAGCCGGATGGTGCCGGGTATCCCGGTGCAGGGCGTGGCGCTGATTGGTTGGGCGGCGGGGGACAGCGGCCAGGAACTGACGATTTCGATGATGCCGGCTATGGCGGCCACCCATTGGTATCACCTGAAAGAAAAGCCTTGTGGCCAGGAGGAATTTGTCCGCCGGGCCTGGGATTTTGCCAGGCAGGAATTGCTGCCTGCGCTGTATGAAGGGGACGATTTGAACGAGGAAACCAAGCGCCACTGCGCCGATATCCTGGAAACGTACACCGGCGTTCCGAAGGAGGATTTTCTTTCCAACGGGTTGCGCATCCACTCCGCTGGGGATTTCCAGCGCAAGGCGCTGCCGGGCTACACCCTGGATCTGTACGACGCCCGGCTGAAAACGCCCGTGGGAGAGACCTACCGGATGCTGGGCGGTGATAATGTGCCCTTGCAAGTGATGAACGGTCTGCTTTTGCCCCGACTGGGCGTTGATACCGCCAGGTTGTATTACACCGGCAACATTAACGTGAACGTGCTGTTCAACATGGAGACGGAGGACGTGGGCGAATACAAGCGCACAAACATGGAATGCCTGAAGGACGGCATGGAGCGCACGGCCGGTATGCGGCTGCTATTTGCCAGCGGACTCTACGATCTGTGCACCCACGCGGGCAACACCCGGTACATGGTATCCCACGCAGGGCTGCCAAGGGAGCGGGTGCAGGTGAAGGAATACCCGGGCGGCCACGGGGTGTATTCCACGGCAGAAGGCAAAAAGGCTTTTGTTGCGGATATGTGTGCGCTGCTGGATGGACGATGACGGAGGAAGCGAACGTGGACACAATCAAGGTTTTGCTGGGAAGGATCATCGATTCGGTAGGCGATGAAGCAATCGAGGATGGCGCCGTTATCCTGAATGGAGAGCGGATTTGTTACGCGGGGCCCCGGGCGCAGGCGGCGATTCCTTCCAATGCTCAAGTTTATACCTGTGACGACGCCACCATCATGGCGGGGTTCATCGACGCCCACATCCACTTGGTGGGCAGCGAGAGCGTGCACAAAAGCGGCGATACGCCCTATGACCTGCTGCTGACCACCGTCAGGGATTTGTGTGATCTGGTGGATGCCGGGGTGACGGGCGTGAGGGATATGAGCGCCTTTGGCCGACCCTTGCGGGATGCCATCAACATGGGCAACATCAAGGGCCCCCGGATCATGGTGGGCGGCAAGGTGCTGAGCATGTCCTCGGGCCACTGCGATTTTGAAGTGACCAAGACGGTGGATCAGTGCAACGCGGAGGACCTGACCGGCTTCATGATGGATGGGCCGGAGGCATGCTACAAAGGCGTGCGCCAGCAGTTCCGGGAAGGAGCGGAGTTTATCAAAATCTGCGCCACCGGCGGTGTGTCCTCCGCCATCGATGATTATAACGATCAGGAATTTTCTGAAGAGGAATTGAAAGTGATCATTGGGGAAACCCACCGGCACAACACTTATGTTACCGCCCACTGCACCGGCACCGCAGGTACCAAAGCGGCCCTGAAAGCGGGCATCGACTGCGTGGAGCACGGTGTGATGCTGGATGAGGAATGCTGCGAAATCATGCGGAAAAACCACGTGCCGCTGGTGACCACGCTCAGCGTTTCCCTGGGAATTTCGGAGATGAAAAACCTGCCCCCCCACATGATGCGCAAGGCCCAGGGCGTGAAGGAGCACGCCATGCGTTCTTACCAGCTGGCCCGTCAGTTTGGCATCATGGTGGCCCTGGGCACCGATTATTCCAACAGCCCCAATACGCCCTTCCACGGCATTGGCCGGGAATTTTACAGCCTGACCCGCTGCGGCTACACCCCCATGGAAGCCATCAAGGCCGGCACCATCAACGGGGCCAAGCTGATGAAGCGGGAGAAGGAAATCGGCACCGTGGAAAAAGGCAAGCTGGCCGATCTGGTGCTGGTACAGGGCGATCCGCTACAGGATATCCGGGTGCTGGAGAACGCTGACAACGTGAAAATGGTGCTGATTGGCGGAACCATTCAAAAGCAGATGCACGAGGTGCGCCATGGCCTTTGATTTTGAAACGGTGGTGCAAAGGCGCAAAGCCAATTTGAAGCGGATGTTTACGCCGGAGGATATCCGGGACCACGGCAATGTGAGCTTCGACGGGGCCGAGCCGGACTATGCCACAGCGCCGGTGATCCGGGACGCGGTGCGCGCCCTGGCAGATAACGGCCTGTATGGCTTCACGCTGATGGACAAAGCCTATCAGGACGCCGTCTGCTGGTGGCTGGAAAACAGCCGGGGGGTCAGGATCGATCCCGATTGGATCGTGCCCACCCTGGGCACCATTCATGCCCTTTCCTCCGCCATCCGGCTGCTGTGCCCCCGGGTGGAGGATGCGCTGCTGGTCATGCCGCCGGTATACAACCGCTTTGCCCAGGCGGCGAACCGGCTGAACCGGCCAACGGTTTCCTGCCCGCTGCTTCCGGGAGAGGGCCGGTATGCCATTGATTTTGACGGGCTGGAAGCGGCCTTGCGGTCGGCCAACGTCAAGCTGATGGTGATATGCAATCCCCACAACCCTATTGGACAGATTTGGAGCCAGGAAGAATTGACGCGGGTGGCCCGAATCGCCGTCAAGCATCACGTGGTCATCTTCTCCGATGAAATTTTTGCCGATAATTGCTACGGCGGCCGCCGGTGCCCAAGCTTCCTGGAAATTCCCGAAGCGAAGGATCAGGTGCTAATTTCTACGTCCCTTGGCAAAGCCTTTGGCCTGACGGGGATCAACCATGCCAATCTGCTGATTCCAAGCGCCGCGCTGCGGGAGGCGTTTGCCGACCGGCGCACCCGGGATCATTACGGCAGCATGGACCCGCTGGCCTATGAATGCGTGCTGGCTGGGTACAGTGAAGCGGGGCTTGACTGGGTGCGGGCGTCCAATCAGGTGTGCGATCAAAATATTCATTTGATCCGGGAAACCTTCGCCCACCTCATGCCGGACAGCCGCGTCTTTGGCGGTGAAGGGGCTTATGTGCTGTGGATCGATTTGCGGCCTTATTTTGACAGTGAAGAAACGATGCTGGATTTCTTGTACCACAAGGCCTATTTCCACGTGGACGGGGGCAGCGCTTACGGCATGCCGGGGTTCATCCGCATGTGCGTGGCGTCGCCTACCTGGTGTGTGGAAAAGGCGCTGAATGATTTGAAACAAGCCTGGAAGGAGAGAAATAACGATGTTGCTGATTGAGGAAAAACGGGTGCGGGAGATTTTAACCCCCGAAAAATGCATGGCTGCCATGCGAAAGGCCCTTTCCGACCTGGAAGAAGGCAAGTGCGATATGCCCCAACGACTGATCTGCAAAATGCCCAATACGGCGGCATTCGGCTTTATGCCCGCCTATGTGGGGGATTATTTCGGCGCCAAGGTGATTGCGGCTTACGCCCCCAATATGGGCACCCAGTACCCGTCCCACATTGGATATGTGATGCTGTTTGAAAGCGAGCACTGCACCGTCAGCGGCTTGATTGAGGCGGGCTCCATTACTGAAATCCGTACGGGCTGCGTGTCCGCCGTAGCCACTGATCTGCTGGCCCGGAAGAACGCCCGCACCCTGGCCCTCATTGGCGCGGGAGCTCAGGCCCGGTCCCATCTGGCGGCCATTCGTCTCATTCGTCCCATCGAACGGGTGTATGTGTATGATCTGAATCCGGCGGCGTCGGAGAAGTTTTTGAAGGAAGCGGAAGAAAAATATGGCATGAAAGTCACCTGCTGCGGCTCTGTGGCCGAAGCGGTGCGGGATGCCGACATCATTTGCACCCTGACCCCTGCCAAAGAAGCTTATCTGACAAAGGCCATGGTAAAGCCCGGCACCCATGTGAACGCGGTGGGCACCTTCTCGCCTATTACTCGGGAAGCGGCGTCCGATTTGGTGGCGGCTTCGAAATTGTATTCCGATTATACCCCCGCCTGTAAAAAGGAAAGTGGGGAATACCTGATTCCCTTGCGGGAAGGTTTGATCACCGAAGACCACATCATCGGTTCCGTGGGCCAATTGCTGCTGGGCAAGGTTCCCGGACGGCAGAGCGAGGATGAAATCACTCTCTTTGACGCCCTGGGCCTGGCGGTGGAGGATGTGGCGGCGGCCCGAATGGTGTATGAGGAGGAAAAAAAATGAACGCTTGCCGCGTCACGCTGACGCCCTATGCCGGGAACGGGGAAATCCTCCGGGTGGACGTCGCAATGGTGTTTGACGCTTTGCCGGTGCAGGCGGGGCAGACTCTGCTTCGCGCCCAGTTAAATACCGTATCGGTGCCAGGCGCGGATATGGAAAAAGTGTGGGTGACCGATTGCGAAGGGCAAGTACCCTTCACCACGCGGGAAGAGGAAGAATATCCCATCCGTTGGCGGTATTTTGACGCGGCCCGGACTACCCGAGGCAGCGTGACCCTTCGCTATACCGTCACGCCCTGCGAGCGGCCCGATCATGGCCGCCATGGGCCCTACTTTGAATTCGCCAGGGAAAACGGCGGGGTCAGCGGGCCAGGATTGGCCTTCCTTCCCGATGTGCCCGGCTTTACAGGGGACACTTTCCTGCACTGGGATTTTGCGCGCATGCCCGCGAACAGCCGGGGCGTTTGCACCTGGGGGGAAGGGGATGTGCGGCTGGCAGGAACGCTGGATTCGTTGCGCCAGGCGTATTTTTCCCTGGGCCCGGTTCAGAGCGTGACGGAGGGTGAATTCGGTTTTTACTGGCTCACTGAGCCGGCCTTTGACGTGCGTGCCCTGGCCACATTTACGAAAAAACTGTTTGGCATCATGCAGCGTTTTTTCCGGGATGACAAGGCGGTGTACCGGGTGTTCATGCGCCATGACCTCACTGAGTCCAGCGGTGGCACAGCGCTGGAGCGGTCCTATATGTTCGGCTGGAATCACCATCAAACGGTGACGGTGGCGGAAAAGCAGAACCTGCTGGCCCATGAAATGGTGCACAATTGGCCTCGCCTGAAAGATCAGCCTTACGGCGTGACCACCTGGTACAGCGAAGGCACAGCGGAATATTATTCCATTATGATTCCGCTGCGGTCAGGATTGATCACCAAAGAACAGGCCCTTTTGGAAATCCAGAAGCGCACTGACGCCTATTACACCAATCCTACCCGGCGCCTTTCCAATATGGAGGCAGCCCGGGTGGCCTGGCAGGATCGGCGTGCCCAGCGGCTCAGCTATGGCCGGGGTGTCTTTTTCCTGGCTAACACCGACGCGAAAATCCGAAAAGCCACGGAAGGCAAAGCATCCATCGACGATGTAGTGCTGTATCTTCTGGAGCAGGATCGCCTGGGCGCGACTTTGGGCAATGAAACGTTTCTGGAGGCTGTCCAAAATATGGGCGGCATCGACGTGCGGGCCGATTGGCAACGCATGTGCGACGGCGATGCATTTGCACCTTTGGAGGATAGCTTTGACGGCCTGTTCACCGTGACGGAAACGGAAGCGGTGGAAGCGGACACTGGGAAAGCAGCCGTATCCTATCGCTGGGCTGTTCGCTGAAAGGAAGGAATGAATGAAGAAACAATTTACGCCCCAGGATGTGTGGAAATTTTCCTATCTTTCCTGGCCTGCCCTATCGGCGGATGGGCAATACACGGCGGTCACTGTGAAAAAGCCCGATACGGGGGGCGTATGCCAGCCCAGGGTGCGTGTGCTGGAGGCGCGGATGGGCCGCGTAGTGTATGAAAGCCCGGCGGGCGTGCGTGAAATGCAGCCGCGGTTTACGCAGGATGGCAGGCTATATTTGCTCAGCGACGCGTCTGGAGCATACCAGGTATGGCAGATTTCCTTGGAAAATGGCGAGCGTATACAAAAAACATCCCTGCGCCACGGAGTGAACCATTATGATGCGCGGATGGGCGTGATTGCCTTTGAAGCCACCCTGTGGCCTGAGGAAATAGATGACGGCACGGCCTTTCATGAAATGACGGCGGAAGAAAAGTCCGCTTGGGAAAAGGAACTGGACAGCCGCCCCTATGTAGCCGAGGATTTGACCTACAAAATGGACGAATGGTTCGGCATGCGCAAGGGTGAAAAGCCCGTGATCGGCCTGTGCGACGCAAAGGGCCAGCGCCTGCTGACGCAATTCAAGGATACGGAGGGCGTGTACCCTGCCCTGTCGCCCGATGGTGAAGCGCTGGCTTTCTTCGCTTATCCCCATGGCGGAGTCAAAGGCCGCACGGCGGAACTGATGATCTGCCGGGATGACGGGAAACCTGCGGCCCAATTGACGGGGGATGTGATGTATACCCCTTCCCAGGCTCCGGTGTTTTCTCCCGATGGGAAAAGCGTGTGGGCCCTGGCGTATCAGCAATACGAAAACGGTTATTCCCAGACGGCGGTACGCTTGGATGTGGCTACGGGGAAATTGGCATTTGTGCCCGATCTAACAGAGGAAACCGTCTGCGAGGGCGTGAATGAAATGGTGGCCGGGCGCACAGAAAATGGGGAGAACCAATCCTGCCTGGCCGTGCTGGCGAACAAGCTTCTGTTTCTGGGCGGTTTTCAGGGCAAAACACGGCTGTATGCCGTTTCCTTGGACACGCCGAAAAAAATCGAAATATACAATGACGCGTTTGAGGATATCACTGGCTTTTGTGTCAATGGCCGGGGCGATGCGGCGGTACTGGCCGGTTCCTTTGCTGCGCCTGCGGATCTGTATGTGAACGGAAAACAATTGACTGATGAGCATGCCTGGCTGAGCGAATACGAAATGCCTATCACCGAAGAAATCCATATTCCATCCCGGGATGGACAGGCGGAGCTTCGCTATTTCTTCACCCATCCCATCGGCGTGGAAGGCCCGGCGCCTGTGGTGCTGGACATCAAAGGCGGCCCGGACACCATGTACGCCCATGCCTATTGGCATGAATTCCATGCCCTGGCCGCGGCGGGGTTTGGGGTAATCCACGGCAATCCCCGGGGAAGCGCCGGTTTCGGTCGGGCTTTCTGCGCCGGCGGCGTTTGCTGGAAAGACGAGCCCATGAACGACCTGATCGATATGTGCTTGGACGCGATACAGCGCGGCTGGGCTGATGAAAAACGCCTGGGCGTCACCGGCGGCAGCTATGGGGGCTATATGACGCTGAAACTGATTGGAAAAACGAAATATTTTGCCGCCGCGGCAGGCCAGCGGGTGTTCGCCAATCCTGGCACTTCCTATGGCACCGGGGATGTGGGGTGGGTGTCGGCGGAAGGAGAAGTACCGCCGCATTTTTCAATGCTGCAATATTTGACTGACCGGGCCCGGGGCAGCAATGTGAGCCGGGTGGACCAGATCGATACGCCGCTTTTGCTTTTGCATGGGTACAAGGATTACCGCTGCACCTTCGAGCAGGCGGAGCAGATGTTCATTGCCATGAAGGAACGCAGGCCCCAAGTGCCCCTGCGGTTGGTGATGTTTCCCAAAGAGAACCACGCTCTGACCCGTACCGGCAACATGAACAGTCAGGTGCGGCACTTGCAGGAAATTGTGGATTGGATGGGCCTTTATTTGAAGGGAAAGAAGGAACAGCATGAATAAGCGGCTGATGACGATGGACGATTGCTGCGGGATGGAGCGGCTGAATGGCGGCGATTGGCATGCGGGAAAAGGTCTTGTTTGCTGGGCCTCCAACCGCACCGGCGGCGTGATGGTCAAGCGCCTGGCCACGGGGGCCGTGACGCGCTATACCGCTGGGGGCAAAGGGGAAGGCTATGCCCGCTTTTCGCCGGATGGCACGCAGGTATCCTTCCTTTCCTCCTTGCCGGGGAAGGGCCGCCAGGTGTGCGTGGCTGATCTGAATACGGGGGAGACCCGGGTGGTAACCGTCCTTTCCGGCGCGGCCATGGAGCCTATCTGGCACCCGGACGGACGGCATATCCTGTTTTCCTCTTCCCAGGAAACGGCGGATCGCCAGGAGATTTCCTCTGATGCGCCGGTGGTGATCGAGGATTTTCATTATAAGGTGGATGGGGCCGGTTTCATTCGGCCGGACGGCCATGTGCAGCTGTTTCTTGCCGATCTTGTGACCGGGAAAACCAAGCAATTGACATACGGCGAAGCGGATTGGATGCACCATGCCATTTCTCCCGACGGGCGGTACATCGCTGCCGCCGGAAATGTGAATCGGCCCAAAGAAGACAGCATTGGGTTTGATTTGTTCCTGATGGATTTGCAGTCGGACGCTCCGGCGTTCCGCCAAATTTCCCATGAATTGGTCATGGTATCGTACCCTAACCCAGTGCGTCCAGTGTTCATGCCGAGTGGACAGGCGGTGGTCATGGCGGTGCTGGATCCGGAGGCCGACCCCAGCTTCGGCTATCCGCCTGCCGCCCTGTTTTCCTTCCCTGTTGATGGGGGAGAGCCCCAACGGCTCTTTCGGGCGGATGCGGGCTGCTATCAGTGCGTGCAGTTTCCCTACAATGCCTTTTGCGGCAATGGCCTGGACAAAATCCATCTCGACCCGGATACCGGCGATATTTACTTCGTTTCCGGCTGGCAAGGCCAGGCGAACCTGTACAAATTGAGCCCAGGCAGCTTGCGCGCCCAGCCTGTGCGCGTGGGCAGCCACGTCATCCATGGCCTGAGCCGCATCCAGCAGGGCCGCGTGATGATTGCGCAAGGCTGTACCGATCGGCCGGAAGCCTATATCCTGATGGAACTGGACAAGCCTAAGGAAGGCGAAACCCTGGTGCAGTCGGGAGAAAATATAATGGAAGGATGCGAAATTGCGCCCACGGAGGATTTCTTTTTTACCACCCTGGATGGCGAAAGCCGCGTGCATGGCTTTGTCACCCACCCGGCGCGGCGGGAAGCGGGGAAAAAATACCCGGCCATCGTGTATATCCACGGTGGGCCTCATCCCTTCTATACCTATGGTTTTACCGCCGAATTCCAGGCCCTGGCTGCCCGGGGCTATGCCGTGCTGTGGTGCAATCCCCGGGGCAGCAGCGGTTATGGCAGCGTGCATCAAAATTTTGCCCGCGCCATGGACGGCAGCGCTTATACCGATATCCTGCAATTTGTGGATGAAGCCCTGCGCCGGTTTGCATGGATTGACGAGGGACGTCTGGCCGTCACCGGCGGCAGCTACGGCGGTTACATGACCAACTGGATCGCCAGCCACGCCCATCGCTTCCAGGCATATATCACCCAGCGCAGCGTAGCCAGCGACTTGATTGGCTATGCTTCCTCCGATATGCAAGGGAGCAGCCGGCAGTTTGCCAGTTTTGAGGAATTTATGGTGGATGCGCTGCGGAAATCGCCGGTTTCCTATGCTGAAAACATCGATAAGCCTTTCCTGATTCTTCACGGGGAGGATGACCTGCGCTGCCCTGTGGAAGGCGCGCATCAGCTTTTTACCGCCGTCAAAGACACCCATCCGGATTTGCCGGTGCGCTTGGTGATCTTTCCCCACACGCCCCACGACCAGCCCCGGGAGGCAGAAATGCTGAAGCGCTATTATCGGGAAATGTACGATTGGCTGGAAAAGTATCTGTAATGCTACAAGCGCCTGTTTCTAAGCTCGGAATGTTGGTGTACTCCTTGCGTTCTTTTATCTTTCCCTTTATAAATTACCCCATTTGTTAGTAGCAGCTATACTTGCCTAACAAATGGGGTGCAGTTTATAACAAGGATGTACTGTTTTCTATTGTATTTGCCCGTGGATTGCCTTATAGGGGCAGCGTCATCATGGCAAATTCCCGCACCGGGCGAAGCCCAGCCCGGAGATAGATTTTCTGCGCGTGATTTTCAGAACCGGTAAACAAAGTGGAGAACCGCGCTCCTTCGTCCACAAAAGCTTGCATCAGCAGGTTGAACAGCACAGTGGCAATGCCTTTGCCGCCATAGGTGGGGTCAGTGCAGATGCCAGTGAACCAGCCCCTGCCGCTTTTTTGCAGGTCGACGGGGCCGGTAAAGCCCACGATTTGCCCATCGTGCACAGCGGTGAGCAGGGGCCGGGGGCCACTGGGCCGGATACCATCGGCCCACATGCGCTTATCCTGGTTCGGCTCATGATTGTTCCAGGCGGCGATTTCCGTGCGCAGCACATCCCGCCAGTAGTCGCTGCCCACCCGGTCGCACAAGGCGTCGTAGCCGCAGTTCCATTGGGGGTCGTACACGCCGGTGTAGATCCCTTCCGCCAGAAGCTTTTCTTGTATTTGGCGGATCGTGGGGCTCATGTGATAGGTGGACAGGTCAATGTACATCGAAATCTGCCTGCCGTCCAGATGAAATCCGCTGCGGGGGAAGAAGCCGTAGCCAGCGCACTGGGTATCCACCCCGGGGGCGTTGTTATGATCGTGGCCCGGGGTGCCGGGCACGCGCCAAGCCAGGTTCACCGGGTTCCAATTGGAAATGATTAGTCGCTGGCCGCCCAGGGCCTTCATGCGGACCTTCAGCGCGTTGAGCAGCGCTTGGCCAATGCCTTGACCGCGGTACGCTTTGCCTACCAGCAGGCAGGTCAGGTACGCGTTGCCCGGCTGGGCCAGGGGAAAACTTTCCGGTGTGACGCCGTGGATCATGCCCACGGCTTGGCCGTCGGTATCCGCCACCAGCAGGTTTTCCCGCTTGTCGGGGTCGGTCAGATCAAATTTCTGACAGAACGCTTCCTCTGTCAGTGGGGCGTATAGCACTTCGCCTGCCTCAGCGCAGGCGTTCCACAGACAGCTCAGCAGGGGCAGATCATGTTGTTCAACAGGCCGAATGCGCATACGATCACCTCATATTTTTTATGCGATTTTTTTATTGTTCCAGGAATAAATGCCAGCTATCCCCGTGCAGATGTCGCCGGAAGGGGAACAAAGCGGCGCTGTTTCTGGTGGGATACACTCGGTTGGTGAGCAGCAGCACCCAGAACCCTGTGTCCGGTTCCACCATCAGGCTGGTACCGGTAAAACCGGTGTGGCCAAAGCAGTGATCGGGCACCTGATTGCTGAAAAAGCAATCGGGGGTGCCGGCAATCTGGAAGCCCAGGCCCCGATGGGCGTCCTGGCCCGGGGTGTAATTGCGGGTGGCGGCGGTGAGCGTTTCCTCTTTCAGCAGGCCCTTACCGCCGCAGGATAGCATTTGGGCAAATTTGACACCGTCGCACAGGGGCATGAACACCCCGGCGTTGCCCGAATTGCCCTGCAAAAACCGGGCATTTTCATCATGCACTACGCCGATCCAGGGCTTGCCGGTAGCAGCGTTGACCTCCGTGGCGGCGCACACGGCATCGGATGGCGGGCAGTAGCCGGTTTCAGTCATGCCAAGGGGATCAAACACCTGCTCTTTAGCCATCGTTTTCAAGGGTTTTCCGAATTTCTCTTCCAGTATTTTTGCCAGCAGAATATAACCCATGCAAGAGTAGATGGGCCGAACGCCGGGATGCTCATCCAGGGGATAATGCAAAATGCAATTCACCGCGTCCCGGGGATCGGTGAGCAATTGATCCAGCCGGAAGGAAGGATTGAAGCCCCCAGTGTGGGTCATGAGCATAAAAATGGTGATGTTTTTTTTGTCGGCAGGGGCTTGGGGAAAGAACTGGCCCACAGTGTCATCCAAGCGAAGATTGCCTGCTTCGATGGCCTTAAGCGCCACCATGGTGGTGCCCAGCACCTTCGACAGGGAGGCCATGTCAAACCGGGTGTGCTCATCAACCGGTCGATCGCCAGGCAGGGGCGCTTCACCGGTAAATGCCTGAGCCAACACCATGTCTTTCACCCCAATGGCTGCTGCCGCGCAGGGGAAACACCCGGTGGCTTTGCCTTCTTCCAAACGGGACTGCAAAAAAACGGAAAAATCACGCATACTGGGAGATGCCTCCTTTTCATTTATTATACATTTATCATGCAGGGGATGCAAGACGCTTTTTTATGCAATTTTTTGCTTTCATGTGCAAGAAAAATCCAAAAGACGGTTGTCAAACAAAGCGTAAAATGATATACTATTTCGTAGGTATGAGTTGGATCGCATCACATAGGGAGGAAACCGGTATGGTGGAATTAAAGAAAATTGATACGGAAAAGCGTAACCCCAAAACCATGCATATTGATACGCTGTCTACGTTGGACATGGTGTCGTTGATCAATCAGGAGGATCACGCCTGCGCTGAAGCGGTGAAGGAAGTGCTGCCGCAAATTGCCCAAAGCGTGGACGTGATTTATGAAAAAATTCGCCAGGGGGGACGGCTGTTTTACAGCGGCGCGGGCACTTCGGGACGTTTGGGCGTGCTGGACGCGGCGGAATGTCCGCCCACCTATGGGGTCGATCCCGGGCTGGTGGTGGGGTTGATCGCTGGCGGACCGGCGGCGTTTTTGAAGGCCATTGAAGGGGCGGAGGATAACTACGACTTGGGGAAGAAGGACCTGGAGGATTGCCATTTCTCCGACAAGGACGCGCTGGTGGGCATTGCCGCCAGTGGCCGCACGCCGTATGTGCTGGGCGCGATGGACTATGCCCGGTCCCTGGGCGCGCCGGTGATGGCGCTCACCTGCTGCCACAACAGTGAATTGAGCCGCCATGCAGATATCACCATGGATCCTGTGCCTGGCCCCGAGGTGGTTACCGGCTCCTCCCGCATGAAGAGCGGCACGTGCCAAAAACTGGTGCTGAACCTGCTGTCCACTTGCGTGATGATCAAGATGGGCAAGGTGTACGGCAATTTGATGGTGGACGTGATGGCCACCAATGAAAAGCTGGTGCATCGGGCCATTTCCATCGTGTGCACCGCTGCGGAAGTGGACGAGGATACTGCCCGGCGCACGCTGGAAAAGTGCGGCTTTTCCTGCAAGACGGCCATCGTGATGCTCCTGCTGGGCATTGATGCCGAGGGCGCCAAACGGGCCCTGGACGGAGCGGACGGCCGCATTGCCAAGGTGATTGCCAACCAGGAGGGGTGAAGCATGTATTACTGCGGATGGGATGGCGGCGGCACGAAAACGGAAGTTTATGCAGTGGATGAAAACGGCCAAACGCTGGCCGACCGGTGCTTTGGCCCCTTGAATCCCAACGGCGCGTCCCAGGAAAAAATCATGGATACGGCGCGGGAGGCCATTCATTTTATGGCTTCACTGCCCGGCGGGCTGGAGGACTGCGGCGGGCTGGTGATCGGCATTGCCGGAGTCAGCAACCGGCATGCGGCGGAAATCATTGAAAACGAGGTGCGCACAGGCGGCTATCATGGGCCGGTGCGTTTGTTGGGCGATCAGGAAATTGCCTTGGCGGGTGCCATTGATGGGCCCGGGGCTGTGCTGATTGCCGGCACGGGTGCTATTTGCTTTGGCCGGGATGAGGCGGGGAAAGGCTTCCGGGTCGGCGGATACGGGTATTTGATTGACGACGGCGGCAGCGGGTATGCCATCGGCCGGGATATTTTGTCTTCTGTGGTGCGCTGCGTTGATGGGCGGCTGCCGGAAAGCTGTCTGCCCCCATTGGTGTTTGATTTTTTGAAGGTGAAGGATGTGCAGGGCATCATCACCTGGCTCTACGCGCCTGCCACTGGAAAAAAAGAAGTGGCGTCTTTAGCACCGCTGCTGCTCAAGGCTATGGAAGCGGGGGATGAGGTGGCCTATACCATCGCCCAGAATGCCGCCAAGGATCTGTCTGAACTGGTTACCACCGCCTGGCGGAAAACGGGCATGACGTCGGGCGAGCTGGCCCTGGCCGGCAGCATCCTGAACCGGTACGCCGTTATTCGGGAAAAGGTTCAAAAAATGGTCAGTAAGGCCTTGCCGGATGTGAACATCCATCCGCCCCGGGGCACCGCGGCCCAGGGCGCAGCCCGGCTGGCGATCGAGTATTTTAAAAAATGATCTGCAAACGAAAATACGCCGGAGAACGAATTTGTCTCCGGCGTATTTTTGGGGTGCTGATCATATCGTTTTGAAAGAGCTGAATGACAAAGCCTACAACAAAAATGCGGCTTTCTCGGAAAGGGGTGCGGGGAAAACCGCTCTTTGGCCTTCAAGAGCGGTTTCCCCCGCTTACATGTTTGACAGAATTAGATAGGATACCGGATGGGCTTGGCTGCGGAGCGGTCCTGGGTTAAATGGCTGGTGCGCAGCACCTCAAAGGAGCCCTCCAGATCCCGGCGCTCGAATAATTCGGAAATACCAAGCCTTTTTGCATCGGCGGCAAAGGCATCCACCCGCGCAGCGTGGCCGTCCTGGGTGGGGTCTTCCTGGGCCAAGCGCACATAGCGCAGGCTGAGCGCTTCCCGTTCCAGCCGCTCATGGGCGGCACCCTGCGTTTTTTCCAACGCTTCACGAAGATATGCTTCCGCCGTCGTCAGCGTGGGTTCGCTCAGGTATGCCGCGTCCGGCGGGTCGTAGATGCTCATGTGCGCATCCTTTACCGCCTTCCGCCATAAATCGATGTACCGGAGCATGGCTTCCGCGCCGTTTTCCCAGTACCCTTCCGCAAATTCCCGGATCAGCTCCTCCGGGTTCAGATCGGGGTTCCACAGCAGCTTGCCCAGCAGGTACACTTTCAAATCACCCAGGGCGGATGCCCGGCCCAGGGAGAAATTGCCCTGCTCCAGCACCCCGGAAGCGCCGTATTGCCGGAACGTGCGCAGGTTATCCGCCAGCACATGCAGATTGGGGAAGGGCTGGAGGTAATTGGCGTAATTGGTGGTGTAATCCCAAATGAACAGCTGGTTTTTGCATAGCTTGCTCCAGCCTGCCAGATCCCGCATAAAGGAAGAGGGAACGTGGGGATCACCGGTAAAGGCATGGGCGAAAGTGCCTTGCACGTTGATTCGGCTAATTTCGCAGCCGCACTGGGCAATGGGATGGCTGTAACAGCATTCAATGGAGCACAGCCGCACGATCACCGACGGATGGGGCCGGGTCAACTTGGGAGGCTTGCGGCAGTAGAGATAGGCGAAGGTGTGGATGCGCACGTCGGGATAAATTTTCGTCACATTGTCCGCCACGGCATTCACAAAGCGGATCACCGTGCCCGCGCTGCTGCCCTCTTCTTCATCGATTTTCCGGCAGGCGGGACACTGACAGTTGTTGTACCAGTCGTTCATGGAAACGGAAAAGATGGTGTATTCGGGGTGCTCCCGCTTCCATTTCAGCACGCCCTCGGTGCACAGCCGCAGCACATCCGGATTGGTTAGGCACAACTGGGTGCGTTCCCGGACGCGAACGCCGTCCCGCATGGAGAAATATTCCGGATGGGTGTCAAAGTATGTTTTGACTGGCACCAATTGATCGAAGGTGTGGCTGAAATTGTAGAACATGGCTTTGCCGCCCTGATCCGGCGTGATGGTGGAACGAGCGGAATTGAGCCGCAGTTTTACGGCGTATTCCCCATCCATGGCCCCGCGCCAGAAAATTTCCCGCACGCTGAAGGCGGGATGTTCTTCCCAAGTGCCCAGAGGCAAGCGCAGGGGCGCGTGGGGGGTAATTTCGCAGTCCTTGGCAAGGAAGCGCCAGCCCAGCTTTTCCAGCAGGGCGTAAGCGCCGTACACCTGGCCTGCCGCTTTGCCGCTTTTCAGGGTGATGCCCTGGGCCGTAACGGATATGCGGAACGCGCCGTCTTCCAGATCCGTCAATTGTTCCTCCCAGCAAAGCCGAATGAAAAAACCAGAATTTGCCGTGCCATCAGCGGAAATCTGGATTGCGCAGCCCGCGTTGGCCAAGCAGCGGCCCAGTTCCCGGGCGGCATAGCCCACTGGGCCATCCTGTACGTTGGGCAGGATGACGATGCGTTGGGGCAGGGAAAACAGGGATTCCGGGGGGAGTGCAGAGCTCATAATATCCTCCGTTTCAAGCAGGTGGGGGAGAGGCGGCGGGCATTAGCGGCCCTGTGCCTGCAGGCGCGGGAACTGGCTGATCAGCGCGTCTACGGCCAATTGATCGTATTGCCACGCGGCAATTTTCCACACGTTGTCTGGCAAGAAATCCAGGCACCGGGGCGTGTACAGGGAGACGGCGATGACCTTTGCACCGCTCTCTGCCAGCTTCCGGGCAGCGTCGATGGTGATGTGCGCATCCGGGTGGCGGCCCAGGAACACCACCGCCGTATCGGCTTCCCGATCAGGCGCCAATCCGGCGTAGACGCCGCCATAGGCTTGGGCAAACTGCTCGGCGGCGTTCAGGGGAATATCGTCGTTCACCAGAGCGTTGCGTCGGGCCAGGGTGCCAAAAAAGAGGGTGCTGCCATTGATGGGCGGCAGGGGCTTGCCTTCCGGCGCGTGTAAGAGCTGGATGGATGCTTCCATGATGCGTTGAGCTTGGTCCCGCTGCGCCTGGGTGCCAAAGGGGGCGCCGCCATGGAGGGGCTTGAGACGGGATTTGCAGGCGGCAATACGCTGGAAATGTTCTTCGATATTTTCTTTGCTCAAGGTGCCTTCTTCGTATGCCTTTTCCAGGTGGCAAATCGTAGCAATGGCCTGGTCGGCAGAATGGCAGATCAGTGCCACGTCAATGCCCGCGTTCAGCGCCCGGCGGATGCCCTCTTCCACCCCGAACAGGTTCATGACGGCCTTCATTTCCATGCCATCGCTGACGATGATTCCGTTAAAGCCCAATTCCTTTCGCAAAAGCCCGGTCATTACCCGGTGAGAAACGGTGGACGGCACTCGCTCCGGTTCGATGGCCGGGAACACTACATGGGCGGACATGATGGAACCGATGCCGGCCCGAATGGCAGCGGAAAAGGGAACCAACTCGGTTGTGCGCATTTCTTCGATGGATTTATTCACAATGGGCAAATCCAAATGGGAATCCACCGCTGTATCGCCGTGGCCGGGGAAGTGCTTGCCGCAGGCCACGATGCCGGCGTCCTGCAAGCCTTTTATATACTCCAGGCCAAAGGAAGCCACTTTTTCCGGTTCTTTGGCAAAGCACCGGTTGCCGCAGACGGTATTGTCCGGGTTGGTGAAGCAGTCCAGCACCGGGGCCAGATCAAAATTGATGCCCACGGCGTGGAGCTCGTCGCCCATGATGCGGCCGATGCGGTAGGCGTTTTCCTTCTCATTCGTAGCGCCGATGGCCATGGCGCTGGGCGTGGCCCCGGCAATGTGACCCAAGCGGGATACGCTGCCACATTCCTCGTCGATCATGATAAAGGGCTCCAGGCCCGTTTCCGCTTTGATCAGGGTGCGCAGGGAGGCGCACAAGGCTTTTAACTGCGCATAGTCCTTCACGTTCCGGCGGAACAGAATCACGTTGCCAATTTTGTATTCCCGGATGAGGTTTTCATACTCCTCCGGAATGACGGGCCCATCAAACCCCACGCTGAGGCGCTGGCCCAAATACATCCTTACATCCTGTGCGGTCATGGCATTTTCTCCTTTATAAAAAATAATAAGAAATGATCAGTCTTTTTTGGAAAACCGTGTCAGGCGGCTGTAAACCGTGTGCTCCGGTTCGCTGCCGGGGATGGGAATAGCCCCCACCGCGCGGCTGTAAAACGACGCGGCTTCGTTGCACCAGCCAATGGCCGCATAGCCATAACCCGCGCTGCGCATTTCTTCCAGACAGCGGATCAGCAAAGCCCGGCCCACGCCGCTGCCTCGGGCTTCGTCCGCCACGCCGATAGGGCCGAAATATCCCTTCGCCGTGGCGTCATAGCAGGCAAAGCCGATGCAGGCGCCGTCCTTCTGGGCGATCAGGCAAGTGGCAGGCTGGGCAGACAATGCCACGGCGCATTCCTCCCGCCAGCCTGCGCTGAAATGTTCTTCAACCCATTGCAGCACCTTGTGGCGCTCCGGCGGCAGCGCCCGCACAATACGCACGTCCTTTGGCACATCGGCCGTTGGCATCGTATACAAATTTACCAGCATATCCATGGATCATCGCCCCATTTCGTGCAATTCTTGGCTAATCATAGTATAGCATTCCGAAAAAAGAAAAACAAGACCGAGATGACAATGGATGCCGTCAAGTATGCGAAAAAATGCGCATTTTTGCACAAATTGGGCAAATTTTGCACTTTGTATGCATTTTGTTTGAAAAGGCCATTGCCAATCCAAGAAACATATGTTATAATCATTTCATTAAAAACTGCCCCTATCGGCAGAATCATAACCGGTGAAAAACCGGCAAAGAAGGAGGAGAATCTCATGAAGAAATTCTCGGCATTGCTTCTGGTTGCGGCCATGCTGCTGTCCATGTGCAGCTTCGCCGCGGCGGAAGAACCCATCAAGATCAGCATCTACTATTCCGACAACTCCACCCTGCCTTTCCGTGAGGACTGGCGCGTGATCAGCTATCTGGAAGAAAAGTACAATGTTGACTTGGTGTTCGAGCCCATCCCCATGACCGACTATGGCACCAAGGTGACCAACGTGCTTACCACTCAGGGCGATGACACCCCGGACGTGATCCTGGGCACCAACACCGTGGGCGGCAATGCTTCCCTGGCCCTGAACGGCGCGGCCTACGCCATCAACAGCAATCCGGATTGGACCCCCAACTTCAATGCTCGCGTGGCTGAATTTGGCCTGGAAGAATCCGTGAACATGCTGAAGCTGGGCGACGGCAACCTGTATTATATGCCCCAGCTGTTTGACGTGCCTTTCTATGATGGCGGCCTGATCATGCGTCAGGACTATCTGGAATCCAAGGGCTTTGAAGCCCCCAAGACCTTCGATGACCTGTACACCATCCTGAAGGCCTACAAGGAAGACTATCCGGATTCCATCCCGCTGACCTCCATCGTGAATATCTACGTGCTCCAGCGCATGACCATGCCCGCTTACGGCATCAGCGTTGGCCGCTCCACCTCCACCGGCACCCGCGTGCTGAGCTGGGATTATGAGAACCAGAAGTATTTCGCCGGCGCGCTGAGCGAAAACTACAAAGAATACATCCGCTTCTTCTCCAAGCTGTATCAGGAAGGCCTGCTGGATCCCGAGTTCTCTCAGGACGACGCTGCCGCTACCCGCAAGCTGGCCACCGGGCTGTCGATGGCTGTGTACGGCTACTATGATCAGATCGGCGGCTGGGAAGGCGCTTCCGAAATCGAAGGGCTGAAGCTGAATATGTATCCCTCCCTGGCTGGCCCCAACGGCGCCCATCACCAGCCCAAGAGCTCCGTGGGCAACGGCATCATGTTCCCCGCCAAGACCATGCAGCGCGCTGACTTTGAACAGGTCGTGCGCAAGATCGACGAAGTGTTCTTCTCTGAAGAAGCTGCCAAGGTTTGGTGCATCGGCATCGAAGGCGAAACCTACACCATGGATGGCGATAAGATCGTCTTCAGCGACGATATCCTCAACGCTTCCGAAGGCATCTACAAGTACATGCAGAACGCTTACGGCTGCGGTTGCGACGGCACCCAGGTGGTGTGGTACAACGCCCGTGAAATGACCAAGTACGACGAGAACTACGCTCAGATCAACGCCACCGTGGCCGCTATGGGCGATGTGATCCAGTACGTGCCCGCTACCCCCGCCTTCGACGACGAAGCCGCCGAAGAAGCTTCCCTGCTGCAGACCGCTCTGGCCGATGCGTTCTTCGTCTGGGATGACGCTTTCATGCGCGGCACCAAGGAAATTGACGCCGACTGGGCCGAATATGAGCAGGATCTGAAGGACAAGGGCATCGAAGAATTCGTTGACCTGTACAACCAGTACAACAAGTATCAATAATTCCGTTTTTACGGGGGCCCGGCACGTCCGGGTCCCCGTATGCCTTGCGGCAGGGCCGCAATTTTTATGAACCCGGAGGGATGCCGCGTGGGTAAAAAAGACAAAAGCCTGCAAAATATGGAACATGTGAAAAAGGTTTCTTTCACCCATTATATGGGGCGTTACTGGCAGTTCTACCTGATGATGCTGGTACCGCTGGTTTATTTTATCCTGTTCAAATACGTGCCCATGTTCGGCAACATCCTGGCCTTCCGCCATTACAAGCCCCTGGGCGGCCCCTATGGCGACCGCTGGGCCAGCGGCTACAAGGTGTGGCCCGCGCCCTTCCGGTATTTTGAGCAGTTCCTGCTGAAAGCGGAATTCTGGACCGCTTTCAAAAACACCCTGATCATCAGCCTGGAAAACCTGATCATCAATTTCCCGTTCCCCATCATTTTCGCCATTCTGCTGAATGAATTGCGCAATCTGAAACTGAAAAAGTTCATCCAGACGGTGAGCTACGTGCCCCGCTTCGTTTCGACGGTGGTGGTCGTCTCCATCATGAGCGAATTGCTTTCTCCCTCGATGGGCATGCTGACCCGCGTGATCGACAATGTGTTCGGCGTGGGCCGGATCTACTATATGAACGAACCCCAATATTTCCGCATGCTGTATATTCTCACCGACATGTGGCAGTTTACCGGCTGGACCGCCATCATTTATCTGGCGGCCATCACCGGCATCAGCAGCGATATGTTTGAGGCGGCGCGCATCGATGGCGCGTCCCGCTTCCAGCAGATCATCTATATCACCATTCCCACCATCCTGCCCACCATCATGGTGATGCTGATTTTGAACGTGGGTCACCTGCTGAGTTTGGGCTTTGAAAAGGTGCTGCTGATGCAGACCAGCACCAACATGTCGGTTTCCGATATCATTGATACCTATGTGTACCGTTACACCTTGGGCTCTTCTTCGCCCCAGTACTCCCTGGGCGCCGCCCTGGGCCTGTTCAACGGCGTGATCGGGCTGATTCTCGTTTCCACCAGCAACTTCGTCTCCCGCCGCCTGACGGGCAACAGCATTTATTAAGGAGGCGCTGTTATGAGTACGAAAATGACGATGAATAACAACAAGCGCCGCATCAAAGAGCACAATCCTGTGCTGAATTTCTTCACGTTCCTGGTCATGTTCATCGTGGTGGTGGCGTGCATCGTGCCGTTCCTGTACATCGTCGCCATGTCCTTTTCCTCTCCGGTGGCCATCACCAACAACCGGGTGTCCCTCTGGCCGGTGGATTTTACCATCGAGGCCTACAAGAGCGTGTATGAGTACCCCAACTTCTTCCGGGCCTACGGCTACACTTTCCTGTATACCCTGGGCGGCACGGCCATCGCCCTCATCATGATGGTGCTGTTCGCTTATCCGCTGAGCAAGGATTGGCTCAAGGGCCAGGGCTTCGTGATGAAGCTGGTGGTGTTTTCCATGTTCTTCTCCGGCGGCCTGATCCCCAATTTCCTTTTGATCAACAGCCTGCATTTGGTTGGCACCGTGTGGGCCATGCTGCTGCCTTATGCCATCAACCAGTTCAACCTGATCATCCTGATCAACTTCTTCAAATCCTTGCCTGGGGAAATTGAGGAAGCGGCGGTCATCGACGGCTTGAGCTATTTTGGCATCCTGGTGCGCATCGTGCTGCCCCTGTCCGGCGCGGCGCTGGCCACCGTGGGCCTGTACACCGCCGTGTTCTTCTGGAATAACTGGTTCAGCGCCCTGATCTATTTGAAGAGCAGCCAGTACCCCGTGATGATGCTGCTGCGCAACATCGTCAACGGCCGGACCATGATCGTGGATAACGGCGGCATGGGTGAAAAATCCTCCCTGTCGATCTCCATCAAATCCGCCGTCATCATCCTGTCCTCCCTGCCGATCATCTTGCTGTATCCTTTCCTGCAAAAGTATTTCGTCAAGGGCATGACGGTGGGCGCGGTCAAGGGCTGAGCGCAACAAAATGCCAAACACTATCCGGCATCCGTTCAGGGGATGCCGGTTTTTTATGAGAAAGAGACAATAAAAAAACACCCTGCGGCATGTACCGTAGGGCGTTGGTGAAAAATGCATCAGGCAAAAGGATTCTCTGTGGGATAAGGCAGGGATTTGGGCTGGTTGTAAGCAATATCCTTCACACCAAGGAAGCGGAAAACCTCAAACAGGTACTTGCCCACATGGCTGAACGCCACGGCGCCGTGATGGGGATAACGCTTTTCGATCAGCACATGGCGGTAGAACCGGCCCATTTCGGGAATGGCGAATACGCCGATACCGCCGAAGGAGCGGGTCTTCACATCCAGGATTTCGCCTTCAGCGATGTAAGAACGCAGGTTTCCTTCGCTGTCGCACTGGAGACGGTAGAAGGTAATGTCGCTGGCGGCCAGATCGCCTTCGAGGGTGCCGCGGGTGAAATCGGGGTCGCTGCCGGCAGGCTCCAGCAAGCGGTGCTGGATCAGCTGGTATTTCACGGCCCGGTCGGAGCACAGCTTGCATTCGGGGGTATTGCCGCAATGGAAGCCCATGAAGGTATCGGTGAGGGTATAGTTGTATTTGCCTTTGATATCTTCGTCATAGATATACTGGGGCACGCTGTTGTTAATGTCCAGCAGGGTAACGGGGTCGGCGCTGACGCACAGACCGATGTATTCGCTCAGGGCGCCGTAGATATCCACCTCGCAGGAGACAGGAATGCCCCGGCTGACCAGGCGGCTGTTCACATAGCAGGGTTCAAAACCGAACTGGCTGGGGAAGGCGGGCCAGCACTTATCGGCAAAGGCCACATACTTCCGGTCGCCCTTATGCTTTTCGGCCCAATCCAGCAGCGTCAATTCAAACTGCGCCATGCGCTTGCTCAGGTCGGGATAATAAGCGCCTTCGCCCATCTCCTTAGCCATATCGGCGCATACGTCGGGGATGCGGGGATCGTTTTCATGTTCCTTGTAGGAGACCAGCAGATCCAGTTCGCTGTTTTCTTCAATTTCCACGCCAATTTCATACAGGCCCTTGATGGGGGCATTGCAGGCGAAGAAATCCTGGGGCCGGGGCCCGAAGGTGATGATTTTCAGGTTCTTCACGCCGATGACAGCCCGGGCCACGGGCACGAAATCAGCGATCATCTTGGCAATATCATCGGCCATGCCTACGGGGTAGGCGGGAATGTAGCCGTTCAGGTGCCGCATACCCAGGTTGTAGGAGCAGTTCAGCATGCCGCAGTAGGCGTCGCCGCGGCCATTGATCATGTCGCCGTCGCCCTCGGCGGCCGCCACGAACATGCAGGGGCCGTCAAAGTGCTTGGCAATCAGGGTTTCGGGGGTTTCGGGGCCAAAGTTGCCCAGGAATACCACCAGCGCGTTGCAATCCTTTTCTTTCACGTCGGCGACGGCCTTTTGCATGTCAGTTTCATTTTCCACAGTGACAGGGCATTCGTAGATGCCGTCGCCGTAGGCTTTCACGATGGCGCTGCGCCGCATTTCGCTCAGCTGGATGGGGAAACAGTCGCGGGACACGGCAATGATGCCCAGCTTGACCACGGGGATATTGCTCACCATAAGAAATCACTCCTTATTAAATTGCAGGAGGGCATCTCCTGCGAAAAATCAATGGATCACAGGTCGGAGGCGATGTCAATATTTTCGCCGATCAGGCCGATATAGGCGCCGGATTTGGCTTCTCTGCTGTCCGGATGGGCCAGCAGCCATTTGTTCCGGGCCCACAGGGAAGCGTCCAGCGCGTTGGGACCGCCTGCGGGGCGGTAATCAGTATTGGTACCCTTGGGCAGGGCCACCATCACATGGAAGCCCTTCTGCGCGTCCGCGTGGCAAGGGGCGTAATGCAAGGTGGTTGCGTACACCTCCACCAGCACCCCAGCGGGCACTCGGAAGGCTTTCACCCTCGACGTGTCCAGCCGATCGTTTTCAATATCGGCCATGGTGGCGATCAGCAGGATGAAATCCTCACAGCCCAGGTTGAATTCGCTGTCCCGATGGTATTCCAGGCAGTTTAATTTGGTATTGTGTCCGTTGCACCAGCCCAGCTGGAAGGGCATGCCGCCGTAAAGCACATCGCCCAGGGCGTTTGCGCCTTCGGCCCGGGCCAGCGCTTCATCATGAGGGACATAGACGACGCCGTCGGTCACCGGGGTGGTGGCCAGGGCCTTCAATACGCCGCTGACATCGCAGCCTTCCACAATGCGGCCATAGGGTTTAAACGCAGGATCGGATACAGGCAGAATGTTCATGGGGCTCTCCTCCTTTGCATATCCGTAAAACACATGATATTGGATGAATAAACGCTGCGCGGATAGATATTTCAATCGTTTTCCCGCGTTCTGAACTTATTATAACATTCTCCTTTTTCCCTGTCAACGAAAAGGCCTTTGAGTTCCTTGCTCAGAGCAACAAATGAGCATGTTTCGCCGCTTCTTGTCATGGGCGTGGAGCCCAAAAAGGTGGTGTTTACCGGATCAAAACCTTCCGTTTGTATAGAAACGGGGGAAAGAAGGAATGGTAAAAGGCGCTGTACAGGGAGCGCACTTCTTCCGGACGAGGGGAAAGGCCGGAGCTGTATGCCAAAATGCGGTATTCCACACCGTACACCTGGGCAGTGACGCCGGTATCGGTAACGCCATTTTTGATATAAAAGCGCAGCCGTTTTTCTTGGATCAGGCGCTTCGCGTCATCAGATGCGCAATCTGGGTTTTCTACTTCAATTAGAATTCGGCCTGCGTTCGGCAGGTTTTCCTGCATTTGTCGCAAGAAAAAGGAGCCCCAGCCGAGGTTTCGGTAGGGCTTTAGGACGGCAAAATAATCAAATAAATAATGTGCCTGGCCCGTCTTATCATTCATCCGGGCAAAATAGGCATAGCCCCGCAGGGCTTCTCCTTCGAAGAGGCCCAGGCACACGTATTTTTGGGCCAGCAGCCGTTTTTCAATGGCCAGCCACGGCTTTAATTCGGCGGGGGGAAAATCCTCGGTCATATACTGCCGGTATATGTCCTTGGCCTGGGAATGCGTGAGAGAACGGATGACTTTTGTGTCCATAGGTCACTCCGTGCGCAGGGCCACCACTGGGTCCTTTTTCGCTGCCATGCGGGAAGGAATCAGCCCGGCAATCAGGGTCAACAGCATCGAGATGCCCACCAGGATGGCCCCAGCTGCGGGTGGCAGCGCGGCGATGGCGGCAATGCCGGTGACGGAACGGATGATCGCATTGACCAGAACTACCAACAGCAGCGTCACTCCAATGCCCAATACCCCGGCGGTAAAGCCCACGATCAGGGTTTCGGCGTTGAACACCCGGGAAATATCCCGCTTCGACGCGCCAATAGCCCGCAGAATGCCGAT
>JAFUFC010000095.1 GCA_017470095.1 Clostridia bacterium | reverse complement strand
GCGTCATGAAAAATATCATAAGCCGCTTTGCCAATCATCAGGCAGATGACCAGGCTTGCGATGGGATCCAGCAGGGGAAAACCCAGCCGTGCTCCGCCGATGCCCAACAGCGCGCCGATGGAGGACAGGGCGTCGGAACGGTGATGCCAGGCGTCAGCCATTAGGGCGTCGGAATGAATTTGCTGGGCGGCAGCGCGAGTGTAATGGTACATGGCCTCTTTCACCGCGATGGAAATGACGGCGGCGGCCAGCGCCAGCAGGCCGGGGATGGGCAGGGGCGTTTCCTTTGCGAAGCGGATTTTTTGAACGCCTTCATAGCCGATGAAAAGCCCGGTCATCAGCAGCACCACGGCCAGCACAATGGCAGCCACGCATTCCATGCGCTCGTGGCCGTAGGGGTGCTCCTTGTCGGAGGCTTTGCCTGCCGCTTTCATACCGATAATGACGATGACGGTGCTGAATACATCGGAGGCGGAGTGCACTGCGTCGGACACCATGGCCCCGGAATGGGCCAGCAAGCCCGCTGCCAGCTTGAAGAAGGACAAAAGAAAATTGATCAGTATGGTGGTGCGGGAAACCCGCAGGGCGATGGTGGAGGTGTGTTCCATGGGGATACCTGCCTTTCAGCTTCGTCCAACAAAAAACGGGACGAGGAATGGTATTCCTGTCCCGCAGATGATATGCATCCACTGCCGCTTGCGCGGCCCGGCTCCCAGAGGCCTGGTCATCAGATGCAAAAAGTATACCGTATTTTCTTTGGAAAGGCAAGCAAATCTTTTCAACAAGCCCGGTTTATTCTCCCAGCAGCCGCTTGAGAATTTCCTTGTACGCGTCTTCCACGCCGCCAAGATCCCGGCGGAAACGGTCCTTATCCAGCTTTTCATGGGTGGCAATGTCCCAGAAACGGCAGGTGTCCGGGCTGATTTCGTCGGCCAGCACGATGGCACCGTCCGATGTTTTGCCGAATTCCAGCTTGAAATCGATCAGTTCAATACCCGCTTCTTTCAGGTAATCGGTCAACAATTGATTGATCTTGAAGGCGTAGGCAGCGATCTGGTCCAGCTCCTCCCGGGTGGCCCATTCCATGGCCAGGATGTGGTAGTCGTTCACCATGGGATCGCCCAGGTCATCATCTTTGTAGCAGTATTCCAGCACGGTCCGCTTCATTTTCACCCCCTCCGGCAGGCCCAGCCGCTTGCTCAGGCTGCCGGCGGCAATGTTGCGCACGATCACTTCCAGCGGCACAATGGTCACTCGCTTGACCACGGTTTCCCGGTCGTTCAATTCTTCCACGAAATGGGTGGGAACGCCGTTTTGCTCCAGCAGCTTCATCAAGTGGTTGGTCACCCGGTTGTTGATGGCGCCTTTGCCCAGGATGGTGCCTTTTTTCAGGCCGTTGAAGGCGGTGGCGTCGTCCTTATAGGATACGATGCAATAATCGGGGTCGTTGGTGGCGAATACCTTTTTGGCTTTTCCTTCGTACATCTGGGTGGTCTTTTCCATGATGAACGCCTCCTGACACGTTTGAAATGGCTGTGTATGCCGCGAGCGAATATGCGCCTTTTCAGGCCAGGGTGATTATATCACGCTGGTTGGCGATATGCAAGAAAATGGTGAATTATTTTAGAAATTTTTCGTGAAATGTTCGCATATAGAAACAAAATGAACGAAACCCATCGCTTTTCCTGAGAAAAAATGGAGTATTTACGAACAATCCAATAAGCCATCTAGCTTTCAAATAACGGGAGAAAGCGTTCCGTCAGGAGTTAGTACATAGTTTCCCTCCTTGTGGAAAGAATAAGAAAAAAAGAAAGGATGATGCGCGTGATTGAACAGGACACGGTAAAACTGCTGCGGGAATGCGATTCCGGAGCGAAAATGGGAGTGAGCTCCATTGATGATGTATTGGGGGCTGTTCATGCAAAAGAATTGGAGCGACTGCTGACCGACTGCAAACAGGAGCATGAAAAACTCAGCGGAGAAATTCAAGCCCACTTGGACCGGTTCCAGGACGAGGGCAGGGATCCCAGCGTGATGGCGGAAAAGATGGCCGGGATGATGACCAGCATGAAGCTGATGATGCACGAATCGGACCACACAATCGCCGACCTGATGACGGATGGATGCAACATGGGCGTGAAATCCCTGAGCCGGTATTTGAACCAGTACAAGGCGGCGGACGAGGTTTCCAAGGATATTGCCAAACGCCTGATTCATCTGGAAGCCCAATTGGCGGTGGATATCCGCCCGTACCTGTAATGGCGTAAATTGATCCGGGATGCAAAATACAACCAAAAAACAGCCAGATGGGTTGACAAGCAGGGGAAAACCATAGTATGATACACCCATCAACCAAACCTGCGATGGAGAAGAGTAGCTTCCCCGCAGCACGGCAAAGGGAGTCGCCGATAGTGGGACGGCGGCGCGTGCGGAGGATGCGAATGGGCTCCGGAGGGCGCTCCGAAAGGGTTACGAGTAGGCAGCGACGGGAATCGCACCCGTTATCCAAGCGGCGCATATCATGGGTATGCGGACGAGCGTGCTTCGTGTAAACGAAGCAAAGCTGAGTGGCACCACGGGAATACCGTCTCAGCGCACAGATAATTGTGCGTTGAGGCGTTTTTTATTCCCTGCCTCCTGTGTCACGGCCGTCACGGGGGGCAGAAAAAAGTGCAAAAAAAAGTACAACGATTGGAAAGGATGGAAAGTTATCATGAAGAAGCTCAATGTGGTTTTGGCAATTATTGCGGTCATCGCGATTGCGGCTGCCTGTGTGTTTGGCATTCAGAAAGGCATTATTCAAAAAGATCTTGATGCATTGAAGGCTCAGGTGCAGGAGCTTGAAAGCAGCCTCAAACAGGCGCAGGATGATTTACAAACTGCGCGAAACGAATTGCAATCGGCGCAGGATGAAGCTGCCAAGGCCGTTGAAGCGGCTGCGAAAGCCGCTGAGGAAGCGGAAAAGGCGCAGTCCAAAACATTCAAAATCGGCATTTGCAATTTCGTGGATGACGCCAGCCTCAACCAGATCATTGCCAACATCAAATCCCAGCTGAAAGAGATCGCCGCCCAAAAGAACGTTACCTTCGAGGTGAAGGAAGAAAATTGCAACCTGGATGGCAGCGTGATGCAGCAGATCATCCAGAACTTTATCAGCGACGATGTGGACCTGATGGTGGGCGTGGCCACCCCCGTGGCCATGACCATGCAGGCTATGACGGAAGACAATCAGATTCCCGTGGTGTTTGCCGCCGTGTCCGATCCTTTGGGGGCCGGACTGGTGGAATCTTTGGAAAAGCCCGGCGCCAACATCACCGGCACTTCCGATTACCTGGACACCAATGCCGTGCTGAACCTGATCTTCGCCGCCAACCCGGACGCCAGCAAGATCGCTCTGCTCTACAACCCCGCTGAGGATTCCTCCACCGCGCCCATTGCTGACGCCAAGAAAATTTTGGCTGCCAAGAACATCACCGTGAAGGAATATTCCGGCAGCAACATTTCCGAAGTCATCTTGGCTGCGGACGCTATCATTGCCGACGGTATGGACGCCGTGTTCACCCCCACGGACAACACCATCATGGCCGCCGAACTTTCGATCTATGAAAAGCTGGCAGAAGCCAAAATACCTCACTATACCGGCGCAGATTCCTTCGCTCTCAACGGCGCGTTCCTGGGCTATGGTGTGGATTATGCCAACCTGGGCAAAGCGACTGCCGACATGATCGGGAACATTCTGGTAGACGGCGCCAATATCGCCCAGGTGCCTGTGAAGACCTTTGATAATGGTACCGCTACCGTGAATACCGAAACCGCTGCCGCTATCGGTTATGACTACGACGCTATCGCCGCCGCGTTCGCACCCTACTGCACGACCGTGCAGCCCATCACTACCGCCGAATCCTTTGACGACCTGGCACAGTAAACCGGTAAAGAAAAAACGGTAAAGAAAACCGGGTGGGGGAGAAGAAAAAAGGCCTTCTCTCCCGTCCGTTTATTTCCACCATGAAAGAAATGCGGAGAACGTACCATGAGCTTTGATAAAATTCTTGGCTTGGGCCAGACGGCGCTGGAATTGGGACTGGTGAACGGGCTGACGGTGCTGGCGCTGTTCTTGAGCTACTCTATGCTGAACGTGTGCGATTTGAGCACCGACGGCTGCTTCACCCTGGGGGCAGTGGTAGGGACTTTGGTGGCAATTGCGGGGCACCCCTGGCTGTCGTTGCCCGCTGCCATGCTGGCCGGGATGGCGTCCGGCTTCTTGACAGCCACGCTGCAAATGCGCATGGGAGTGCAGAGCCTGCTGGCCGGCATCGTGGTGAATACGGCGCTTTATTCCGTCAATATGGCCCTGGCAGGCAACAAGGCTACCCTGACCATGAACAAAACCACCACCGTGTTCACCATGGACAAATCGCTGCTGAAGGATACGTCCTTTTCCGGACAGTATATTTTATTGGTTGCCCTGATCGCGGTGGCTCTGGTGATCCTGTTCCTGTGCTTCTTCCTGCGCACCCGGCTGGGCCTTTCCATTCGCGCCACCGGCAGCAACGCCGATATGGTCCGTTCTTCGTCCATCAATCCGTCCTTCACCACCACCGTGGGCTTGTGCATTTCCAACGCGTTTACCGCCCTGTCCGGCTGCCTGATGGCCCAGCAGCAGAAGAACTACGATGTCAATATGGGCTCTGGTATGGTTACGGTGGCCCTGGCGTCGCTGCTGATTGGCGGCGTATTTTTTGGCAAGCACCGCAGCATTCCTCTCCGGGCCGTCGGCGCGGTGCTGGGTGCGTTCCTGTTCCGGGTGGTGTATGCCCTGGCTCTGCGGCTGGATATGCCCGCGTTCATGCTCAAGGCGGTATCCTCCGTCATTGTGGTGCTGGCCATTTCCGGCCCTTATCTGCGCAAGCAGTTTCCCATCCTATGGAAGCAGGTGCCGCTTTTGTGGCAAAGACCTGGGGAAAGGAGGGAAGGCTGATGCTGAAATTGGAGCATGTTACGAAAACCTTCAATCCAGGCACAGTGGATGAAAAAGTGGCCCTGAACGATGTGACATTGCATATCCGCGAAGGTGATTTTGTCAGCATCATCGGGGCCAACGGCGCGGGGAAATCCACCCTGTTCAACGCCATTTGCGGCAGTTTTTTTGTGGACAAGGGCAGCATTTTCCTGGCCGGCCGGGATGTGACCATGATGCCCGAGCACCAGCGCGCCCGGCAAATCGGCCGATTGTTTCAGGATCCTATGCGGGGCAGCGCGCCGGATATGAGCATTGAGGAGAACCTGTATCTGGCGGCGGGCAGCGGAAGCTGGCTGACGCGCATTACGGCGGCGGACAAACGGTCGTTCCGAGAAAAATTATCCTTGCTGGGCATGGGCCTGGAGGACCGGATGAAGCAGCCCGTGGGCCTGCTCTCCGGTGGCCAGCGCCAAGCGCTGACGCTGCTGATGGCCACGTATCACGTGCCCAAAGTACTCCTGCTGGATGAACACACCGCCGCCCTGGATCCCGGCACGGCGGAAAAGGTGCTGAAGCTGACCCGCAATATTGTGGAAGACAACCACATCACCTGCCTGATGATCACTCACAATATGCAGTCTGCTTTAGCGCTGGGCAATCGCACCCTGATGATGGATCAGGGCCGGGTGATTTACGATGTGACCGGTCAGGAGCGCAGCCGCCTGACCATCCATGATCTGACCGACAAATTCCGCCAGGCCAGCGGCCATGTCTTGGATAATGATCGAATGCTGCTGGGCGTTGGTGCTCATCCCCATGCCCAATCAGCTGGTCAAACGGAACCGAATGAAGAATGAACGGCTTGTTTGGGCAAAAAAGTAAATATTTTTAATGAAGCAAAGAGCGGAATGCTGATGACGTACGCGGCATTCCGCTTTTTGTCATGGTTTGAACGGCAGGCAAGATACGCCGCGTCTATTTCCTCATGCCAATGGTGACATATTGATTTTTCTTAAATAAACTGTATAATGGAATGCTGAGGAATGCAGCATGAGATCCAACGCACAGTTTACCATGGCCGTGCATGCGCTATTGATGATTGGGGTTTTTCCTGATACCAAGATCATCAGCAAAACGGTGGCGGAGAGCGCCGGCAGCAATCCGGTACTGGTTTGCAATTTGTTTGCTAAGCTTATCCGGGCTGGTATTATTGAAACCAGGCCGGGCCGCGGAAAAACCAAGCTGGCCAAGGATGCAAAACAAATTACACTGCGGGATATTTACGAAGCGGTGGAGCCGTTTGACCTTGCCAGCAGTTTTCCATATCATAAAAACATGTCGGGAAAATGCGCCGTGGTCACGCGGGTGGAAGGACTGCTGAACCCGCATTTGGAAGAAACTATGCAGGCCCTGCGTCAAAGGCTGGCGCGTGTTACGGTAGCGGACCTGATCCATGATCTTCATAAAGATATTCAAAACACGATGAAAACACATGATGGGGGCGAGAGGCAGTGAACAGGCAGCAGGGCAGCCAGCCCGCGCATATTGAGGTGCGCGGGGCTAAGGTGCATAACCTGAAAAACGTGGATGTGGATATTCCGCTGCATCAAATCGTTGGCATTGCGGGGGTGTCTGGCTCGGGTAAATCCTCCCTGGCTTTAGGCGTTCTGTACGCCGAGGTCTCCCGGCGGTATCTGGAATCGCTCTCCACATACACCCGGCGGCGCATGACCCAGGCGGCCAAGGCCACGGTGGACGAGGTGCTGTATGTGCCTGCGGCTCTGGCTTTGCACCAGCGGCCCCAAGTGCCTGGTATCCGCAGCACTTTCGGCACTGGAACGGAGTTGCTCAATTCCCTTCGGCTCATGTATTCCCGGTTGGCCAACCACCGCTGCCCCCATGGGCATTATCTTGCGCCTTCTTTGAATGTGGCGGCGGGCAGCGAGCTTATTTGCTCGGAATGCGGAACGCATTTCTTTGCTCCCGGCGCGGAGGAACTGGCTTTTAACAGCACTGGCGCGTGCAGGCGGTGCGACGGCACGGGCGTGGTGCGCACGGTGGATGAAAGCACCCTGGTGCCTGATGAATCCCTGACCATCGACGAAGGCGCGGTGGCTCCCTGGCAGACGCTGATGTGGTCGCTGATGAAGGATATCGCCCGGGAGATGGGCGTGCGGACCGACGTGCCCTTCCGTGACCTGACCGCGAAAGAGCGGGATATTGTGTTCCACGGCCCGGCGGAAAAGAAAAATATTATCTACCAGAACAAAACCACCGGCGCCATGGGTGATATGGATTTCACATATTTTAACGCCACATACACTGTGGAAAACGCCCTGTCCCATGTAAAGGATGAAAAGGGCATGAAACGGGTGGAAAAATTTCTCAAGCAGGGCGTTTGCCCGGATTGCGGCGGCACGCGTCTTTCCGATGGGGCCCGGGCTCCCAGGGTGCGGGGCATTTCCCTGGCGGACGCTTGCAAAATGACGCTTTACGACCTGGTGGAATGGGTGAAGGGCGTACCGGCTTCCCTTCCGGAGGAAATGCGCCCCATGGCGGAAAGTATCTGCGAATCTTTTCTGCACACCGCCAAACGCCTGATGGATTTGGGCTTGGGATACCTGACCCTGGATCGGGAAGCGTCTACGCTGTCCACCGGCGAACGGCAGCGGATGCAGCTGGCCCGGGCCGTGCGCAACCGTACCACAGGGGTATTGTATGTGCTGGACGAGCCTACCATCGGCCTGCACCCTTCCAATATTGAGGGTGTCACCGGGGTAATGCAGGATCTAATGGCGGATGGCAACTCCATCATCCTGGTGGATCACGATACCCATATTCTGTCCCAGGCGGATTGGGTGATTGAAATGGGCCCGAACGCCGGGGCCAATGGCGGCACCGTAATCGCCCAAGGCAGCATTCCTGAAATTGAAGCCAACCCCGCGTCCCGCATTGGCGGTTTTCTTTCGGGCAAGGCGGTGATTGACCAAAAGCAGAAAATTGATTCGGAGCATGTGTTTGACCTGGGCACCATCCACTTGTCCACGTCTCAGATCCACACGGTGCAGCCCATCGAGGTGGATTTTCCCAAGGGACGGCTGATCGCTGTTACCGGCGTATCGGGCTCCGGCAAAACCACCCTGATTCTGGAAAGCCTGATCCCCGCGTTGGATGCGCTGACCAAAGGGCAAAAGCTGCCAGAGCATGTGAACATGATCACAGCGGAGGGGATACAGCAGGTCAAGCTGATCGACGCTACGCCCATTGGCATCAATGTGCGCTCTACCGTGGCTACCTATGCCGACGTGCATGATGAGCTTCGCAAGGTATATGCCCGCACGGCGGATGCTAAGGCCAAAGGGTACAAGGCTGGGGATTTTTCTTACAACACGGGCAACCTGCGCTGCCCCACCTGCGACGGCACCGGCGTGATCAGCCTGGATGTGCAGTTTTTGCCGGATGTGGATATCCCCTGTCCGGACTGCCGGGGCAGTCGCTACGCCCGGGAAGCCGGCCTGATTCGGCGAAACACCAAAAAAGCCGATACGGCATATTCTTTGCCGGAGCTGATGGATATGAGCGTTCATGAGGCACTGACGGCCTGCGCGGATATTCCTGTTGTGCAGCGGAGATTGCAGGTGCTTAAGGATCTGGGGCTGGGTTACCTGACGCTGGGGGAGGAAACGCCCAGCCTGTCCGGCGGTGAGGCCCAGCGCTTAAAGCTGGCCAGCGAAATGGGCCGGGGCCAGAGCGATTCCGTGTTTGTGTTTGATGAACCTACCATCGGCCTGCATCCCTTGGATGTGCAAACGCTTTTGCAGGTGTTCCGCCATTTGATTGACAGCGGCGCTACGGTGATTGTGATTGAGCATGATCTGGATGTGATCCGGAATGCCGATTATGTGATCGATATGGGCCCGGGCGGGGGCGTGCATGGAGGCAGGATCGTCGCCCAGGGAACCCCGGAGGAAATTTGTCAATGCCCGGATAGCCTGACCGGAAAGTACTTAAAAAAAGAAATCAAATAATACATCAAAATCACTTTCGCTCACGGCCCGGTCAAGACCATGGCCTGCGATATGATGAAAATTGCCAATGACGTTCGTTGGCTGGCTTCCGGCCCTCAGTGCGGTCTGGGCGAGATTCGCATCCCGGAAAATGAGCCGGGCAGCGCCATCATGCCGGGGAAGGTGAACCCCACCCAGTACGAGCAGGTCACCATGGTGGCGGTGCAGGTCATGGGCAACGATGTAGCCGTGGGCCTGGCCGCTTCCCAGGGCAATGTTGAATTGAATGTGTTTATGCCTGTGATGGCCTATCATTTTCTCCAGTCCGTGCGGCTGCTGGCGGAACCCATCCTGCCCTTTACCGAGCACTGCGCTGTGGGCACCGTGGACGATCGGGAAAATGCGCGATTATTTGCACAATTCGCTGATGCTGGCCACCGCGCCGAATCCCTTCATTGGTTATGAGAGTTCGGTCAGGACCGTGAAGCTGGCTTTCCGGGAGGATATTTCCCTGAAGGAAACCTGCGTAAAGCTGGGCTTTCTGACACCAGAAAAGTTTGATGAAGTTTTCCATCTGGAAAACATGGTCTGATCTCGGAAGCGTGTTTGATTGCATCAAAAAGAGACTGCCGCGGCAGTCTCTATCATTTTAGAAAATATAAGGTCTGTTTCTACATTCGGAAAGATGCGTTTATGGCGTCTCAGGCTGCGCTTTGGTGTTGCTTTTCCTCGATTGATCCTTCGCCCCAGGACTTTTGCCCGGCTTGCGCTGAACATGCTCTACTGGAGCATGTTCCGGGCGCTTTGGCCCCGGTAAAACTTCGTCAAAGTGCCTTG
>JAFUFC010000094.1 GCA_017470095.1 Clostridia bacterium | reverse complement strand
GCCCTTCTTTCTGCATTGTCTCTATGACCGTTTGCTTGAATTCTGGTGTGTACCTCTTGTTTGGCTGCCCCTTTGGCATGATAAATCACCCCACTTGTTAGTAGTATACCATACTTGTCTAACAAATGGGGTGCAGTTCATCGCGGTAAGGGGCATTTTTTTCTTGTGTTTTCTTGTTTACAATCCCCGCAACCTGTGCTATCATGCAGGGGTACTGAACGACAAAAGATGGAGGGACGGCGGCATGGATTCAATTGCTGTGACGCTGGACGCGGTGTGCCTGGCATCCCGGATCATCCTGGAGAGCGGCGGGGAAACCTACCGGGCGGAGGAAACGGTGGAAAGGATGTGCCAGGGCTTGGGGGTGCCCCAAGTGGATGTGCTGGCCCTGCCCACGGGATTGATGCTGACGCTGGAAACGGCGGAGGGCGGAACCATCACCCGCATCGTGCGGGTGCGCACCCGGGGCATTAATCTGGACAGGATCGACCGGTGCAACGATATATCCCGCAAGGTGGCCGAGGGAAAAATGGGCGCCCAGGAAGCCTTGCAAAAGTTAACGGAAATTCATGAAATGCGGCCCTTCCGGCAGTGGGCGCTGCTCCCGGCCAGCGCCCTGTCCGCCGCTTTTTTTACGGTGATGCTGGGCGGCAATTGGTTCGATTTCGCGGTATCCTTTTTCTGCGGCGCACTGGTGCAATTGGTGATGCCGCCGCTGTCGAAGCACCGGGTGCCCACGCTGATTTCCAGCATGCTGGCCGGCGCTTTGACCACCCTGATGGCCTTGATCGGCACGATGATCCTGGATAATACCCACGTGGAATCCATCATTGCCGGGGCCATCATGCCCCTGCTTCCGGGCCTGGCTACCACCAACGCTATCCGGGATACGCTGCGGGGCGATTTGGTGTCTGGCGGGGCGAGAATCATTGAAGCCATGCTTTGCGCGGTCATGCTGGCGGCGGGCATTGGCTTGACGCTGTCGATGTGGGGAGGTGTGGGCTTATGAGCTGGTGGGTGCAGTTAATTGCCTGCTTTTGTGCGGCGCTGGCTTTTTCTGTGCTGATGAACCAGCCCAAGAGCACCATGATCGTCAGCGCTCTGATTGCTACGGCAGGGTACGCCCTGTTTCTGCTGCTGGGCAGCGGCGTGACGGCGTATTTCCTGGCCACCATCCTGATTGGCCTGGCCTGCGAAGTCTGCGCCCGGCTGATGAAACGGACGGCCACGCTGTTTTTTACCGGGGCCATCGTGCCGCTGGTGCCCGGCGTTGGGCTGTATAACACCATGCGGTACGTGGTGGACGGGGAATACACAAAGGCCATGAATACCGGCGTGGTGACGCTGCTGGCCATCTGCGGCATTGCCTTGGCTGTGACCATCACGGCGGTGCTGTTTTCTTCCTTTGCTGGCCGGCAAAAGAAGGAAAAGCGGGCATGCTGACGGTGTATATCGCCTCTCCGGACGCGGACGCGCTGGAGCGGATGCTGACTCACGATGAACGGTTCTTCACCGTGGGCAGCGGTGACGGGATGGACGTGATCAGGGATATTGAACGCCTGTGCCCGGACGTGGCGGTGATGGATGAAATATTGACCGGCGCGGATGGCCAGGCCGTGCTCCGACGCCTGGAGGATGCTTTGCCTACGCCGCCACGGGTGGCGCTGCTCAAACGGCTGCCGGGGGAAAGCACGGCAGCGGACGCGGTATGTTCTTGGCCTTGTGAAGCCGAGAAACTGCAAAACGCCGTAGAACAGGCGGGACGGCAGCCCGTGCCCGCGCTGGCGGCGGTCTGGGCAAAAACGCGGGAAGCCGTCGCGGCAGAGCTGCTGAAGCGCCTGGGAGTGCCGGAAGGCCTAAAAGGGTATCGATATTTGTTGAACGCAGTGTCGGATTGTGCCTGCGCGCCGGGCTTGCTGAAGGGCAGCGTCTTGTATCCGCTCTTGGCAAGGCGTTGGGGTACCACCGCCGTGGCGGCGGAAAAGGCCATCCGCACTGCCATTGAGCACACCTGGCTGCAAGGAAACCTGCTGGAAATTCAGCGGTTGTTTGGCTTTTCGGTGGACGCGGAAAAGGGGAAGCCCACCAATCTGGAATGCATCGCTATGTTAGCGGAGCATGCCCGGCGGGCAATGAAACGAAAAATGAAAACAAAATGAAAAAGCGAAGGGAGATACCTCCGCTTTTTGCGCACGCTTTTGCGCTGGGAGCATAGCATGATGATGAACCCAGGAAAGGAGCGTGGAAATTATGAGTGAAGCCAATGCGAACAACACCAACTGCGCCTACCAGTACACCGTCAAACGAGGCGATAGTTTTTACCTGATCGCCCATCGCACCGGTGTGCGGCTGCGGGACCTGCTGGAGGCTAACAGCAATATCCCGCCTGCCCGGCTGATGGTGGGCGATGTGCTGTGCATCCCCTATGGAAAGGATGCGCAAACCCCGGCGGGGGATCAACCGTCTGAACCTGGCGATACGGCGGGAGACACCCAGGGCAACAACGGCGGCATGTCCACGGATGGTCCTTCCGTTCCCGTGCCCTCCTGCCCGCCCAACCGACGCACAGTGGTGCAGAATAATCAGACCGCGGCGGATTTGATGCTGCGCTACGGCCTGAGCTACCATACCCTGCAAACGGCCAACCCCGGCACCGATCTGGAAGATATCAAGGGCGGCGATGTGCTGTGTATCCCGGAGGAAAACACCCCATGTACCCTGCCCACCACCGTGACCTTGGGCGAAAATGACACCCTGGAATCCGTGGCTATTACATACAATTTGCCGGTAGCTTCCCTGCTGCGCACCAATCCCTGCCTGGCACCGGAAGATTTCACTTCAGGCACCACCATCCGGCTGCCGGAATAAATTCTCATCAATTAAAAGGACTGCCGCGCGAAGCAAAGCGCGGCAGTCCTTGTTTATTGATTGAACAATAGATATTCAACTGTCCTCTTCATCTTCCGACCAGGGGTAGTGCAATTCATCCAGCAGGAGGTATTCAGCCTTGGCGTCGGTGAGGGCGGTCAGCTTCTGGGTGACGGCGGCAACATCCTTGAAACGGATGAGCAGCGTCGCTTCCACCGACGCGCCAAAGGCGGTATCTTCCACGATTACAGGAAGGGATTTGAGGGCGTGGTTCACCCGGTCCCACAGGGGATAGGGCACATCGAAAAGAAGCTTTTGGCTTTCCTCCATCCGCACCACTTGGGCGGCATTCAAGGCGACGACGCAGCCCTTCGTATACGCCCGCACCAGGCCGCCGGCTCCCAGCAGCACGCCGCCGAAATACCGGGTGACCACCACGCAGCAATTGACCACGCCCCGGGCTTTGATGACCTCCATCATGGGCAATCCCGCCGTGCCGCCAGGCTCTCCATCGTCGCTGTAGCGCATGATGCCGGCGTTTTGCCCGATCACGTAGGCGTAGCAGTTGTGGGTGGCATCCTTGTGCTTCTCCCGGATGGCGCGCAAAAAGGCCAACGCTTTTTCCTCTGTTTCGCAGGGAGAAGCGTAGCCGATGAAGCGGCTTTTGTTCACGATGTATTCATCGTGAGCCGCTTGCTTGAGGGTTTTGTAATCACCGGGCATAAAAGAAATCGCGGGGGAACCATTCTTTGGATGCCAAAGAACGGTTCCCCCGCACCCCCTTCCAAGAAAGCAGCCTTGAAGAGAGGACTTTGGCCTGTTTTCTCTATTGCCGAATGACTGTTACGCGATGATCTGCGCAGTCATATGCTCGTCCGTTAGCATAAAAGCGGTTTTCCCCGGATAATTACTTGACCACTACCCGGCAGTAGTTCTTCTTGCCTTTGCGCAGGAGGATGCCGTCGGTAGGAATCATATCAGCGGTGATAACGGTATCGATATCGGTTACCTTGCTGTCGTTCAGGGACACAGCGTTCTGCTGGATCTGCTTGCGGGCATCACCCTTGGAGGTGCACAGACCGCACAGGTTGAGTAAGGTGGTCAGGCGGTTATCCTCGGCCATCTGGGCCTGGGTCCATTCGTAGGTGGGCACGTCAGCGGCCGCCGCGCCGCCGCCGAACAGGGCCGCCGCTGCCAGCTGGGCCTTTTGAGCTTCTTCTTCGCCGTGCACCAGTTTGGTGCATTCAAAGGCCAACACCTTCTTGGCTTCGTTAATTTCGCTGCCTTCCAGTTTGGCCAGGCGCTTCACTTCATCCATGGGCAAGAAGGTCAGCAGACGCAGGCACTTTTCCACATCGGCGTCGGCAATATTGCGCCAGTACTGGTAGAATTCGTAGGGGCTGCACAGTTCGGCATCCAGCCACAGGGCGCCTTTTTCCGTTTTGCCCATCTTCTTGCCTTCGTGATTCATGAGCAGCTTAAAGGTGCAGGCGAAGGCGGCTTCCCGCTCCTTGCGGCGAATCAGATCGGCCCCGGCCAGCATGTTGCTCCACTGGTCGTCGCCGCCCATTTGCAGCCGGCAGCCGTAGTTTTTGAACAGCTGCAGAAAATCGTAGCTCTGCATGAGCATGTAGTTGAATTCCAGGAAAGTCAATCCCCGCTCCAGACGCTGCTTGTAGCATTCGGCGGTGAGCATCCGGTTAACCGAGAACATGGCGCCCACATCCCGCAGGAAATCCATGTAGCCCAAAGAGCGGAGCCAATCGCCGTTGTTGACGATCATGGCTTTGCCTTCACCAAATTCAATGAAGCGCTCCATTTGCTTTTTGATGCAGGAAACATTGTGGTCGATGGTTTCTACGGTCATCATTTTGCGCATATCGGTTTTGCCGCTGGGGTCGCCGATCATGGCCGTGCCGCCGCCCACCAGAGCGATCGGAAGATGGCCGGCCCGCTGCATGTGGGCCATGGCGATGATGGGGATGAAATGGCCAAAGTGCAGGGAGGTGGCGGTGGGGT
>JAFUFC010000093.1 GCA_017470095.1 Clostridia bacterium | reverse complement strand
TCCCGGGCAAGATAAACAGGACGATCGATTGGATAAGGAGGACACAACATTGTCCATCAGTTTAATTTTGCTGGCCATCGTATCGGCCCTGGTGCTGTTCGGGGTGGCCCAGCGGGTGCTGGACCGGATGCAGTTGAGCGACCGGGCAGCCCTGCTGATCGCGGCGGCCATCTTTTTTGGCGGCCTGATTCCGGATATCCGCGTAGGCCCTGTGGCCTTCAACATCGGCGGATTTGTGGTGCCGTTGGGGGTGTGCATCTGGCTGCTGGTCAAGACCGATACCCGCAAGGAAGTGCGTCGCGCCCTCTTTGGCAGCGTACTTACCGGCGTGATTGTGTACGCCATGGGCCGCATGCTGCCCAGTGAACCGGAACAAATGGCCGTTGATCCCAACTATCTGTACGGCATCGCCGGCGGCATTGTGGCCTATGTGCTGGGGCGCTCCCGACGGGCAGCGTTTATTTGCGGCGTACTGGGCGTGGTACTGGCGGACGTGGCCACAGCTGTAATAAATTGGAGCCAAGGCATCCGTACTACGCTGCAATTGGGCGTGGCCGGTGCCATGGATACTGTGGTCATTTCTGGTCTGTTGGCTGTGCTTTTGGCCGAAATTGTGGGCGAGATTATTGAACGGATGGCCCGGCCCCGCCAGCGGGAAAACACCGATCCCGTATATTCCCCGGTACGAAAGGAGCGGCGCTGAACATGAAACGTCAAATGGCGGTATGCTTGCTGATTCTTCTTTTATTCATACCAAAGTCTGTTTTTGCGGAAGGCGGGGAGGGAGATTCTGTCTACCGAATCGTGGATGAAAGCGGTAACGAGATCACGTCCTTCGCTGGTGTGCCCGATGCAGGCGATGAATATATCGCCGGTGACAACCGGCATTTCCGGGTGACGGCTGTGGACGAAGATAGCAAAACGGCCACTGCCCAATCCCTGGGCACCTATCAATTGCCGGATGTGAGCTGGCTGACCGAAATTGCCCACCCCGTTTCGGCCGCAAAAAAGGCAGTTGCTCTGTACTGCACTCACAGCGATGAAAGCTATGAGCCCGGTGACGGAAAAAGCAGCATCGACCAGGGCGGCGGCATCTATGACGTGGCAGAAAGCTTTAAAACCGCGCTGGAAAAAGAAGGACTCACCGTCTATTACAGCGATGAAAACCACTATCCCCACGACGCTGGGGCCTACCGCCGCAGCCGCGCCACCGCATCTTCCCTGGTGGAAGAGGGCGTTGACGCCATCATGGATGTGCACCGGGATGGCATCCCAGACGCCAGCCAGTACGAAAAAAACATCAACGGCGAAGACCTGACCAAAGTGAGACTGCTGGTGGGCCGTTCCAACCAGAACGCCGAGGCCAACAAGGCATTTGCCGCCCAGATCAAGGCTGTGGGAGACGAGGTTTACCCCGGGTTGATCAAGGACATCTACATCGGCAAGGGCACTTATAACCAGGATCTGATGAGCCAAGCTGTGCTGCTGGAGTTTGGCACCTACACCAGCGACAAGCAAGAAGTGCTGAACTCCACTGGTTACATGGCCGATGTAATGAACAAAACCCTCTATGGCAATATTACCGGTGCCGCAGACAGCAAGCAGGCCGAGAAAACCGGTGCCTGGAAAGGCATCGGCTGGCTGATTGGCGCGCTGGTCATCGGTGTGCTCATCTACGCTTTTGCCGCCACAGGCTCCGGCAAGGCCGCCATGGAAAAGTGGAAAGGCTCCTTCCGCGAGATGACCGGTGGCATGATGGGCAACCGGGATGACCGGTCCGACGAGTAAAAAACGGTAGCTCATGAGAATGCACGCATTTTCAAGGGCTGCCTTTTTTGAATGTGGAAATACTTTTTGAGTTTTGATCATTGCCGCAGCTGCGCCGGGCCGTCCTTCAGGGCATTTTTTACGCGAATCAGCGCCCGGGCCATGATCTCTTGCTGCTTTCCGTCCATATCCGCAGGGACCGTCTCGGAAGAACACACCACCCGATACTGCATTTTGCCGTTGACGTTGCGCCGCCAGATATAGGTGGGCGTGTATTCGATGGCATCGAAGTTCACCATGCTCTTTTCGCATGTAATTTTCAAATGCAGCAGCATGCCGGAAATATCGTACCCTTCCCGGGACTCTGTCAACAGCGTACCCATGGAATAAACGATCAGGCACTGCCGCTGAATGCCGTTCTCGTCGGGCACAGACACCGTTTCCATGGGCAAAATCCGGCTGGGATGATTGCCCAAGATCACATCAGCGCCCGCTTCAGCCAATGCATAGGCAGTGTTTTTCATGGCGGTAGTAACGCTGGTCGTATCCGCCTTGGCCCAGTACAGGCTGACGATCACACAGTCCGCCCCCTGGGCCTTCATGGAGGCAATATCCTTTTCCGCCTGCTCGAGAGAAAACAACTGCATCACGTCGGGCTGCGTTTCCCAGGCTATTTTTCCTTTGGCCGTCAATGCGTCGGTATAGCACAGCAGGGCAATTTTCGCGCCATTGAGCGGAATGATCTGGTGCTGCCGAGCGCTGCCTGCCATGACGCCGACGCAGGTCATTCCCCGCCCTGCCAGCGCCCCCACCGTGTTGTTCACCCCCTGAATACCCTGATCCAGGATATGGCTGGTGTTGAGCAGTACATCGTCAAATCCCGCAGCCTTCAACCCATCCACAGCAGCGGCAGGCACCAGCGCGTCCGCATACTTTTGGTCTGCCACATTAATGACCTGCGGCAGCATCACCAGGCTCAAATCGCTGTCCACCTTGGGGCGGATGGGAGCCAAAATGGCCGTATAATCAAAGCTTTTGTTTGTTTTATTGTAAACGGAATCGGAAATTTCGCTTTCAAAGGACAGTAACCCGCCAATGGTCAGGGTAAACGTACTGCTGCGCGGCTGCCCATTAAGCGCAGGCGCTACTGTGGCTGTGTGAGGCACGGCAGTCACTTCCGGAGCGGGAGCCAGCGTCACCGTCACGGTGCGCACCGTGCTTTGCGGCACGGGCACCGGTGTGGTACCCTGTAAAGCGTCCCCCACCAGGCCAATCACCTTCTGCGCCCCCATTTGAGCATCCGGCGTGCCGGACTGAATTTTGGCAAACACCACCACGCACCCGGCAACCACAGCCGCCGTCAAAAGCAAAGTGAGGATGGTGCCAACGGATAAACCACGCCTGTCGTCCCTCATGTCAGTTGCCTTCCACACGAATCATGCTTTCCACCTGCACATCCGGACCGTTGATGGCTTCAACAGCGTTGCGCACGGCGCATTCCCCCGCGTCGTGGGTAATCAATACGATCTGGGCCCGGCCGTCGACGGCGTCCCGCTGCATCAGGTTACGGATGCTGATTCCCTCATTGCCCAGGCAGGTGGTGATATGGGCCATTATGCCGGGCCGGTCGCTGGCGCTGAGCCGCAGATAGAAGCTGCAATGCCAATCGTCTGTTACAGTCAGCCCCTCCGCCAATTCATTGTTGTTGCGGAAGGTGGGATGACGGGGCGTTTCCCGGGAGGCGGCGTAGAGCATATCGCTCACCACTGCGCTGGCGGTAGGCGCGCTGCCGGCGCCCCGACCAAAGAGCATCATATCATCGCAGGCATGGCCATGCAGGAAAATGGCGTTGAAGGAGCCGTTCACTGAGGTGAGGGGATGGCTGTCGGGAATGAACGTGGGATGCACCCGGGCGTCAATCACGTTTCCCTGCCGCTTGGCAATGGCCAGGAGCTTGAGGGTGTAGCCCAATTCCTTTCCGTAAGCGATATCGACAGTCTCAATCTGGCTAATGCCTTGGCGGTACACCACATCAAAGGGTACCCGGGCGTGGAAAGCCAGAGAAGAAAGAATGGAAATTTTATAAGCCGCGTCATACCCTTCCACATCGCTGGTGGGATCCGGCTCAGCCAGGCCCAGGCGCTGGGCATCCCGCAAAACATCGGCATAGTCGCTGCCTTCCTGGCTCATACGGGTGAGGATATAGTTGGTTGTGCCGTTTACGATGCCCATTATTTCCTCAATCCGGTTGGACTGCAGTGAATCAATGGTCGTGCGGATCACCGGAATCGCGCCGCACACCGCCGCTTCGTAATACAGGCCCGCGTTGTGCTTTTCCGCCGCTGATTGCAAAAGATGCCAGTTCAGCGCCAGCGCCATCTTGTTGGCCGTCACCACAGTTTTGCCCATTTGCAGCGCTCGAAGCATATACTGTGTGGCCGGGGTTTCGCCGCCCATGAATTCCAACACCATTTCGATTTCCGGATCGTCGGTCACATCGGCCGGGTTCGTGGTCAGCAAGTGGCGCGGCACCACTTCATCCCGCTTTTTTGCAATATCCCTTACCAAGATTTTTTTGATGGAGAATTCGACGCCGCTGCGGTGCAGCAGGTCTTCCTTGAATTCATTCAGCAATTTCCACACGCCGCAGCCGATGTTGCCGCAGCCCAGAAACCCAACGATGATCGTGCGCATGCGTGATACCCCTCTCGGTTTTGTTAAGCCTTTACCTGGTTCTTTTCATAAATGAGCCGCAGGCCCTTGAGCGTCAGCACCCCGTCAATATGATCGATGACGCCGGATTTGCTTTCAATCAGCCGGGCCATGCCGCCGGTGGCGATCACCTTGGCCTTGGGACAGCCCATTTCCCGGCGCATTTCATTGACCAGGTAGATCACTTGGCCCACATAACCGTTAATCACGCCAGACTGCAGATTGCCCACGGTGGTTTTGCCGATTACCCGCTCGGGCATAACCAATTCAAAATGGGGCAGCTTGGCCGTGCCAGACACCAGGGCTTCGCTGGTCAGTTTCAAACCCGGGCAAATGCAACCGCCCAGAAACGTCCCGTTCTTATCCAACGCGCCGAAAGTGGTAGCAGTGCCAAAATCGATGTACACGCAGGGTCCGCCGTACAGCGTATATGCCGCCACCGCGTTACAAATGCGGTCGCTGCCCAGTTCCCGGGGATTTTCGTATTTGATATCAATGCCTGTTTTGATACCCGGGCCCACCGCCATGGGATCAATGCCGAAATAATCCCGGCACATATGCTCTACAGTGAAATTAATGGTCGGCACCACGGAGGACATGATGATGCCCGTCACTTGGCTCCGGTCAATCTTTTCGTAGTCAAAGAGCTGGGAAATCATTACGCCCATTTCGTCGCTCGTATATTTACGGGTGGTCGACAGCCGCCAGTAATGCACCATTTCCGGCCCGTCAAACAGGGCGGTTTTGATGTTGGTATTGCCGATATCTATGGTAAACAACATGGTCGCAGCGTCTCCTTACGGTCAAATAAGATGGGATTTACGAAGGGCCAGTATCACCGGCGGGCAGACCAGTGCGGCCACAGCCGCCTCGGGCAGCCCCCCCACCAGTACTGTGGTGCCGATCAGGCCCAGCAATTGGGCGTTTTCTATGCCCAGCAGCCCGTACAAAATGATGATAAAGCCCAGAAACAAAACAGTGTTCGTCAGCGAGCCGGCTGCTGCCGGAACGGCCAGCAAGGCTTTCTTTTTTTCCTTTACCATCTGGTAAAGGAAATGCGTCACCACAGGCACCATTATCCGGGGTAGATAACACAGTGCCGCGCCCCACAGCACATGGGCGGAAAAAATAGGCGCAATCAGTCCCTGGGGATGGGACAAGCCCGTAAAAAAGCTGATAGACGCAAAGCACAGCGCCAGAATCAATCCATTGCTCAGCCCCAGCGCCATGGTGCCGATGATCACAGGCAAGCAGCTTAAGGTGATGGCAATAAAGCCCAGATTGATGGTGCCAACGCCATACCAGAACAGGAAGATCAGCGCCAACAACAGCGCCAGGACAGAAATGCAGTACACCAAGTATTTTCTTTTCATTTTTCTTTCCTCCGTTCAAGTTCTCTTTGGATACCTGACGATTACAGCAGGAACAATGGAATGCCACGCCTGTCCGGCCCCACGGGGTACCGGCATGAAACGCAGGAACATTATAACAAACCAGGGCCGTCTTGTCAAAAAAATACACCCGTAAAATACAGGGCAAGAACAGCTTTACTCCTGTTTTTTACTTTGCCTATGCGCCAATTTTCCAGAATTCTTTTTTTGTCTGTTTTCTTGACATGTTTCTTTATTCTTTGACACGGTCGTTTCTTTCTGCTATATTGTGGATATTGTCCTCTCATCTCTTCTCCCACTCCCCTGCGCTTGGCTGGCATTTCCATTGCTTTTCGCGTATGCGTTCTGTTATAATCCATCCGCAAAGCTGAAAAATGCATCCGGTCCATGCCGCCCGGGAAAGGAGGAGCACCATGACGGACAAAAAATCAATCAGGGGCCTGGCCCTGCTGCTGGCATTTCTCGCGATGCTGGCACAGCCGTTTTACCCGCAGTCAGTGCCAGCCGGCCAGGCCAGAGAGGAAGCGCAAGTGACTGTTTATTTTCCCAATTGGAATATTTATTCCTCCAGCAGCCAACAGGTGAAAAATCTGCCTTGGAATCGTCTGGACTGCGTAAACCACGCTTTTTGGAAGGTGGTGCCTCAAAGTGGCGGCTATGCCATTGTATCCACCGACTCTTGGGCCGATACGGACCCCAACAACGACAAGGCCCATTTTCCCCAGTATGCTGCTTATGCGAAAAAATACCCCGGCGTGGAAATCCTTTTGTCCATCGGCGGCTGGACGCGCAGCGGCTATTTTTCCAAAATGAGCGCAACAGAGCATGGCCGGGCCACGTTCATCCAAAGCTGCGTCGACACGCTGACCGCTTATCCCTTCTTTACTGGTCTGGACATCGATTGGGAATATCCCGGCGTTGCCCGGAAAGGAAGCGGCGATGATGAAGGCAATCCTGTAGCCGGAGACGACTGGACCAATTACGTCCTGCTGCTCAAAGAACTTCGCGCCGCGCTGGACAAGCAATTCGGCATAGGCAAGAAACGCCTGACGGTCTGCGCTGGAGGCGCCGAAGCAATCCTGGCCAAGCAGAACTACGCCGCCCTGCACCCGTATGTGGACCGCATCAACCTGATGACCTACGATATGACTGGTATTTCTGCCAAGGTAACGGGCCATCATTCTCCCCTGTACGGCGATCCCTCCGCCGATACGGCTGTCAAGTATCTGCTCCGGCAAGGCGTACCTGCCCGAAAAATCGCCATTGGCTCTCCCCTATACAGCCACGGCTGGAAAAACGTGAATCTTGCCGGTTCTCTCCTGGGCGCGTCCGGTACTGGAATCACAAGTGCTACCCGGCTGTGGAAAGCCGTCCGTGCCTATGAAGCGTCCGCTGTACCCATAGGTACGCCTGGCTGGCATGCTGGCTATGATGAGAACGCGCAAGCGGCCTATCTGTGGAACGACGATCCAAATGCTTCCGATTATCGCGTCTTTCTCACGTATGAGAACAGCCGCTCCCTGGCTGCCAAACTGGAATATATCCGCACCCAGGGACTGGGTGGTATCATTGTGTGGCAAAGCGGCGGGGATGATGCTTCCTCCGGCTTTCCCATGCTGACGCAAATGCACAAAGCCCTGCACCCGTAATGGATGCCAGCCGTTGACGGATCACGCGAAAAATGGTATAGTATAGTTTAATATTTACCATTTGTAGGAGGGATTTCCTTGTTTGGACGCAGAGCCGACGGCCGTTTGCTGAAAGAGATTGACCCCATTATTGCCTTGACCCCCTACCTAATGCCCATGCGCTGCGACGCACAGGTGATGCTGGGCTATAAACTGGATTATGAAAAAATGGCCCGCTACATCGTGGAGCAAGGTGCCAACGGCAACCGTTTTACCTTCATGGAGCTCATTATCGCCGCGTTTGTGCGGGTAGCGTCGGAATTGCCGGAGATCAACCGGTTTGTGGCCAATAAGCGGCTTTACGCCCGCACGCAGCTGACAGTTTCCTTCGCTCTGCTCAAGGAAACCTCCAAGGCCGACGCAATCGAGGAAAACACCGTCAAATGCTATTTTGATCCACGGGACACCATCTTTGATGTAGCCGAGCGTGTCAGCGTTGCCATCGCGCAGAACCGCCGGGAGGAAGCGGACAATTCCACCATGAAACTTGCCAAACTGCTGCTGCGCCCCATTTTGGCCAATACGGTGGTGGGAGCTGCTCGGTTCCTGGACCGGTACGGCATTATGCCCAAATATATTTTGGAAGCTTCTCCTTTCCATACCAGCCTGTTCTTGACCAACATGGCCTCCATCGGCATGCCGGCGGTGAACCATCACATCTATAATTTCGGTACCACCTCCCTCTTCCTGTCCATCGGTAATGTGGAGCGCACCATTCAAATAGGCCCCGAAGGCAAACCTGTGCGCAAGCGGCTGCTGCCCATCGGCATCACGGCGGATGAGCGCATTTGCGCCGGAGCCATGTATGCTCGAATGGTCAATCGGATGATGCACTATCTCAATGAGCCGTCCCTCCTGGAAGCTCCGCCGGAAAATGTTCACTTTGAGGAAAATAACGTCTATTCCCTGCCCGAAACCAAGGCCAGCAAAAAGCTGCGCAAGAAAAAGCAGGAAAACCTGAGCGCGTAAATTTCTTATGGTCGCCCATCATTGGGCGGCTTTTTTCGATATTTTTTGCAGCGCAGGATGTTTCATGACAAACATGATGATCACCTCTTTCCCTCCGATTTCGTTTGTGATACAATATATGCGGTGGTCACAAACCAACAGCAAGCAGAAAGGATCTGTCCCATTATGAGAATTTTGATCGTCCGGCACGCGGAGCCGGATTACGTGCACGACAGCCTAACCGAAAAAGGCCGTCGGGAGGCGGATTTGTTGAGTCGGCGACTGGAAAAAATTCCGGCCAAAGCGTATTATGTTTCTCCCCTGGGCCGGGCACAGGAAACCGCGTCCTACACCCTGCGCCGCGTGGGGGCAGAGGCCGTCACATTGCCCTGGCTGGCGGAATTTCGGGGCCACAGCATCAACCCGGAAACGGGCAAGCGCCGCATTCCTTGGGATCGGCGCACCACAGCCTGGTATGATCATCCGCTGGTCATGAATCGGGATCGCTGGGCAGAGGATGAATTGTTTATCGGTGGCAATGTGCAGGACATTTGGGAAGAAACCCGTCAGGGTGTCGACGCACTGCTTTTGTCCCATGGCTATCGCCGGGACGGCGGCGTTTACCGCTGCGATTATAACACGGATGATACCATCGTGCTCTTTTGCCATTTTGCGATTGGTATGGCCGTTCTGTCCCACCTGACCGGGCTACCGCCCATGCCCATGTGGGAGGCTTTCCTCTTTGCTCCCAGCTCCGTCACCACAGTGATCACCCAGGAGCGCGTCAAGGGAGAAATTGAGTTCCGCTGCCTGTGTGCCGGGGATGTGAGCCATTTGCTTGAGGCGGGCGAACCAGTCTCCCTGGCCGGATTGTTCCCCGAATGCTATAACGGCGTAGAATCCACCGATCCTGCCAGCTGGCCCACTCAGCCGGATATCCCAGCCCTTCGGTAACCACTGTGCCTGATAATATAAACGAAAAAGGACTTGCGTTTTGCAAGTCCTTTTCTTGGCGCGCCCTGGGGGATTCGAACCCTCGACCTTTTGATTCGTAGTCAAACACTCTATCCAGCTGAGCTAAGGGCGCACAGGCTGCTCACCGAAGCAGCTTGTATAGTATAGCAAAAGTTTAAAAAAAAAGCAAGGGGTTTTTTGAAATTTTTTCTGATTTTTTTCAAAAATCGCTTTTTTCTCCATTATTTGGTAATAAAGAGCACGCCCAATGTGCCAGGTCCGCAATGACAAGCCACAGTGCTGCCCACATAGGTTTCGTGAATTTCCTTGAAATCCGCGTACTTCTTGATGGTATCCCGGGCCAAGTCGACAATGGCAGGGTCATTGACGCTGTGGGTGATAAAAATACGGTCCAGGCGCAGATCCTTACGGTCCTTTAACTGATCCTTAATGTACTTTTCCACGCACTTTTCATATTTGCCCCGATATTTATCGATCATTCCCATAGCCCCATCCCGCACGGCGATGCAGGGCTTGATTTTGAGCAATTTACCGCCCAGCGCCATCACAGAGGAGCACCGGCCGCCTTTTTGCATATAATCCAGCCGCTCCATGATGAAACTGGACTGCACCCGGTTGCGCATGGCGTTCAGCTGGGAGCAAATTTCCATGGCGCTCAAGCCCTGTTCAGCCAGTTCCACAGCCTCGATCACCAGGT
>JAFUFC010000092.1 GCA_017470095.1 Clostridia bacterium | reverse complement strand
TCTGAACATCGAAATGGATTTTGGCAAGGAATTTTTGATTATTGAGGAGCAATTAAAAAACGGCGCGTCCCCTGATTATGCTGCCAGCCGGGGCGAATACTTAAACGGCCGGCTGCTGGCCCAGTACCTGGGCATTCCCTTTGTGGACGCAGCGGAGGTTGTACGTTTTAACCCTGCCGGCAAGCTGCTGGAAGAAGAAACCAATGCGCTGATGGCCGAAAAGCTGTCCTCCCTGCGCCGGGCCGTCATTCCCGGTTTCTATGGCGCGGAAGAAAATGGCCTGATCCGCACCTTCTCCCGGGGCGGCAGCGATGTATCCGGCGCGCTGGTGGCCCGGGCCGTCAACGCCGACGTGTATGAAAACTGGACCGACGTGACCGGCTTCCGCATGGCTGATCCCCGCATCGTGCCCGATGCCCAGTATATCGCCACCATCACCTATCGGGAACTGCGGGAGCTTTCCTACATGGGCGCCACCGTGCTGCACGAAGAAGCCGTGTTCCCCGTGCGCAAGGCAGGCATCCCCACTAACATCCGCAACACCAACGACCCCAAGCACCCGGGCACCATGATCCGGGCGTCCGCCGGGCCGGATGACGCGGGCCACGTAATCACCGGCATTGCCGGTCATAAGGGCTTTTCCATCGTGTCCGTAGAAAAGGACATGATGAACGCCGAATTGGGCTTTGGACGGCGGGTGCTCCAGGCTTTTGAGGAATACGGCGTCAATTTCGAGCATCTGCCCACCGGCATCGACACCATGTGTGTGGTGGTGCACGAACAGGAGCTGGCCCCCCACAAGGAGGAGGTACTCCAGCGCATTGAAGAATTGGTGCAGCCCGACCAGGTGACCGTCAGCGACCATCTGGCGCTGATTGCCACCGTGGGCCGGGGCATGGTGCGCAATTTCGGCACTGCCGCCCGGCTGTTCACCGCCATTTCCGCCCAGGGCATCTCCATCCGCACCATCGACCAGGGCAGCAGCGAATTGAACATCATCGTCGGCGTAGACGAGGATGATTTCGAAGCCGCGGTCAAGGCCATTTACGACGTATTTGTGCGCACCTGAGCCATGAACGCACCGATGATAAAACGCATCCTGGCCTGCTTGCTGTTGCTGGCCTGTTGGAGCGCCGCCGCGCACGGCTGCGCGGAGAACGATCCATACGTCCATACCGCTTCCTTTGCCATCCCTTCCGCCTGGGGCAGCCGCACCGCACAATTGCCCTTGGATGACCGGTGGTTTATGCAGGATGCATCCGTCTATCACCACGGCCTGGCCAGAATTTCCCTGGCCATGGCCGTGTCTGCTTTTCGGGGCAGCGCAGGCCGTGCCGACGCGCCCATCCGGCATTTTTTCGATCAGCTAAATTTTAACGGAGCCCAGGAAGCGGATCACCAGGGCCTTCCCTGCGTACAAACCTGGGATTATGCCGCCGCCGGGGAGGATACCATAGGCACGGCCATGGCCTGGAAATATATAAATTGTTTTGAATCGCCGGTGCCTGTGATTGCCATCGCCGTCTGCGGCGGTAATTATGGCGACGAATGGGCCAATAACCTGAATATCGGCTTACGCGGCAATCATGAAGGCTTTGAAATAGCCGCTCAGAAGATGATCGACCGGCTGCGCCAATTTGAGCAGGATAACCTGCTGGCCGACGCCAACTGCCTGTACTGGCTGGCAGGGTTTGGCCGAGGCGGCGCGATATGCGACGTGGTGGCCAGTTCGCTTTCTGCCAGCAGCACCGTTGTGTGCTACACCTTCGCCGCCCCTTTCACCACCGTGGGGCCAGCTAAAACCCAGCACGGCGGCGCATTCAACATCGTCGCCGCTTCCGATCCCATGACCATGCTGCCGCCCCAAGAATGGGGCTTTACTCGGCACGGGCGTACGCTGTATTTGCCTTCTTCTTTAGATGCGAACCACGATTATGCCCCCCTGCTTCGCCAGTTCAACGCTGTGTATAGCCAATTCACTGGCGCGACAGACCCAGCTGGCGATCGGGATCTTGCGCCCATGGCCCGGGCCGCCGCGAAAGAAATTGCATCTCCATTTCAAAATCGGGCAACCTATCAGCATGCCTGGCAAGGCATCCTGTTGAAGGTATTCACAGGTAGGCATCTGGGCATTGGAGACATGCTGCGCGCTTCTTCCCTGCTGTCTGATGTGACAAAGGCCGTCCAAAGCGTCCAGCGCTATGCGCTTCCCCCTGTGCCGGATGGGCTCAGCCTGGGCGCCTTTGCCTCCAGGGAACTGTCCACCCTCTACGCCCAGCACGACCCGGCTCTGTACGCCGCCTGGATGCTGGCTTTGCCCGAAGGAAATGTGCTTTTGACCAATAGCCTGACCTTGACGGATGCGCCTTGATTTTGGTATAATGTGGAGAGGGTTTATTTCTATTTTTTATAACTATGGAGGGGTACCGATGAATTTTCAGGGGAAAGCGGTTTTGGTTTATTTGGAAGAAGATAATATTGCCCGAGCTTATTTCCGTATTCAGCCTTTGATGACCCAGGATGGCCCGGTGGGCGAAACCAAGCCGGAATATCCGGATGACGGCTATCTGCGCATCGTGCCGGACAAAAATGAACAGCACACGTTCAAAGAGCGCATGCGGGCCATGTGCGGCCTGTGCATCATGGATTTGCGTCATCTGCCCGCGGAAGCCAACAAAATCCGTACCAATAAAAATTATTCTCCTACCCGGGGTGAAACCAACCAGTACATCATTTATTCCGACGCTGTCCAAGCCATGCCTGAGGATTTAATTTATCAAGTGGTAGCCGAAGGCGGCGTGGCCACGGCCAGCACTCCCCTGGTGTATATCCGCAACGGGGCCAATATCCAGGGTCCCTTCCGCCGGGAGGATGGCCAGAGCGTGGGCGACACGGTGCAGCTGCCCCCGGACAGCAGCGAAATCCATTCTGTAACGGTGCAGGGCCAGGAATTGCTGTTCTATTGGCCCAAAGTCGAAACCCCCGTCGCCGCCACGGTTGAGGAAAAACCCGCCTTTGAAGAAGCTCAGGCTGCTCCGGCCCCTGCGGAAACGGAGAATAAGCAGGCCGAGGAAGAAGAAAAAAGCGCTGAGGAAAATCCCGTAGAAAAGGACCCTCGGCAGAACGCCTATGAGCAGATCCAAGCCCTGAACGTGGCCCCCAGCGCCACCGCCAATCGGCTGCACGATTCCTCCTCCCGCACCCCTGTTGATTTTATCCCTGATCATCCCCCCAAACCCCTGATCGGCACCAAGCTCTATCAGTCCCCACAAAAGCAAGTTTCCCCCCGCCGGGCCCATAACCCGCTGATGGAGGCCGTAGAAAGAGAACGCTATGCCGCCAAGTACGAAGCCCCCGGCGCCACGCTGCCCCAAAGCGCAGAGCTGAAAGAAGTACATAACCCGGCAGACGCCTTGAAGCGTGCGCTGGCGAGCATGTGGCAGTCCCCGGAAACCCAGAGCCAGGCCGTCAGCGTGGTGCTGTCTCAGCCCGGCATGCGCGCGCTGCTGTCCAAATCCGTCTCCCGGGAAGCCAATGATCTTACTGTGGCCGCCATGCAGGGCCAATTGCAGGAGTTGGAAGCTGAGCGCCTCATGACCCTGATGCAATTGGACGACGTGAAAAAGAACCTGGCCGCCGCCCGGGAAGAAGCCGTGGGCAAGCTGAACATGGCTGAACAGAAAAAGCTGGATGAACTGCACATTGCTCAGCAGAACGCCCAAAATGCGCTGGATCAATTAGACAAAGCGATTGGGCCCGCGGAAGAAAAATATCAGCAGCTGGCGGAAAAAATCCATCAGGTCGAAAGCGCGCTGGATTACCCCGTTCGCTTGGTTGCGGCCCGCACCGGCTCCGCCACTCCGAAGGAAGAATTGATCGCGCGAGTGGAAGAATGTTTGAAAGTTGCCGGTTTCGCAGTGAACGACGGCGACGCCCTGGCCTTGCTCGCCGCCTTTGCCCTGACGGAAAAGGAATGGGAATTCTGCTGCGACGCGGTGGAAGACGCCGAAGCGGCCATTCATGCCTTTGCCGCCGCCCTGGGCGCCACAGTGGAGCAGGATCACGCCAGTGAAATCATCCTGATGCCGGGCGGCAATGTGCCTGTGCTGATTCAGGATCAGGATGCGCCCCACAATCCCCTGGCCACCCGCGTCAACGCCGCCTGCCACGCGGAGGAAAAGAGCGAATACTTCCTGCCCGTCGCGCCCCGGATTGCTTTGGATGCATCCTTGGATACGCTGCCGGGCAAGCTGCCGGCATACGCCCCAGTCAGCAAGGACAGCATCGTCCGGGAAATGATGGTAGAAACCGGCCTTTCCGATGACACCAAGGCCGTGGTCACCGCCCTTCGCAAGGCCATGGCCGAAGCGGGCAAGGGCCTGCCGCTGTCCGCGGTGAACCAGCTGTGCCGCTTTATCGCCGCCACTCAGAATGATTTCAAAGGCGGCGTGGCAGAGGCCATCGACCGGGCTGTGTGCCTGTACGCCGTGCCCTATCTGCTGGCCGGCGCGGAGATCGAACATGTGAAGCCTTTGCTTTCCGCCATGCCCCGCACGCTGAAAGCCCTGAACGAATAAATATGAATGAAATCATCACCAGCCTGCAAAATCCCCAAGTAAAGATTTGGCGAAGCCTGAACAAAAGCCGCTCCGAACGGGTAAAAAACGGCCTGTTCCTGGCGGAAGGCGAACACATGGCGCAAGAAGCCGTGAAAGAAAACAAAGCCCGGGCGCTGCTCATGGACGAGCGCGCCCGGGATAAGTATGCCGCCCTGGCCGCGCAAGCGTCTGCCCAGGGCGTTTTGGTGCATATGCTGTCCAGTCACGTGATGGAAGCCCTGTGCGACGCCAAAACGCCCCAGGGCGTCATCGCCGTGTGCCCCTACCCTGAGGAAGTCGCCGCGCAAGGCCCATGGCTGGTGGCCCTGGACGGAGTGCAGGACCCAGGCAACATCGGCACCATCCTGCGCACCATGGACGCGGCAGGCTATTCCGCCTTGCTCATGGATGAAAAAACCGCCGACCCTTAGAGCCCCAAGGCCCTGCGCTCGTCCATGGGCGGCGTGTTCCGCATCCCCTGCATGCGGTGCGGTGATTTGCCAGAATATCTTTCGCAATTGGCCCAGGAGGGTTACGAAATTATCGCTGGCGACCTGCGCGGCACCGATTTTTATTCCCGGCCCAAAGCCAAAGAAAAAATCTGCATCGTCATTGGCAATGAAGGCCAGGGCATCTCCCCTGCCGTGCTGAAAACTGCCACGATGCGGCTAAAAATCCCCATTCCGGGAAAAGCTGAATCCTTGAACGCCGCGGTGGCCGGCGCCATCATGATGTATGATTTTTTGAGGGAAAAAACGAAAAATAGCGCGGAAAGCGGAGCGTAAAAAGTTAAGCGCGGAAATGGAAGCGTGAACAATTTTTCTGTTGAGGAAATATAAAGTTGATCATTATCTTGTGTCCGCTTTCCCTCCTCCGTTCTCCTCTCTCATTTCTGAACGATGAGCCCCAGCAGCGCCGATAATTGCACGGCCTGGTCCTGGGTCACCTTCATCCCCCGAACGGCAGACACCTCCGTCACCAATCCTTCGATGCCGCAGCTGGTCACATCCACGCCTTTCAGCGTTGTTTCCCGAATTTCCGTGCCTTTTAAATTGCAGTTTCGCAGCACCCAATCCTGCCAGCGGAACTGGAAAAAACTGCTTTCCTTCATCCCGCAATCGGCAAACAGCACATGCTGGGCTTTGATGTCCGCGAAATTGGCGTAATCCATCAGGCAATCCTGGAAGGAAACGTTCATCAGCGGCGTCTGGGTTATTTCGATACCGGTCATGCGGCATTGGCGGAAGGCAGCCCGCTGGAAGGTGGATTTCACAAACGTCATGCCGCTAAAATCGCATTTTTCAAACACGCAGTCCACAAACACCAGCCGGTCCGCCCCGCAGGGACGAAAAGCGCATTTTTCAAAATGACAACCGTTGAATTCGACCGTCTCGCCATTCAAGCTGGGCAGATCTTCCCCATAAAAATGGCATTCTTCAACGTCCCTTCCCTCTTCAATGGCGGATGCCACCGCCGTTTCGATCATCTCTTCCCGCAATTTTTCCGGCAGTTTGGGCTGCAGCATGCGCCTTTCCTCCTCTTGTTTTCCTCATTGTAACGTACCTTGCGTTCTCCCGCAAGAAAAAATTTCGTTTGGAGCGCTCTCTATGAATCTTGTTCAAACCGATGTACTCATCCAAGGCAACACCCTGGCCGGCTGGATGGCGGCCTACACCCTGCTTTTCCAGCGGGATTGCCGGGTGCTGATGCTGGAAGACACCACCCACGAAGCCTCTTTTTTCATCGATCAAATGAACGTGCCCCTGCTGCCGGGGGATTCCGTTCAAGCGTATTACGCCGATGTGCGGCGCGCCGGGGCCTATCAGAATGACCCGGTCCTGGTGCGCGCCCTGTGCGAGGACAGCACCGAGGTGCTTGCCGAACTGAAAGCGCTGGGCCATATTCCCCTGGCCCTGCCTGCTTCAGGCCGTACCGTGGCCCTGCACGATGAATTCGTTTGTAATGTTCTTTCGCAGGCGTGCCGATCCCATCCTGCTTTCCGCTTGATGCACGGGGAAGGCCTGCGGCTGATGAAAAAGGACGGGCGCATCCAGGGGGCCCTGGGTTGGGACGCTGAAAGCCGTGATTTCTTCGCCATTTCCGCGGGCACGGCGCTGGTCACGGGTCGCTGCGGGCCCACCGACAGCGCCAGCGGCTTTTCGATGGCCTACTACGCGGGCGCGGAGCTGACCGACCTGGAATTCACCGTTGACCAGATCATCCGTCCGGACGGCAGCGTTCTGCCGCTGTCCCTGTCTTTGGGCGGCGTGGTGACGGATGAGAACGGCCGCACCCGGGTGCCGGGGATGCTGGCCGCCGGGGAACTGATGGCGGGCGTCCACGGGGCCGGGTTCGACCCGGGCAATTTGAAAACCGCGTCCCTGGTTTTTGGCCGCCGGGCCGGGAACACGCTGGCAAAGATCAATTTGCTTCCCGGCGCGGACAGCGCAGATCTACTGCCCTGGGCGGAGGAAACGGCTGCCGTAGGCACGGAAGACCATGAAAACGAGCTGCTATCCCTGTGCAGCGAAATCCATAAGGCCATGAGCAGCGTCCGGGGCCAATATGCGTCAACCGCGCTGGAAAATGCCCTGCAAACGGCCAGCCACGCCCAACACGAATTGAACGAGCTGCCGCCCCTGATCCCCGAGCAGGCCCATGACCGGCTGCTGACCGAAGACGCCATGATCGCCTGCCGGCTGCACCTGCTCGCCGCCCTGGAGCGGCGGGATTCCGTGGGCTGTTTCCATCGGGCGGATGACGCGGGGGCCGCCCCATCGCCCTACCGCATCCACATGGGGCTGGACGGCATGATCCTGTTCCCCGAAAAGCAGGATTGGCGGCAGCAGGCGGATAAAAACGCCTGATTCCGGCGGAAATTCCTGCCTTTTTAGCAGGAAAAGCGCAATCTCCGTCGTATTACTGAATTTGGAATTGTCTGGGATTCCCGGGCTAGTCCCGTATTCATTTGACAATAACGAAAAGGCGGTGCAATCACAAATGAAAGTTGTATGCTTTGGTGAAATCATGCTTCGGCTGAACCCGGAAGGGTATCTGCGTTTCCCCCAGGCCACTAAGTTTGAAGCCACCTATGGCGGCGGCGAAGCCAACGTAACCGTATCCCTGGCCAATTATGGCGACGATGCGGCCTTTGTGTCCGCCGTGCCCGCCCACGAAATCGGCCAGAATGCCGTCAACGCCCTGCGGCAGTACGGCGTGGACACCTCCATGATGCTGCGCCAGGGTCCCCGTCTGGGCATTTATTACTGCGAAAAAGGCGCGTCCCAGCGGGGCAGCAAGGTGGTCTATGACCGGGCCGGTTCCTCCGTTGCGCTGAGCAAGCGGGCGGATTATGACTGGAATAAGATTTTCGAAGGCGCTTCCTGGTTCCACTTTACCGGTATCACCCCGGCCCTGGGCGGCGAGCTGCCCGACATCTGCCTGGATGCCGTGAAGGCCGCCAAGGAAAAGGGCATCACCGTCAGTTGCGATTTGAACTACCGCGGCAAGCTGTGGACAAGGGAGCAGGCCGGCGAAACCATGGGCAAGCTGATGCCTTACGTGGACGTATGCATTGCCAATGAAGAGGACGCCAAGGATGTGTTCGGCATTGCCGCTGAAAACACCGATATCAACTCCGGCAAGCTGGACAAGGACGGCTACGTCTCCGTGGCCCGGCAGCTGACCGAGCGTTTCGGCTTCAAGTATGTGGCCATCACCCTGCGGGGCAGCATTTCCGCTTCCGACAACAATTGGAGCGGCATGCTCTACAACGGCAAAGACGCCTTCTTTGCCAAGAATTACCTCATCCGCATTGTGGACCGGGTGGGCGGCGGCGACAGCTTCGGCGGCGGTTTGATTCACGCCATGAACAAGTGGCCCGATGATCCCCAGGCCATCATCGAATTCGCCGTGGCGGCAAGCTGCCTCAAGCAGACCACCGAATTTGACTTCAACCTGGCTTCCGAAAAGGAAGTGCTGGCCCTGGCTGGCGGCAACGCTTCCGGCCGCGTGCAGCGGTAAGCCGCTCACCGTAATTCGACCATTTTGCGGGGAAAATCTTTCTTGGGAAGTCCGGGAAAGGTTTTCCCCGTTTTTTGTCGTCTCCGCCGGTACTGAGCGGGGCTTTTTCAAAGGAGGAATGCCGGATGGATTTCATCGTCAAGCCCCGGGAACAGCCTTCATGGAGCAGGGCCGCCGCCCGATGGTTCCATGAAAAATGGGGCATCCCGGAAGAAGCGTACCGCTGCCGGGGCATCGCCAGGCGGCTGCTGAACGCCGCCTGCGAAGATATGCGCGCCCTGGGCGTCGATACCCTCTGCCTGCTCACCGATCATGACGGCTTCTACGAGCGCTGCGGCTGGAAATTTTTCTGCCTGGCCCAGGGACACGGCGAAGAACAAATGAGCCGGATGTATATCCAATCAACCGCTAAATAAAACAGGCGCAGATTCCTTTTCGTATCTGCGCCCATTTCCTTTTAATGCGGTTTTCTTGGAAAAGTTTCAGGGGGGGAACCGTTCTATTGCCTTCAAAAGAACGGTTCCCCCGATATTCTTCCTTATATTTTCTCACTCCGCGCCGGCGATGAAATCACCGCCCTCCGCCGCATCGATCACGATGGTCTGGCCGGGCAGAATATCCCCGGCAATGAGTTTGCGGGCCACCAGGGTTTCAATCTTGGATTGCAACACCCGCTTCATGGGCCGCGCGCCGTAAATGGGATCGTAGCCCAGGTCCATCAGCTTGTCAAAAGCCGCGTCGGTGAGCCGCAGAGACAATTGCTTCTCCTTGAGCCGTCCGCGCAGCCGCTCCAGCAACAGATCCACAATGGAGCGCACCTGGCCCTTCGTCAGGGGCGTAAAGATCACAGTGTCGTCAATCCGGTTTAAGAACTCCGGCCTAAACTGACTGCGCAGCAGGGCCTGCACACTGGCCTTGGCCGATTCGGACAGGCCGCCGTTTTCATCGATGCCCTCCAGAATCTGGGAAGAACCCAGGTTGCTGGTCATGATCAGGATGGTGTTGCGGAAATCCACGGTACGGCCCTGGCTGTCGGTCACCCGGCCGTCATCCAGGATTTGCAGCAGGATATTAAACACGTCCGGGTGCGCCTTTTCCATTTCGTCAAACAGCACAACGGAGTAGGGCCGGCGGCGAACGGCCTCGGTCAGCTGGCCGCCCTCCTCATAGCCCACGTATCCCGGAGGTGCGCCGATCAGACGGGAAACGGAGAATTTCTCCATGTACTCGGTCATGTCGATACGCACCAGGTTCTTTTCGTCATCAAACAAGGCTTCGGCCAGGGTCTTGGCCAGCTCCGTTTTGCCCACGCCCGTGGGCCCCAGGAACAGGAAGGAACCGATGGGGCGGTTTTCATCAGCCACACCGGCGCGGGAGCGCAGGATGGCTTCGCTGACGCGTTCGACGGCTTCATCCTGGCCGATCACCCGCTTATGCAGCACATCGGGCAGGCGGAGCAGTTTTTCCCTCTCCCCTTCCATCAATTTGCTCACGGGGATACCGGTCCACCGGGCCACGATCCGGGCAATTTCTTCCTCGGTCACCTTGTCCCGCAGCAGGGTGTTTTCGGCGGGGGATTCCTTTTCGGCCTTTTCGAGTTCTTCCTGCAGTTTGGGCAGCTGTCCGTATTGCAGTTCGGCAGCTTTCGTTAAATCATACTGCCGCTTAGCTTTCTCGATCTCTGCATTGACGCGCTCGATGTCCTCCCGCAGCTTTTGCACCTTGCCGATGTCGTTCTTTTCGTTCTCCCAGCGAGTGCGCATTTCATTAAACTGGTCGCGCATATCGGACAGTTCCTTGCGCAGAATGGACAGCCGCTCCTGGCTCAAGGGATCGGTCTCCTTTTTCAGGGCCGCTTCCTCGATCTCATGCTGCATGATGCGGCGGCGAATTTCATCCAGCTCCGTGGGCATGGAATCCATTTCTGTGCGGATCATAGCGCAGGCTTCGTCCACCAGGTCGATGGCCTTATCGGGCAGGAAACGGTCAGTGATATACCGGCTGGACAGGGTGGCGGCGGCAATCAGAGCGCCGTCCTGAATTTTTACGTCGTGGAACACTTCATACCGTTCCTTCAACCCACGCAGGATCGAAATGGTATCCTCCACCGTGGGCTCGTTGACCATCACCGGCTGGAAGCGGCGCTCCAAAGCGGCGTCCTTTTCCACATATTTGCGGTATTCATCCAGGGTCGTGGCGCCGATACAGTGCAGTTCGCCCCGGGCCAGCATGGGCTTGAGCAAATTGCCCGCGTCCATGGAGCCCTCGGTCTTGCCCGCGCCCACGATGGTGTGCAGTTCATCGATAAAGAGGATGATCTTTCCATCGCTCTTTTTGATTTCGGCCAATACGGCCTTCAAGCGTTCCTCAAATTCGCCTCGAAATTTGGCGCCCGCGATCAGCGCGCCCATATCCAGGCTGAACACGGACCGGTCTTTCAGGCTGTCCGGCACGTCGCCCCGGACGATTCGCAGGGCCAACCCCTCGGCGATGGCCGTTTTGCCCACGCCGGGTTCGCCAATCAAAACGGGATTATTTTTCGTTTTCCGGCTCAGGATGCGGATCACATCGCGAATCTCGCTGTCCCGGCCGATAACGGGGTCCAGCTTGCCCTTTCGGGCCAGATCCACCAGGTCGCTGCCGTATTTGGCTAAGGCATCGTAGGTTTCCTCGGGATTGTCGCTGGTCACCCGAGCAGCGCCACGGACGGAGGACAAGGCGGTCAGGAACGCGCTTTCCGTTACGTTCAGCCGCTTAAACAAGCTGCCTGTTTCCTTATCCGCCGATTTGATCAGGCCCAGGAACAGATGCTCCACAGAAATGTATTCATCTTTCATTCTGGCAGCCTCGTCGCTGGCGGCCCGCAGGGCCTTATCCAAATCGGCGGAAATATAGACTTTGCCTTCTTCCCGGCTCAGTCCCCGCACCTGGGGCAGTTTTTGCAGCATAGCTTCCGCGCCCTGCTGCATGGCCTGCTGATCGACGCCCATTTTGCTGAGCAATTGTGGAATGAGCCCTTCCGGCTGGGAAAGCAGCGCGGAGAGCAGATGGGCCTGCTCCAATTGCTGGTTGCCCCGCTCCGAAGCCAGGCGCTGGGCCAATTGGATGGTTTCCATAGATTTTTGCGTGTACTGATTGTTGGACATAGGATCGCCTCCCTGTGGCGTAATCATCAATGGGGAAAGTCATGTATTGACTATCTTTGACTTTCAACTGTATTATACACCATTTTTTTTCCTTGTCAACCCCCCGCCCACAAATTTTTCTTGTAAATTGTCGGTTTCTGTCGGGCGGAAAGTGATTGTATTTCCCTCCAATTTATGATATGCTATACAAGTGGAGGTATGAATGATGGATGAAAGGCTGCTCAACGCGGAAGCCATCGTGTTTGACGTAGGCAATGTGCTGCTGGGGTTTGATACCGATATCGTCGTTCAGTTGCTCCCGGAATCAATCCGTCATCCCCTGGAAGAAGCCATGTTCGGTCCCCAGCATCTGTGGGTGCCCTTTGATTTGGGGATGGAAAGCAACGATGTGATTGCCCAGCGCATTGCCGATGCGGCCGGTTTACCAAAGGAAAAGGAACATGTGCTGCATTTGCTCCATCATTTCCCGGACACTATGACGCCCCTGCCCCTGAGCGGCATGCTGGATGATTTGCGCCGCTTGGGCAAACGCCTTTACGCTTTGACCAATTATCCCGAGCCTTCATTCACCATCACCACCCGGCACTTCCCCTTCCTGCTGACCAAGCTGAACGGGGCGGTGGTCTCCGCCCGGGAAAAGATGGCCAAGCCCGATCCCGCCTTTTTCCGCCTGATTCGGGACCGGTATCAATTGTGCCCGGAAAAGACGCTGTTCATTGACGATTTAAGCGCCAATGTGAACGCAGCGGCCCAGGAGGGCTTCCGCACCTGGCATTACGATGGAGAGGACAAGCTGTAAACCTCAAATTTTCTCTATCAAAAGAGAAACAAATCCTGCTGTTTTTGCGTCTATATAAATGAAAGGCGCCTAACGCCGCTCATTGCACCGTTTTGGAAGGAAGGATGACCGATGAAACACCGCCGTTTGCTCAAGGCAGCTTTGGCTGCCCTGCTGATCCTGCTGCCGCTGATTTTGAGCGGCTGCTATGTGGCGCCCAGCGAACTGCCTGCCAATAATTCAGGCGGCGATTCGCTGAATTTTCCCACGTACCAGCCCGCTACGAATCCGCCCACCAACGCCCCCGTGGTGACGAGCACCGATGAACCGGTGGTGATCAATCAGCTGAATACTGCCATTCCGCTGCCCACCTCTCCTACCGTGAACACCTGGACCATCGCTACCGTGGCGCCCATCAGCACCGACGGCGGCTCTACCGGTATTACGGTCGCCACCGTAACGCCCCTGCCCTACACGCCCACCCCCTCCCCCACGCCGCAGGGCTCTTTGAAGCTGGGCTCCAATGGCCAGGATGTGCGCAATGTGCAGTCCAAGCTGAAGGCGCTGGGCTTCTATAAGGGCACCGTGGACGGGGATTTTGGCGCGGCTACTGAAGCCGCTGTAAAGGCCTTCCAGAAGCAATATAAATTGACCGTGGACGGCAAAGTGGGCCCCAGCACCTTAAAGGCCCTTGCTTCCGCCCGTGCCACTGCCAAGCCCGTTGCCACCGCTACGCCCAAGAAGGCCGCCACGCCTAAACGGACGGCCACGCCCCGGCGCACCTCCGCTCCTTCTTATAGCCAGAACACCTACCTGCGTCTGGGAAGCAAAGGCACCGCCGTTCGCCAGATGCAGGAGCGCCTGATTTCCTTGGGCTATTTGACCGGCAGTGCCAGCGGCACCTTTGATGAGGCCACAGAAGCGGCCGTCATCGCCTTCCAGAAGCGCAACACCAGCTATGCTGACGGCGTGGCAGGCCCCGAAACCCTGCGTGCCTTGTATTCTTCTTCCGCGCGCAAAACGTCCACCGCCGCCGGCATCGTGGGCAATTCCCTGCGTCCGGGCGCCAATGGCGCCGCCGTGCGCACTGTGCAACGGAAATTGAAGGAGCTGGGTTATTATAAGGGCGATGTGGACGGCGATTACGGTGAAGCCACCACAGCGGCCGTGCAAGCCTTCCAGCGGGCCAACGGCCTGACAGCAGACGGCATCGCGGGCAGCAGCACCTTTGCCAAGCTGTATTCTTCCAGCGCCAAGACGGCCCGTCAGGCCGCCGCCACCGCTACCCCCAAACCCACCCGGCGGCCCACCGCCACGCCCCGGCGTACCCCCACGCCGCTGCCCCCCAACACCTATATGCGGGTCACTGCCGCTCCCAACGGGGATTATGCCACCTTGCGCCGCGGCTACACCGGCTCCCCTGTAACCCGGATGCAGCAGGAACTGAAGAAGCAGGGCTACTACACCGGCAACGTGGACGGCGTATTCGGCGAAGGCACCGAGAACGCGGTAAAGGCTTTCCAGCGGTCCAACGGCCTGAACACCGATGGTGTGGCCGGCCCGGCCACGCTACGGGCGCTGTTTGAAGGAAACTTTCCCTTCGGCTCCTAACCGCATAAACAACAACCGGCTGGCGCATATGCCAGCCGGTTTTCTTGTAACATGCAGGATAAATACCAAAGAAATGTCCTATACCGCGGCGGAATGATCCATTCCCTACCGGAGAAAAATATGTTATAATGAAGAAGTGCTCTCCGACTCCAAAGTGGGCTTCTTGTTCGCTTCCTGGCGCAGGGACACCAGTTGCTGGGTGGCCTGCTTGAACAGGTTGGCTGCCACCGCCGTGCGGAAAATCAGCCAAGTCACCGGCGGGCCGTCTTGCTCCAGCACCGGCTGGGCCATGGCCCGCACTGACTGGCAAAAGCCGCCTTTAATGTCCTGGGTCGCGTGGCCGAAAGCTGCGTATATATCCTTCACCGTTTCCTCAGGCAGATCGGCAGGCAGCAGTTTCTTGATCTCCGCGGTGTTCATGGTCAATTTCAGCACACACACCATCACCAGGTAGGCCAAATGCACCCGGGAGTAACGCTTCTTCACCGGAGGCGGAATGATCTTTAATTTCACGTAATTGTTGATCATGGCAGGCGTCACCTGTTTTTCCTCCTGGCGGTCGTCCGGCAGCAGCGTCAGGTATTCATTCATGAGAAAAATCACCTGATCCATGTACAAAGGCAGCGCCGGGAATTGATCCCAAGTGGGCAGGGCATACTCCTGCAGGGTGCTCTCCCACCGCAGCAGGTTTGCGCGCACCAATTCCTTATCAAAAAACACGCTTCCTCCTCCTTCCCCGGTTTTGGCCGGCCATATGCCGATTATACCATAAAACGATGGGAAATACCATCGTGATCTTTGGTTTTTTGTTGACTTTGTTGCAAAAATGGTTTAATATAGTATTGAAAACCAGATTCAAGAAAGGAATGCTTCCATGTCCGATTTTGTGATTCTGACAGACTCTTCCTCTAACCTGACGCCCGATCTGGTGCGGGAAGCGGAAATTGAAGTCATTCCCCTGACCTGCTTTACCAGTCAGGGCGAAATGCCTTGCTATGATGACACCAAGCCCTTTGACGGCCATGCTTTTTATGACGCCCTGCGCCATACAGGCCCCATCAAAACCTCCATGATCAATGTGCACCAGTTTCTGGATGCCTTTGAGCCCATCGTCCGGGCCGGAAAAGACGTGCTGTATTTTGCCATGTCCTCCGGCATCAGCGGTACCTGCGCCGCCGGGGCACAGGCGGCGGCCGAACTGATGAAAAAATACCCCGGCCGGGTCATCCGGGTGGTGGATACCTTGGCCGCCTCCTTTGGCGAGGGCATTTTCGCGCTGAAAGCTTCCCTCATGCGGAAAGCCAAGAATACACTGCAAACCGCCGGGGACTGGGCTGAAAACAACAAGCGCCGCATGTGCCAGTTTTTCACGGTGGATGACTTGACCTTCCTGCAAAAGGGCGGCCGTATCTCCGCCTTTACCGCCAAGATCGGTACCTTGGCCAACATCAAGCCCCTGCTGGTAGGCGACAGCGAAGGCCGCATCGTTAGCTGCGGAAAAGTGATTGGCCGGAAGAAATCGCTCCAGGCCATTGCCGACCTGTTCGACAAGCACGCCGGAAACGATGAAAACGAAATCGTGGCCATCGCCCATGGTGATTGCGAGGCGGATGCCCAATACCTGGCCAACTTGTTGAAAAAGAAGCGAAACCTGAAGGATGTGCTCATCCGCTGCTACGAGCCGGGCACCGGTTCCCACGTAGGTCCCGGGGCGGTGGCGCTGTTCTTCTTATCGCCGGAACCCTGCAAATAACGCACGGCTGTTTTAGAGAGGGGATTGCAATACTGTGGAACAAAAGCAGCACCTGATCAGCGTAATCATGCCCGTTTATAACGCCGCCAGGACCCTGCCGGACAGCGCCGCCAGCGTGCTGAATCAATCCTATGATAACGTAGAATTGATCCTGATCAACGACGGCAGCAGGGATAACAGTTTGGATATATGTCGGAAAATCGCGGCGAAGGATGGCCGGGTAAAGGTGCTCACCCAGGAAAACGCAGGCCCCGCCATCGCCCGGAACGCGGGGCTGGACGCCGCTGCCGGGGAATATGTCATGTTTGCCGACAGCGATGATTTCTTTGCTCCCGGTGCTTTTGCGGCCATGGCCCAGGCCATGGAGCAGTGCGACTTGGTCATCGCCCACTATTATTTCGACCTTGGAAAGACCTCTTCACCCAAGGGGCTGTTGCAGGGCGACCAGACGTTGAACGAGCAGGAATTCCTGATGGCGCTGATGCAGCGCCCCGGCACCTTCTATTTCAGCGCCCTATGGAACAAAATGTACCGGACGGAATTGATCCGCCGTCAGCAGGTGCGGTTTGATTCTTTTCTGGATTGGGGCGAAGATTTTGCCTTCAATATGTGCTACTACCACGGCGTGCACAGCGTGGCGCTGCTGGATGAGCCGGTCTACCATTACGTGAAGAACCCCACCAGCACCTCCATGCGCACCCTGCTCAATGTGCCCCACAGCGTGCAAATCAAGGCCAAGCTGTATCGATACTTTAAAGACTTGTATGTGGAAAAAAACCTGTATGAGGCCCATAAACGTACCATTGACAAATACATTTATAACATTACTTTGACAGAATAATCCATAAATATACGCATCCAGGCCTGGCTCTGAAGTGACCCCAAAAAGTTAGACAAAATATGAATTAAGCGACCAGAAGGGCTTGTTTTCTGTGAAGAGCAGGAGGCAAGCCCTTCAGCTTTGCCTTGATGCGGCGGTTGTTGTAGTAATCAAGGTACGCAATCAGTTCTGTTTTGAAGTGCTCCATGGAATCAAATTCTTGCAGATAGAGCAGTTCACTCTTGAGTAAGCCGAAGAAATTTTCCATCACGGCATTGTCCAAACAGTTTCCTTTTCG
>JAFUFC010000091.1 GCA_017470095.1 Clostridia bacterium | reverse complement strand
CTGCGATTTGCTGCGCCGTTCCTTCCCCGGCTGCGCCATCACCCCCGATGTGATCACCGGCTTCCCCGGAGAAACGGAGGAGGAATTTGCCCAGACCCTATCTTTCTGCCAGGAAATTGGCTTTGCCCGGATGCACGTGTTCCCCTATTCCGCCCGTCAAGGCACGCCGGCGGCCCGGATGCCCGACCAGGTGCCCAAGGCCACCCGGGAAGAACGGGCCCGCTGCCTGATCGCCGTGGGAAATGAGCTGGCCCTGGCCTACCGCGCCGCCCGCGTGGGCCAAACGGTGGAAGTGCTGTGCGAGGAGCAGGAGGAGGGCGGTCTAAGCCAGGGCTACACCGCCGAATATATCCCCTGTGAATTTCCCGGGGGCCAGCCCGGGCAGGTGTACACCGTGACCGTCTCCGGCGTAACAGAGGACGGCATGATTGGCGAAATTAAGCCGTAATTCCCGCCATAGCGATTTTCCCGATTGAAAAAAATCGGGAATTTTTTTGATTTATCCTTGGACAATGGATCATCCCATCTCGTCTAATCTGCGAAAGGAGGGAGCAACGATGGCCGAAGCGGAAAAAAGTGCCTGGCTCGAAGGGGCCATGGCGCGGTGGGAGACGTCCCTTTTGCGGCTGTGCTACGCCTATCTGAACGATGTTTTCCTGGCGGAGGACGCGGTGCAGGAGACCTTTCTGAAAGCCTGGAAAGGCTACGACCGGTTCCGCCGGGCAGCGGATGAAAAGACTTGGCTAACGCGCATCGCCATCAACACCTGTAAAGACACGATGAAAAGCGCCTACTTCCAGCACACCGACCGGTCTGCATCGCTGGATCATCTGCCCGAAGGCTCCGCTCCTTTCACCCTGGAGGACCACACCGTCACAAAGGCAGTGCTACGTCTTCCAAGCCGGTACCGGGAGGTGGTGCTGCTTCGCTGGCTGCAAGGCCTCAGCGGCGATGAAACGGCCCGTATCCTCCGGGTGCCCCGCTTCACCGTTTATCACCGATTGACCAAAGCGCAGCAGTTGCTGAAGCAGGAATTGGAGGAATGGTATCATGCGGATTAACGAGCAAACCGTCCGGGACGCCATGAACCGGCGTCTGTCCGCCTTGAGCGCCTCCCCGGAGCGTGAAGCGCGCATTCGGCAGCGCATTGCGCAGGAGGAGGAACTGAACATGAAAAAGAAATTGTCCCTGGTTCTGGTGGTGGCCATTGTGTTGGTTCTGGGCACCGTTTCCGCCGTGGCGGCAGGCATCGTGTTTTCGAGCCGAGCCGACGCATCCCTGCTGGCCGACCAGGCGGTCAAAGCCGCCTACGGCCTGTCCCCTGCCATGCTGGGCGGATACTTTGGCAAAACCATCGAAGAAAAAGAAGACGGCAGCACCGCCGTCGCCTACTGGGGCATTGAAGATTTGCGTTACGTGCTGGGCGAATACACCGTCACCGTTAAGGACGGGAAAGCCACCGTCGTTTGGAGCCATGATGGCGAAAGCACTGTCGGCGGCTTGGATGCCGAAGCCTGGGGCGTCGATCAATTGAACGACATGGTAGCTTGGGATAATGCCCATCATGACGTATCCGGCTACTACGAAAAGGCCAGGGAGATCGCAAAGCGCCATGGCACACTGCAAGCCGCCACCGCGTCCCTGTCCCTTGAAGAGGAAACGGAAGCCCTGGCCGCGCGCTACGCCGTGGACGAGGCCGCATCCCGCGCCGCCGCCAAATTGTCCGAAGCGGAGATGAGCGCCATTGCAAAGCAGGCCGTGGCCGCAGCCTATGGTTTGACCAACGAGCAAATGGCCCTGATGACCTGCCCCCAGGACATTGAGGAGTATTACTACTATAACATCTGCGATGGCAAACCGGTCTACTCCGTCTGGTTCTACTTAACCCAGCGTCCCAGCACGAACCCCAACGTGTTCCCCGAATTCACCGAAGGGGACGGCATTTATGTGGTGGACGTGAACGTGGAAAGCGGCATCGTCGAGCGTATCCTCTACGACTCGACCCTGGGCGGAAACGGATAACGCTGCCCATAGCCCTTCCTACCTTCCCTTCTCCGTGAAGGGAAGGTTTTTCCTTGACAAAATCGCCCCGATGCGCTATGATACTTCCTGCCTGTGGAGGTGTATCGAAGTGGTCATAACGGCCCTGACTCGAAATCAGGTAGGGTGAAAGCCCTCGTGGGTTCGAATCCCACCGCCTCCGCCATCGCCCGACCCGCATGAAACCCAGTGTTCATGCGGGTTTTCACGTTTTTGGGACCACCTTTCATGTTCGAACCCACGGTTCCGGTGCCGCTTTCTTTTTGCCTTTTTCGCCGTTTTTGGAGAGAACTCAGGAGAGAACTGAGGAGAGAACTCTTGATCGCCCGAAACCGTTGTACCTCTTGGGTTTTCGAGGTCTCGCCGCATCCAACCTCTGCACAAAATCGCTTCAAAAACAGGCGGTTTTCTTGCATTTTTGGAAGCCAGTGTTTATCCCTGCATCCCGAGCCCGCTCAGGATGGCCTCCGCAGAGGTGATCTTGGAATGGTAATCCAGGTGCGCATACACGTTGGCCGTGGTGGAGAAGTCGCTGTGGCCCAGCCATTCCTGGATCTGCTTCATGGGCACACCATTGGCCAGCAACAAACTGGCACAGCTGTGTCTCAGATCATGAAAGCGTATGCGCCGCATCCCGTGCTGCTCCAGAAAGTTGGGGAACCCCGACGTCAGATAGCTGCACTTGATGCGCTCCCCCAGGGGATTGACGCAGATGTAATCCAGATAATCCTTGCAGTAGCTCTTGCCGCAAACCAGGCGGTATTCCTCCTGCTGGGCCTTCTTGCGGAGCAGCAGCTCCTTGAACTGCGGCACCAGCGGCAGCGTGCGCAGGCTGGATTTGGTTTTGGTGGTGTCGGACGCCACCTCCACCTTTTTGCCGTCTATCTCCACGTCGGTCACGGTGTGGTCGATGGTGATGGTGTTTTTCTGGAAATCCACCGCGCACCATCTCAGGCCGATCACCTCGCTGCGCCGCAGCCCGTAGAAGGCCGCCAGCTTGACGGGCAATTCCAGATCGGTGCCCTCTACCAGCTCGAACAGCTGGTTAATCTCATCGCTGTCATAGTAATCGGACAGGAACTTTTCCTTCTTGGGCAGCTCCACCCGATCCGCTGGGTTGGCATTCAGCAGTTCCACCTTCAGGGCATATTTCAGCGCCTTATGGATCACGGCGTGGTAGTGGATAACGCTGTTGGGCGAAACCCGCTCCAGCTGATCGGTGTAGAACTTCTGGATGTGCACCGCCTTGAGATCGCCCAGGGCAATGCCCTTCTTTTCGAAGTACGGCTTGATGGGGAACTTAACCATGGAAGCGTAGCTGGCAAGCGTGGCTGGACGAACCGAGCCCTTGACGATTTTCAGCCATTCCTCCAGATATTCGCAGAAGGGCATATCGCTGTGCATCGCCCCTCGCTCTACCGGCGGCTTGAACTTCTCCCGGGCTTCCCATAGCATTTGCTCTGCCCGCTTCTTGTTGCCTTTCACAGGCAAATTTGTGGGAATCCACTTGGTTTTCCGATGGTTATCAACGTCCTGATAACTGAGTACGATATAGAAAAGACCTTTCTTTTCCTGCAGGTGTCCTGCTACCATATATCCTCCTTTCGCAGCGGGACCGAACCTGCCGTTGACATGACCAGTTTACACCAATCATGCCAGCGGCGCAAGGTTCGAACTGTAAATTTACGCTGCGTTTGTCAGCTTCAAATAGGACAGTACGTGCATCTTGGGAATCCGGTAAGCGCGGCCCACCTTCAACGCGGTGATCTGGCCGCTTTTGATCAGCTTGTAGCCCGTCTTTTCGCTGATGCACAGCGCCCGGCACATGGTGGCGATGTCCATAATGTCCGGGTATTCCTTCAGCACCATGCCGTACATTTCTTTAACGGTGTAGTTCATTCCATGCCCTCCTATGATGTCGTTTGTCTGTTGTTACCGGTTAGGGCTCCTTTTTTGATGGTGACGATCAATTCATCATCCCCTTCTAAAACAACTGTTTGAAGCTCGTTGAAATCCTTGAAAAACAAGGATTTTTCAGCTCCCCAACGCGGTCTAACCGGTAACAAAATGGGTTTTGCATAAGCTGCTTTTCCATTTTGTAAAAGCTCTCTTCCCTTCGTTTGATACGTCCATGCGTCCCGTCCAGCACCCTGTCCTGCTGTCCTGTGGGACGCATGGACGCATTGTTTTGCTCAAAACTTCTTTTATCAAGTATTGAACGGGTTGTCGTCCGGGTCCACTTGTTGCCATCCGCCCGATGAAAAGCCGGAGGGCTTGATCAGCGATCCGATCCCCTTAAAGCCCCGCACCTGCCGCCCAGCCTGGTTGATCAGATGGTTCGTGTACTCCAGGCCATACTTTTCCTGATTGGCCACAAACTGCTCCACCAACGTTTTACTTTTCAAAGCCGGGTACGCATTCTCTTCACACCAGGTGTGGTACACATCGCCCAGGTCTTTGGAGCTGATGGAGCAGTCCGACCCGCGCGTGATATAGCCCTTCGACTCCAGGAACAGCTCCACGTTGTTGGCATCCTTCTTCACAGCTTCCCGGTTCACGCGCGCCTGGTCGCTTTCCGTAAAGCGGAAATTGTTCTTCACCAGCCGCTGCAAACCCTCGAAGGCCCAGAGAAAGATGCCCTCCAATTCTTCGCAGAGCTTGTCGGCAAGCTCGGGATCATCCGGTCGGTTAGGCGGCTTTCGTTTGGTGGTCAGGATCAGCTGCCGGCGGAAGAAGCCATCGCTCCGGTCGAACAGCGACATCAGATCGCCGTTGGAAAACGCCATGATGCGCGCCGTCATCCAGCCCTGATAGCTCTGCTTGCCCTTGCGTTCCAGATCCATTTTGCTTTTCGCCGTGACGATGGACTTCACATAGTTGGTCTGACGCAGCGCTTCCAATCGCATGTCGTCATCGATCATCAGCAGCACGTGCTCCAGGTCGGCGCGGGCAAAACGGTTTTCTGAAATCTTTCCCACGCTGCCATCCTTGGCGTATGCACCGAACAGTTTGGACAGCACATTGCCGATCTGGCTTTTCCCTTCGCCGCCGCTGCCTTTGATCACCAGCATCTTCTGTCCGGCGTTGCTGGGGATCAGGCAGTAGCCGATGAATTCCTGGAGCGTGGGAATGTCTTCCGGCCGCAGCAGATCGGAGAGAAATCGGAGCCAGCGTTCCGGCGGCTTCGCATTCGGATTGAAGGATATGGGCAGCCTGTATCGGACGATCTCATTCTTTTCTTGAGTGAATGTTCCGTTCAAGAACAGCATGCCGTTCCTGACATGAATGCGATCCGTTTGCGGCAGCAGCTCTTTCACCTGGGCTGTGATCCGCAGAGCCTTCACAATGTCATCCACCTTTTTGCTCACGCCGGTGACAACGAACCGCTCCACCATTTGATAGATGACAGCGCGCAGCGCATTCTCATCCGTCACCTTTCCTTCCGTAGAGAAGAAAGAATTCTCCGTGTATGCCAGCCGATACTTTTTCAGAAATTCACGGCAGAAGATCGGTTCATTGATCGTTCTGCCGGTGAACCAATCCGGCCACCAAGGCTGCCTTTCAATCTTTTTCTTGGGCTTTTCGTTTTCTTCGTCTGTTATTTCAACTGTTTGCTTTTCGTTTTCTTTCATGGGTTTCTCCTGTTCTGTTTTAGCGTCTGTGATATCTGACTGTGTGTCCGATCACACAGTCAGGAAGCGTTATGATGCCGCTCTGCGTTCGGATCATGCTTCGCGACAGCATGACGCAGGACGGCTTTATGTGAACGCGCAGGATAGCTTTTCCTGAGCGGGAAGTCGTGGGGATAAAGCCTTACGCTCTGGCTTTCATCGTCACCATATCACACGGCCTTCAAAATCGTTTTCACGTTTTGAAAACTTCGGAAAGCGTTGCGGCGTAAGGCTTTGTTGGCATTTTTGCGTCTGTCAGATTTCCTAAAATGACGGTTTTACTGGGTTTCCCGGGCAAAAAGTTTTCACGAAATGAAATTTCTTTTTTTCAGGAACACGGTCCCATGCTCTCCTGAAACCAGTCCCGAAGCATAGTAGCGAAGCATAGTAGCAAGCAGGGCAAAGGTAGCACTTCTTGCACTTTGCTTGTTGGATGGTATAGCCCCCCAAGCCCCCTTTACCAGCGTAAGCGCTGTGGTTGTTTTGCGAATCAGCGGGATTCGTCATCGTGGTTGGCACGGTGTTCATCGTAGTGGTGGTCTTTTGGTATGACATGTTGGTGACTATTTGGTGCGCAGTCCCGTTCCAGAATCTCGTAGTTATATCGGATATGCTTGAGGTCAGTCAGCTTCGGCTTCAGTTCATCGAGGGCTGCCTGATCAGTTTCTTTCTGTTCCTTCAAGCTGTCGTATTCCGTCGTCAATTCTTTCAGCGTCGGCATCTTTCCCTCGTGAGAGGAATAAACCGCCTGGGCATTCCTGTGATCTTCAATCTCCTGCCAATGCTCCTGATAGAATTTCACCGACCAGCCCGATTCCCGATATTGGGTGTAAAACTCTTTCGTCCGGCTGTAATCCCGGATCGCTTGCCGCTGTCGGTTGATCTCCTTCATCCGGTTTTGTTTCTCACGAAGGGAGGCTTTCAGAGAATCTCGCTGATTGGTCAGCTCCCGAATCTGCTCGTTCAACTCTTCCAGCGAACTGATGTGATGCTCTTTCAGGAAAATGATCATCTGCGCTTTCGCGTCAATGTTGTTCCGTTCGGCCCAGACTTGATAGCCTTTCCCTTTACCGGCGCGGAGCTTTGCTTCAATATCAACCAGCCGCTTGATCTGGCTTTCGGTAAAATCACCCCGCGGGATTTTCGGAATGTGCACATGATCGCCTGTCAGCGTCCGGCGCAAAGCAGCTTCATCGTATTCCGGCCCCAGGCTGTCGAGACGAATAAAGCGTTCTCCATCCGGCGGCTTGATGGTGATATGCGCGCCGCGCTTGATGAGGCAGCCGGCATCTTCCAGCAGCTGCATCAGCGCATCAAAGACGTCAGGCTGCATCCGCAGCACCGTATCAATGATCATTCGCAGCTCATCCCGATGGGTGAACCTTCGCTGATTGCCCTGCCACTTATCGTAGGTAACGGTCTTATCCTGCGGGTTCTGAATGACTGACAAGCTGTGTTCCCGGCAGAGTGAATCGCTGATCTGCGCCAGATCCTTTGCCGATTGCTTCACATCCCGATATTTGTGCTGCCCCTCCAGATCGGTGGAGCAAATGATGATGTGATTATGGATGTGATGCTTGTCGATGTGTGTCGCAACGACGTAGGCGAATTGATCGTCGGTCATCCGCGATGCCAGCTCTTTTCCGATCTCGTTTGCTTCCTCCGGTGTGATCTCATCCGGCTTGAAAGCCTGCCGGACGTGATAGCCGATCACTTCGCTTTCCTGTGTTCGTCCGGTGTTCTGTTGGGACTCCTGGCGGAAAAGCATGAACTCATCCGCCGCTGTTTCGGGCGAGCAGGCGTAAGTCGAAACCAGAATTCCACCGTCTGTTTTCTTTGGATTCATGATGTAATCCAGCCGGCCCCCAATACACTGTCGGGCCGTTTTTCCTTTATTGATATGAATGGACATGATACAAGTGGCTGCCATAGACGCTCCTTTCAATGTTGAATTTGATCAAGCCTGCGAAGAATGCTGCTCAGAATCGTCCGCAGTTCTTTCTGCCGATCTGCTATGTCATCGATTTCCGTTTCAAAGATGGAACCGTGTTCGTTTAACCGCCTGGCGATTTGATTGACATTGTTGCTCAGGCTGCCCATCAGGCGAACCGCATCATGCAGCTCCGGCAGATCCAGCTTCAGCACATATCCGTTCAGTGCCATGGCACGGATAAATGCCGATTGATTTTTAATTCCAAAGGTTTTCATCTTTTTCTGAATGATGGCATCCTCTTCCAGTGTCGCTTTGAAGCTGTAGTGAATCGTGCGGTTTTTCTTTTCTGTCATCATGCTCTCCTATCTTTGGAAATCTTTCTGCCCTTCACGGCGGCATTCACCATCAGGACATTTCCCATATACATTCTATCGTTGTTCCAGAATGTTTACTGGGATGATTGCCGCCAATTAACAGCGTCTTTGGCGGCATTTACGCCTTGACTTTTCGTGCAGTTTGTGCGTTGGTGTAAGATGAGATTTTGGTGTTGGTTCAGGCTTATTTCATTGCTGTCTCTGGCAAGAAACCTTGTTTGGCTCACTGCCGGTCCTTTCGGCGCTCCCTTCCGAAGAGGAAGATCATGGCGGTTTGGACAGATCTGGAAACGTGACCCTAATTGTCAAGGTGCGCTTCGCTGGCGATGCCTGCGAATGGTGAGGGAAAACTCATCGCCTATAAATGGCGAAAATCAGCGATTTTGGAAACACCTGAGCAATTTTTTTGCCGAGGCGAAGCTCACGCTGCGCTTTTAGCCAGACACCCCTCGCCCCTCTATGGGAAAATCAAGGCAAATGACACCACCTCCAGGAATTTTTTCAGCACGCGGATCATCGTCGTCGTTTTCTCCCCACACAATCAAATGTCCAAAATCGAGCTTTTTGGAAACCTCCGCCGGAATTTTTTTGAAATACCTTCTTACGAGTATCAACCGCAATCGATCATGCCCGCGAATCACGCCAGCATCGCCTCCTGCCATCAGCTGCATATTGGTCGCTGCCCTACTATGTAAAAATCGGGGCAAAGTGGAAACACTTTCAGAAAACTTTTCTGATGCACAGCGTCCGGTACAGTCTTCAGAGGATATTGTCCTCATACTGATGTCTCTCTTTCACTTACCCCTCCATATCTACATGGCGAAAAACAAAGATTTTGGAAACACCAGAGCAAAAACATGCCGGAGTGAAGCTCATGCTGAAAAATTGCCCTACACTCTTCAATGTAAAAATCCGATCAAAGTGACACCGGCAAATTTTTGCATCCGGCGTGACCGTGCTGGATTACATGCGGAAGTCTTCGTATCATCCTGAATGAAGGGCGGCAGGCACAAAAATAGCCCCGCGGCAATTTACACCACAGGGCCTGGAAAAGAAAAATGAGCTTGGGAATTGGCCCAAACTCACCACATACACTATACCACTGTCAAGCCGGGAACTCAAGTCATTTTTGCTCCCTTTTAGTCCTTTTTGCTCCTTTTTAGTCCCTTCGACTCCCTTTTAGTCCTTTTTTGTCTACCGCATGTATATAATGATGAAGCCAGCATCCCAGGATAGAGTCTGTAAAATTGAGAATTACAATTTAATATTGCAGATAAATGTAGGATATGATATACTCTTCTTGGAGTACGTTGCCGTTATTTCGCAAATGGAGGAACAACACAATGTCTGTATCCTACAATAAATTATGGAAGCTGCTTATAGACAAAGGCATGAGCAAAACGCAGCTCATCAAAGCCGCTAAGATCAGCACCAACGCCATGGCCAAGCTGGGCAAAAATGAAGATGTGCGCGTGGAAACGCTGGTAAAGATTTGCGGCGCGTTGGGCTGTACCATGGATGATATTATGGAGCTTATCCAGGACCCTCAGTGATTTTATACGATGGAGGTATCCCCCATGTCGAAAGGTGTTATCTATATTCTAACCAATCCATCATTCCCAGATTATATCAAAATTGGATATGCGAAAGATCTGGAAAGGCGCTTGCAGCAGTTGAACCGCAGCGAAACGATCCCATTTGCGTTTCGCGCATATGCCGTGTATGAGGTAGAAAGCGCTCTGACCGATAAAGAGCTGCACAAACTGATCGACCGCCTGAATCCCGATCTGCGTTCCATCGAAACCTTTGACGGGCGTGAACGTGTAAAAGAGTTTTATGCGATGTCAGCAGAGGATGCATATAGCTTGCTGGAAAGCATCGCCAAAATCAGCGGAATGCTGGATCGCCTGAAGCGGGTTCGCCCGGAAGGGCATGAGATCATTGACGAGCAAATTGCCGAAGAAGTCCGAGAAGAGGCCCGGCGCGGCCCCTTCCGGTTCAGCGAATGCAGTATTCCCTTTGGGGCTGAAATCGTTTTTGTAGATGATGAGTCTGTCCGCCCCACGGTGATCGACGATCGCCATATCGAATACAACGGCGAGACCACTTCACTTTCTGCACTTGCGCAAAAGCTCAAGGGCTTTACGCATCCGGTTCAGGGTACATTGTGGTTTACATACAACGGTGAAAAGCTGGACGATCTTCGCAGAAGGATCGCTTCAAAAGTATAATTCACAAATTATTGCGCATTGGAGGAGTACACATGGCATTTCTGGATAGAGCAATCGCTGATGGCTATGCATTTGTTACAGGCAACGAAGGAAAAGAATGGATTACGTATGTCACGTCTGATAACCATAAAGAAAAATATAGCGACCCAGAAGAAAAGGTGCGTGCCGAGTTTTGGGCAGAATTGATTTATGAATATGATTATCCAGCAAACCGCATTAAGGTTGAAGTAACCATCCCGGATCGGGTGCCCACGGACAGAGCGGATATTGTGATTTTCTCTGATGATGAATGCAAAAAACCTTATGCTGTCGTAGAGTGCAAAAAGGATGGCGTGACAGATGCCGAGTTTTTGCAGGCGATTGAACAAGGCGTAGGAAACGCCAATTGGATAAAGCTCCGCGCCAGTTATGTGGTCGTCATTGCCGGTGCGACCAGGCGTGTACTGGATTTTTCCAGTACAGAAACCGGCATCTATGAACGTGAAGAAAACATCATTGCCGACTTGCCCAAGTCCTATGGAAAACCACAGGAGTATCGTTTTTATAAGGGTGGCTTCTATCGGGACGATGAAGGAAAGAAAAAGAGCGCACCGGATATTCAGCCCGTAGCGCGCGAAGATTTGATCGCTGCTATCAAGAAATGCCATAACACCTTATGGGGCGGCGGGCGCTTGTCCCCGCCAACCGCGTTTGGCGAATTATGTAAGCTGATATTTGTGAAAATCAGCGATGAGCAAAAGCCCAGGAAAAACGGCGAACCCTATCAATTCCAGATTAAAACGCATGAACCTTCCTCAAAGCTGGCAGAACGCATCAACGCCCTTTATAATGAACAAAAGGAAAAAGACCCGGAAGTATTTACGGAATCCATCAAGGTGGACGACCGGGTGCTTCGCACGGTGGTTTCTCACTTGGAGGCTATCAACCTGAACAAAACCGATTTGGACGTAAAAGGCGTTGCATTCGAGCAATTCATGGATGGTTTTTTCAAGGGAGACTTCGGGCAATACTTTACGCCACGTCCCATTATCGAATTCGCCGTAAAAATGATGAAGCCCGAGCATGATTGGGATGTGCTGGACCCGGCTTGCGGCTCCGGTGGTTTCTTGCTGCACGCCCTGGATTATATGAGAACCCAGTCCAAGGAATTCTATGATAGGGAAACCCAGCCCGTGGAGTATTTCAACTATTGGCATGATTTTGCTGCAAAGCATCTGTATGGTATCGAAATCAACGATGAAATCGCCCGTGTTGCCAAGATGAATATGATTGTGCATGATGACGGGCATACAAACGTTATCAGCTTTGATGCGCTGGACAGCATCGATAAAATGCATGATCATAATCGCGGTTTCGCCAAAAACAAATTTGATTTGATCTTGACCAATCCGCCTTTCGGTTCCACGATCAACAAAGCGGAAAAGCCGTATCTGTCCTCCTATGAATTGGGCAAAGTGAAGGATGCAAAAGGAAAAGAAAAAGATCGTCCCCGGCAAAGCTCGGAGATTCTGTTTATCGAAAGAATTTGGGAATTCCTTAAGCATGGTTTCGGCAAAGCTGCCATCGTATTGCCGGACGGTGTGCTGACCAACAGCTCTTCCCAATACGTTCGGGACTTCATTCTGGAAAAGTTCCAGCTTCTGGCCGTGGTCAGCCTGCCGCAACACGCCTTTGCCCACTTTGGTGCCGGCGTCAAAGCGTCCATTATCTTCGTGCGGAAGCGGAACACTACAGAAACGCCCGATGCGAATGAAGCCATTTTCATGGCTGCTCCGGAATTGATCGGCTATGATGCATCAGGAAGAAAAACAGAATCCCAGTTGGACGAGATCATAGCACAGTATGAAGCCTTCCAGAAGGATCCGGCACCTTTTTTCGGATAACCCCCGACGCAAATGACCTTTGTGTCTTTGCTATCAAGCGGGGGATAATCACAGGAAGATTTGATGTTCGAAATATGCGTCATTTAGCTTTTTCTATGGACAGAAAAGGAGCGAAGATATCCCTAGGCAATCTTGTTTTAGAAGAACCAAGTTATGGAACTTCCTCAGCAGCTATACAGAGGACAAGTGAAGATCAGCCCAAATATATTCGTATTACAGATTTTGATGACTTTGGAATTGCTCCAAACCACGAGTATATGACCACTGATAACTATTCAGATAAGCATTTACTTAGGAATGGAGATATTCTATTTGCTCGTTCTGGTGCAACCGTCGGAAAGACATACTATTATGATGGAGCAATCGGTTCTGCAGTTTTTGCAGGATATTGTATTAGGTTTCGGTTTGATGAAAGCAAAGTATATCCCAAGTTTATCTACTGGTGCACAAAGACTGAAACATTTTCTGCATGGGTGAAAGGAATTCAACGACCCTCTGGACAGCCAAATATCAACAAAGAAGAGTTTAAATCATATAAAACTATCGTTCCACCCAAAGAGATACAATTTAGTCTCATGGTCAAGATGAATGATGCGGAACAAAAGCGGGAAAATGCTATTCAGTATGCAAATTTAATTGTGAATAAAGCGCGTGAACAGTTACTTTCAAAATCGAACATTTCTTTTCCTGAGTACCATCCATCCATGTATAGTTATTTTACTCTCGGACAAGTTAAGAAAATAGGATTCTACTGCAATCCACATAGTGCATATTTAAATGATGTTTACACGCAATTGTGTAATAGTTCTTATTATGCAGGAGCGCTGGAAAACTATGTGGATATTAATCCTTCAATAAAGAAATCAGGATTAAGGGATTCAGACATTGTTTCTTTTGTGCCAATGCCCGCCGTTAAAGAGAAGACAAATCAAGTGGTTTATGAAAAGAAAAAATACGGAGAAGTCAAAACTGGATTTACACCATTTCAGCGTGGAGATCTGCTTTGGGCGAAAATAACACCATGTATGCAGAATGGAAAATCATTTCTTTCTGATAACATGCCCACTGAATATGGTTTTGGATCAACAGAGTTTCATGTGCTTCGTCCAAGAAGCGAAAAAATCTACATGCCATACCTATGGATACTTCTCTCAGACAAGCATATTCTTGAAGCTGCCCAGGGAATGTTTAGTGGTTCCGCTGGCCAGCAACGTGTTACTGAAGTATTTTTAAAAAAACTGCCAATCGTTTTTCCATCGTTTAGCATTCAAAAAGAGCTTGCTGATGAGGTGTTTCATGCAATGGAAAAGTCGAAGCTAATGATTGAAGAGGCAGAAAGAGAATGGTCTGAAGCAAAAGCACATTTTGAAAAAGAACTGCTGGGAGAATCATAACGTGCGCAAAGATATCAAAGAGAAAGAAATGACGAGCACGCAGCGTTTCCTGTTGTCATACCAAACATGCCAATGGTGGAACGCTGTGATGATACAAGCAAACCGTTTTCTGGATGTGTTGGAGGATGATCATGGAGGTGATCCATGGAGTAATGAGAAGAATTCCATGTTTATTGCCGAGAGGATGTTCTTGATCATGGCCATATTTCACGCCATTGAAGATTTGGAAAAACTGGATTCTGAGCTACAGCGAACAGGCGATAATTCATTGCAATTAGTTATACAAGCCATTGAGAAGGTTGCGCCTTTAGCGGATATAAAAAACCTGCGAGATATGAATGTGCATAACTTGGACTATCTCATGGATGCAGGACGGAAACAAGATCAATTCCGTACAACAGTGATTAAAGATGAATATACTATTCATACTACCGCCGCATGGACGATTGTGCATGGTGATGCGAAAACAATGTTGCTGGGGAATGTGAAAATTGATAAGTTGTTGGCAACCATGAAAGAACAACTGCCTGTTGTGCAGGCAAAAACAAAGGAAGTATTTGAAAAAGAGCTTACCCCACACAGTGATGAGACACCAAACGGGAACGAGGGAGATAACAATGGATGTTGAGAAAATCCGATTAATAAAGAAGCAGATAATAGATGCTATGTCTTATATTCAGCAAAACGGGTATTTTCTCTTACCTAATGCTGTTATGCAGATGAAGGATGATATACAATCGATTGCAATGGATATTACAAAGGATTATCCCTACATCAGTTCTCGTTTGCAAACATTAAGAAATGAATTGTTCTTATCCGTGCCACTCGGCTATACTCTTGAATACGTTACGATTGGGCAAGTAGTAGAAATATTGGATTATCTCCTTCATGAGTCAAAAAACCCGAAGCAGGATATGTGGAGCCTGATTCATCCGCGTATCATAAAGTCGTCAAAGGATTTATTCCTTGATGGTCATTGGACCAATGCGGCAACAGATGCTTTTGTTGAAATTAATACACGAGTGAAAAATATCTTCAAAATTGTTTCTCCCAATGCCAATGTTCCTGATGGCACAAAAGCGATGACAACTGTTTTTTCAATAAATAATCCGCTGGTTAAAATAGGCGATCTCAATGATCAAACATGTCATGATAAACAGGTTGGGTTGATGAATATGCTGCAAGGTGCTATATCGGCTTTGCGTAACCCTAAATGTCATGATAATGAAGAAATAATAACACGAGAAGAAGCCATTAGGCGTCTCATGTTTGCAAGCACGCTCATGTATCTGATTGATGAAGCTGTTGTATTTTCAAATATTGCGGAGTAATGGGGGATAAACAGATGAGTGATGAGATTATCGGCAACTTCCAGTATTGTTATAATGGAATTCCTGTGATTCGCGGTTATTGTTCCAGCAAAACACTCATTAAGTATTCCCAACCCCATCCTGCTTATCAGCGGAAAGCAGAAACAAACCATGTGGAAGAAATCAAAGAGTTCCTAAAAGGATATAGTTTGAAATTCATGCCGGAAGTCATTCTGTCATATGATTATTCCGGGATGTATAGCGACCAATTAAGCTGGAAAGCACATATGTATACAACCCCCTTTGATTATCTGTCAACAAGCACAGAAAGTGGTATGCTGAAAGTATGGGACTCTGCTAAGGCTATTGAATTTGCGAGAATAAAAAAAGATGAAGTCAACACAACAATAAAAATCAAAATAAACTATGGTAATCCATTACTTGATCCACATCAAGTTTTTAACCGTATTGATGGGAATCACCGAATGGAAGCACTTGAAGATACAGAAGAGGACTATCTTATTCCTTACTGCATTATTCTTCTTAAAAGCAGCGGGAACCCGATGTTTCATGATCGTGAAAAACTCGAAATGGAAATTTTCCATAATATAAATTCAAAAGTACAGCCATTAACGCTAATTGAGCAATATCGTGGTTTATTTGGGCTTTTTACCCCTGATGAATTGGCAGTTTATGGGAAGGAGTATAGCCTTACCAAGCAATACATAGAAAAGTATAGAAGCCTACCTTTTAAGAATATTTTCTCTTTCTTTTCTGACTTAGAAGATATTATTCTTTTTTGTTTTAAGTTTATGCTTGATAGAGAAGAAAAAATGACGGAAGATGACCTTTCTTACATCTTCAATGTATTAGAGCATACATATTTTAATGATTATGAAGTAATTCGCTCTTGCAAAAACCGATTTGCAATCATTCCTTATGTGTATTACTGTTATATGGGGGAAAAACATGAAAACGCAAAACTAACAGCGTACAACACATGGTTCATCAATTCGCGCCTATATGATGTTAAAGATTTCGATCCCGCAAGCATGATAGATGTGTTTGACAGTATATATGAAATAAGGAAAAAGCAAATATTTGTCGCAATGCCTTTCAAAGATGAACTAAAATTTGTTTATGATGCGATCTGCGATACAGTAAACAAAATCAATAGTGATCACCGTATTGATTTACCCATCCCCGTTCGTATTGATAAGCAAATCACCGGATTCTCGTACGATATCATTAATGAGATGCTGAATCAGATCGAAAATGCGGGGTTGCTTATAGCAGATCTTACAGAGGAAAATGCAAATGTATACTATGAGGCTGGATTTGCCCAAGGCTTAATACGTGCCAAGCTGGGCAATGCTGTCCAAATATTATATCTTGTAAGCAACCCTGAAAACCCCGATCTGCCCTTTGATGAAGTAAAGTTTGATATTAAGCACTACAAAATGATTCCATATAAAAATGCAGGAAATGGCGTAGCCGAGTTAAAGAAAAACTTAGAAAAAGAATTGAAAGCATTTTATCAATTATAATCTTCAAATCTCAAAGTGAATAATATGGAGTTGATAAAAGCATGAACTGCAATTGTGCAATCTGCAAAAACAATCAATCATTTGAGATGCCTGATGGAATAGTCAATGCTGCTATCGAAGGAAATCTTGTTCTTTTTTGTGGAGCTGGCATTAGCACAGAAAACAATATGGTAATGCCTTATTCTTTCTATAGTGAAATAATGAATGAGTTGGAATTAGATGACAATACCCTCTCGTTTAGTTCCCTCATGCAAAAATACTGTGATCAGCCAAATGGAAGACGGAAGCTGATTAAAAAAATAAAAGGAAGATTTGACTATATTCACTCATTTCCTGAATTGGAATTTCAGGCAACGAGATTTCATAAAGAATTATCACAGATATACCCCATAAAAACAATAGTCACAACAAATTGGGATACCTATTTTGAAGATTATTGTGATGCGATTCCCATTACTTCACCCGAAGACTTTTCGCTGTATGATAGTGATAAACGACATGTACTAAAGATACATGGATCAATAAATAATCTCAGTTCTATTGTTGCGACGACTGCTGATTACAATCACTGTTATGAAAGACTAACAAATGGAGTCCTTGGCGCAACATTAAAAACATATCTAGCCACAAAGACAGTTGTGTTTATTGGCTTTTCATTTGGCGATGATGATTTTAACCAATTAATGCAATACATAAGCAAAGAAATGGGAGATTTTTACCCGCATTTTTATATAGTGACCTTAGATGATACTTTGCAAAAGCAAATCGAATATAAGAATAGCACCTGTATAGTTACAGCAGGTACATTCTTTTTACATAAATTACGTTTAGCTCTAATTGAAAAAGGAAGTATAAGGGATTGCTCAAAAATAATAGACTACATTGGATGCATGAAAAGAATAGTCCAGACAACACATATTAATACTTCGTCAATAGACAAAGAAGTATTCCCTTGTGTTTTATATACACTAGTCTATCAGGATGGCGTGCTCCATGCATTTGATCGATTTCTTGAGGGCAATAAGAATGGAGAATACTGTGACCCTGATTTTATTATGTCATCTATACACGGATATGAGGATCTAATCCTTAGAGTTCATACCAGAAAAGACTATCTAAATGAGGCATATTATGAAGGATACCTAAATGGATTAGTGCTTATTGGGTGCTGTAAAGGCGATGATGATATTGAAGAGATTATAAAGAGTTTTCCCATATTATATTTACCGGGAAGAAAAGCGCCTAAGACAGTAAAGACTTACCATAAATACTTACAGAAGCTTTCGACATCTGATAATGAGTATAGTAAGCATGCTCAAGAAGCGATAAGCCGCTTAATAGATAATAATTGCGATGATCATAAAAACATAGTGATTCATCACCCTCCCTTCTAAATATCGTTTCTATTAGTCTTGGCAAGTGAATGGTGAATAAAAATGAGCGAAAAAGCATTAGGCGAGATTATTGTATATCAGTCCGATGACGGCCTGACCCGCGTGGATGTGCGGTTTGAAGGAGATACCGTCTGGCTGACACAGGCGCAGCTGATCGAGCTGTATCACAGCAGCAAATCCAATATCAGCGAGCATATCAAGCATATCTTTGAGGATGGCGAACTATCGCCGGAACAAGTTGTTCGGAAATTCCGAACAACTGCTTCGGATGGGAAAAACTATCAGGTGATGCATTATAATCTGGACATGATTATCGCCATCGGCTACCGTGTCCGTACTGCGGTTGGCGTACATTTCCGCCAATGGGCCACAGCTCGTCTAAAAGAATACATGCAGAAGGGCTTTACGCTGGATGACGAGCGGCTGAAGGGCAACGGCGGGGGCAGCTATTGGAAAGAGCTGCTGGACCGCATTCGGGACATCCGCTCGTCGGAAAAGATGCTATACCGGCAGGTGCTGGACCTGTACGCCACCAGCGTTGACTACGACCCGCACAGCGAGGATTCCGTCCGCTTCTTTCAGATCGTGCAGAACAAGCTGCATTTCGCCGCCCACGGGCACACGGCTGCCGAAGTGATCTATCAGCGGGCCGACGCGGAGCAGCCCTTCATGGGCCTTCGCACGTTCTCCGGCGATCTGCCCGTGCTGCGGGACGTGGCCGTCGCTAAGAATTATCTGGATGAGCAGGAGCTGCGGGTGCTGAACAACCTGGTCTCCGGTTACTTCGACTTGGCTGAAATCGCGGCCATCGAGCATCGGCCCATGTATATGCGGGATTATATCGCGCAGCTGGACGCTGTGCTGACCTCCGGCGGGCGGAAGCTCTTGCAGGATGCCGGAACCGTGAGCCATCAGCAGGCGCTGGACAAGGCGCAGGCGGAATACCGCAAATTCCAGGCGCAGACGCTGTCGCCGGTTGAAAAAGCGTACTTGGAAACCGTGAAGGGGCTGGAGAAAGAAGCAAAGAAAAAGGGCAGGGAAACAAAACCATGAAAATTGCTATTCTCTCCGACACCCACGATCTCCTTCGCCCGGAAGTGCTTTCTTTGCTGCCGGGCTGTGACTGCATCCTCCACGGCGGAGACGTCAGCAGCCAACGCATATTGGATCAGATTGCGCAGTTCGCCCCGGTCAAGGCGGTACGGGGCAACAATGACAAGGAATGGGCAGAAGAGCTGCCGCTGTATCTGGATTTTGAATTGGGCGGGCTGCGGATGTACATGACCCACAAAAAGAAGGACCTGCCCAAGGATTTACTGCTGTATGACATCGTGATTCTCGGTCACTCCCACCAGTACAGCAGCACATGGGTGGATTATTCTGGAATGACACGGCGCACGCTGCTTTTGAACCCCGGCAGCTGCGGTCCCCGGCGGTTCCATCAGCCTATCACCCTGGCGATGCTGACCATCGAGGCAGACGGCTGGCAGGTGAAGCGCATCGAAATTCCCCATGCGCCCAAGGAGGCCGCGCCCAAGGTCGATCCAAAAAACATCAAGCAGCAAATTGAAATCGTGATGAAGGAAACACAAAAGGGGAACGGCGTCACCTTCATCGCCGAAAAGTACGGCATGGATAAGACGCTCGTCGAGCAAATCGCCCGGCTGTACGTGACCCATCCCGGCGTCACGGCGGACGGAATCATGACGAAAATGGGGGTATAAGCGTATGAATACAATCGTCCTCATTGCGGTGGCGCTGGCCGTGCTGAACCTGATCTCCTTCGGCCTGATGGCATACGATAAGCATTGCGCCAAGGCAGGCAAATGGCGCATTTCGGAAAAGGCGCTGTTTCTGGCGGCGGCCTGCTTCGGCGCGTTGGGCGGCGTGCTGGGGATGCAGCTTTGCCGCCACAAAACCAAGCATTGGTATTTCCAGGTGTTCTTTCCCCTCCTGCTGATTGTGCAGATTGTGCTGCTGGTGTGGGGCTATGGGACGTGGCTGAAACCATGAGGATCTACATTGACGCCGACGCTTGCCCGGTGACGCGGATCGCGGAGAATATTGCCCGGGCGCACGGCATCCCCGTGACGCTCCTGTGCGACACTAACCATGTGCTGACCTCAGATTATAGCGAAGTCAGAGTGATCGGCGCAGGAGCCGACGCGGTGGATATCGCCCTGATCAACCTGTGCCGGCGGGGCGACATCGTAATCACCCAGGATTACGGCGTGGCGGCGCTGGCGCTGGGCAAGGGTGCACGGGCCATCCACCAGAGCGGTAAGGTGTTCACGAACGAAAATATTGACGGGCTGCTGATGGACCGTCACCTGGCGAAGAAAGCCCGCCGCAGCGGGAAACATCATCTGAAAGGCCCTGCCAAGCGCACGGAAGAAGACGACAAACGATTTGCAGAGAGCTTTGAACAGATGATCCGGGAGGCACAGCATGATTGAAGAGCTGCTTCAAAAGCCCTATTGGGTGATCGATTTTTTACCCCGGCAGGTGCCGGCGGATAGCGCCGGGCAGTTCTTTGCCGTGGAGCGATTCTATTTGCAGGAGCAGCGGCAAGCCGCCCTGCGCCGCGGCTTTGCGGAAATCCTGCTCAAGGTCAACTGCTATTTTGATATGCAGGTCTGCGAACCGGAAGCGGAAAGCTGGGAGCGCAACCCCGCGCCGGAGCAGCTTTTTTCCCGGATCGCAGAGAATAAAAAGGATTTGTGCATCCTGCTGCCGGAGGAAAATGCGCTGTTCACCCTGAACCGGGATGAACTTTGCATGGCGGTGTATCAGCCGTCGGAAAGGCTGCTTCGGCTGCTGGATCGGCTGGCAACGGCGGCGGGGCTGTTCCTGTGGCAGCCGCCTCGGAAAGATTAATCGACCGCAGCGACGGGATTTTAAGTTTACAAGGAGGTGCCTGGAATGAAACGAATAATGTTTTTCCTGTTGGCCTTTATGCTCTTTGGCGTCTGCGCCGCGCACGCCGAGGGGTACGCGCAGATCGACCAGGAGACGGCGAAGGAAATGATGGCCCGGGACGACGGGCACGTGGTGGTGGACGTGCGGCGACAGGACGAATACGACGCCGGGCACATCCCCGGGGCGATCCTGATCCCCAACGAGGACATCGTTTCCGATCCCCCGGAGGCGCTGCCGGACTACGACCAGATCATCCTGATATACTGCCGCAACGGCAACCGCAGCAAGCAAGCCGCCCAAAAGCTGGCGGGCATGGGATACACGCAGATTTATGAATTCGGCGGCATCATCACCTGGACGGGCGATATCGTGACCACGGAGGAGGAGCAAAGAGCAGCCATGACCATTCGGATCGGAGAACAGACATTCAACGCCATTTTGGAAGATAACGACACCGCCCGGGCTTTTGCCGATTTGCTGCCCATGGCACTGCACATGACCGAGCTGAACGGCAACGAAAAATACCATTACCTGATGGGCCCGCTGCCCGCCGCTTCCCAGCGGGTGGGGCATATCGAAGCCGGGGACATCATGCTGTTCGGTGACGACTGCGTGGTGGTGTTCTATCAGTCCTTTGACACGCCCTACAGCTATACCCGCATCGGCAAAATCAGCGATGCCGATAGTTTGGCGGATGCGCTGGGCAGCGGCGACGTGGACGTGGGATTTGAGCACGGAGGACTTGCAAATGGGGGACTTTGAAAATAAGGTCGCCGTCGTCACCGGCGGGGCCCACGGCATCGGCTGGGCCATTGCAGACGCCTTTCGCCGGGAAGGGGCCGCGGTGCACATTATTGATATTCAGCCAGGCGACTGGTTTGTGGGCGATGTATCCAGGAAAGAGGATTTGGAGCGGTTCGCGGCGTCCGTCATCGAAAAAAGTGGGCATGTTGACTATCTTGTCAACAACGCCCTGCCGCTGATGAAAGGCATCGACGACTGCACCTGGGAAGAATTCTCTTACGCCCTGGCGGTGGGCGTCACCGCGCCGTTCTATCTGACCAAGCTGCTGATGCCGCACTTTGCCCTCGGCGCATCAGTAATCAATATTTCCTCCTCCCGGGATCGCATGAGCCAGCCCCAGACCGAGAGCTACACCGCCGCCAAGGGCGGGATCGCTGCACTGACCCACGCCATGTCGGTCAGCCTGGCGGGCAAGGCCCGGGTGAACAGCATTTCTCCCGGCTGGATCGATACCACCGATTCCACCATCACCGGCCCGGATGCCGCACAGCAACTTGTGGGCAGGGTGGGCAAGCCTGAAGATATCGCGGAAATGGCGCTGTTCCTCTGCTCTGATAAGGCCGATTTCATCACCGGTGAAAACATCTGCATCGACGGCGGTATGACGAAGCTGATGATCTATCATGGGGAGCATGGGTGGAGCTATGTGGATTGATCGCCAATCAAAATTGATTGCTGGAAAGGAGGTCCACTTAAGATGGATATTCATCAAGTGATTCCTCGCTCCTGGCAGCAATATACCATTATGCACTTGAACCGTCGGATGGCTTCCCGTCCCGGATTGGGTTGTTTGGTATAATGCTGTTTATTTGAGTTGATCGCTCATCTTTTTTATAGGGCCTATTCTATCGTTTCTTGCTATTCTTCACCAGCGTTTTCAGTTCTTTTTCATTTTCGCTATCTCTGATGCGCCTTGCAGCGATGACCCTGCGATCATCTTCTTTCTCCGCACATGTGACAAGGAGCAGAATTTGATCCTCTGATTGTACATCAATAGTACAGGTATGAACAGAAGCGGAAATCAGCGTTTCAATGGCTAGTTGTCGCGCTAAAATGTCAGTAGACAGCAAGGAGAAAAAATCAATATAGTTGCGATCATACTCATTAATGCTGATAATCCCCACGGAAAAAACCACATAACAGCCCGTTTCATACATCGTATCGAAAGAAATAAAGGGAGCATTGTGATAGAAAGTGCTATTTTCATAATTGCGCAAGCTGCCAAACATAGCACCGCTTTTCATGTTGTGGCCATAGATTATATATGTGTATGGCCTGTTTTTCAGTTCGATAGCTGAATCGAGGAACAAAGCGCCGTTGACGTTTTCTTTGTTTTGTGCATCGTGATTCAGATAAAAGATGTTATCCCGCTGCATTACTGGCTCTTCCAGCAGATTTTGAATACCAAGCCAGCCTATGATGTGTTTATTTTCCTTTTGCAGAACGCTGAAGCGGCTTAAAATATTCAGCCTGGGATTATTGGGATAAGATGTAATCGGCAAGTGCAGGATTGGTATTTGCTCTTCTTTTTGAATGAATGTTGATGCTTCAATAGGTACAGGAGTAAAAATGTCTGCTTTTTCATGAGCGGCAGAAAATGCTTCATGTTTGATAACGGGAACATCTGTGGGAGTTGTTCGATATATCTGCAACAGTTCCTGGGCAATGAAGGAAGAAGACATAAAATCCATGCCATAGCCAATTAGATGCTCCAGACCAAAAATGACCAGCCCAAGAGACAGCAACACTGCAAACACCAATCCCCAGGAGATGTGCCGGTGACGATTGCTTCTGTGGTTCCTAGGCGACCGATACATGGCGTTCTCCTTTTGCCGAAACAGACCATACAAATTATTCTGGTACGGTCTGTTTGCTATATTGCTGGGTCATATATCTGCTTTTCGCCGAGAATAAAAGATTATACCGCCTAATATCGCAGTTCCAACCAGCACAAATGCGATCCAAAGAACCAGAGGGGCTTCATCGCCGGTTTTGGGCACCCGATAGTTGATGATTGTGCCTCCGTTATAGCAACGGTCGGTTTCAGCTACATGCACACCAACATTCTCATAATGAACCATATAGCCTTCTGGCACGTTTTCTATAATGTAATAATCTACATCTTCAGGAAACCACGCTTCATAGCGCCATTCATACTCGCTGATAACCTTTTTGTTGAATTTCTTGTGCGCCACAGTATCATCTGGATAATACAGAACCCATTCAATACTGCTTTCATGATCTCCTTGCCAAATCTTTTTGAAAGAAAACTTAAAATTGTATGTGGGAGGAGTCGTTGTAACGGAAGGCGTTGGCTTCGCTGAAGGCGTGGTTGTAGGCGTAATGGTCGGTGTTGCCGTGGGTGTGGCTGTGGGAGTAGCGGTCGGCGTCGCTGTGGGCATGGGTGTAGGCGTAATGGTCGGCGTCGCTGTGGGCATGGGTGTAGGCGTAATGGTCGGCGTCGCCGTGGGTGTGGCTGTGGGAGTAGCGGTCGGCGTCGCCGTGGGTGTGGGTGTAGGCGTAATGGTCGGCGTCGCCGTGGGTG
>JAFUFC010000090.1 GCA_017470095.1 Clostridia bacterium | reverse complement strand
GTCCATCGGCTTCAAGCGGGGCGACCGGGTGATGCTGGTGCTGCGGCGGCAGTATCATTTCTGGATTACCATGCTGGCCATGGAAAAGCTGGGCGTGGTGGTGATTCCCGCCACCGATCAATTGCTGTGCAAGGATTATATTTACCGCTTCCAGACCGGCGAAGTCAGCGGCGTGATCTGCACCAGCCACGGCCAGGCGGCTTTCGAAATCGAAAAGGCCCTGCCTGAATGTCCCAACTTGAAAACAAAGGTGTATTGCGGCGGCAGCCGGGAGGGCTGGCACGATTTTGACAGCGAATACTCCGTGTTCTCCTCCCGCTTTGAAAAGCCCGCGGACGCTCCGGGCGGCGATGATCCCATGCTCATGTTCTTCACTTCCGGCACCACCGGCTATCCCAAGCTGGTGTGCCACAGCTACAAATATCCCCTGGGCCACTACATCACCGCCAAGTATTGGCATAACGTGATTCCGGGCAAATTGCACCTGACCATTTCCGATACCGGCTGGGCCAAGGCCTGCTGGGGCAAAATTTTCGGCCAGTGGCTGTGCGAAGCCGCCATCTTCGTCTACGATTTCGACCGCTTCCACGCCGACGATATCCTGCCGCTTTTCAAGCAGTATGATATCCAGACCTTCTGCGCTCCGCCCACCATGTACCGGATGCTGATTAAGGAAGACCTGAGCAAATATGATCTCAGTTCGATCCGCCACGCGTCCATTGCCGGCGAAGCGCTGAACCCGGAGGTGTTCCAGAAATTCAGGGAAGCCACGGGCCTAAGCATCATGGAGGGCTTTGGCCAGAGTGAAACGGCCATCATCATCGGCAATCTGACCGGCATGATCCCCAAGCCTGGCTCCATGGGCAAGCCCGTGCCGCTCTACGACGTCGATATCGTGGACCCCAACGGCAATCCGGTGCCCGTGGGCGAGGTGGGCGAGATCGTCATCCGCACCGATCATGGCCCCCAGTGCGGCCTGCTCACCGGCTATTACGGCAGCGACGACCGGAACGTGAACGGCAACTGGCACGACGGCCTCTACCACACTGGCGATACCGCCTGGCGGGATGAGGACGGCTACTTCTGGTATGTGGGACGGGTGGACGACCTGATCAAGTCTTCCGGCTACCGCATCGGGCCTTTTGAAATCGAGTCGGTCATTATGGAGCTTCCTTACGTGCTGGAGTGCGGCGTTTCCGCCGCGCCGGACCCCATCCGCGGCCAGGTGGTCAAGGCCAGCATCGTGCTGGTCAAGGGCAAGGAAGGCACGGAGGAACTGAAAAAAGAAATCCAGAGCTACGTTAAGCAGCGCACCGCGCCTTACAAATATCCCCGCATCGTGGTCTTTAAGGACGAATTGCCCAAGACTACCAGCGGAAAGATCCAGCGGGCTCTGCTGTAAAAGGTATAAATATTGCAGGAGGGAACCGCTTTTTGAAGCCCCAAAGCGGTTCCCTGCCGCACGTCCCTCCGAAACAGCTGAAAGAGCATAGCGTGGTATCAACACCAGCAAGTCTTCCCAGGAAGCCGGAAATGTTTTAAAAATGCAGGGGCGGATATCATCCGCCCGTTTTCAGAATGGGGGCAAAGGGCACCATCATGCGCATGAAACAATGGAAAGAAAAAATCTTCGATATCGTCAGCCGGGATGACGGCGACAACCGAGCCAGTCGGATTTTTGATTTGCTGATCATGACGCTGATCGTGCTCAGCGTCGTATCCATCGTTCTGGAATCCTTTGAGGATTTGAACGCCCGTTACCGCGCCGTCTTTTCCGCCTTTGAAGCCTTTACCGTGGCGGTGTTCACCGTCGAATACATCCTGCGCATTTGGACGGCTGATCTGCTCTATCCGGGAGAAAAGCATCCCCGGCTGAAATACATTTTTTCCTTCCTGGCCATCATTGATCTGCTGGCCATCCTGCCTTTTTACCTGCCGTTTATTTCGGCGGATATGCGTTTTCTGCGCATGGTGCGTTTGCTCCGGCTTTTTCGCTTGTTTCGGGTGTTCAAGCTGGGAAGATATGTGGACGCGCTGCAAACCATTGTGCAGGTCATCCGCACCTCTGCCTCCCGGCTGATCATTTCGGTGGTGCTGTGCGCCTTCGTCATGCTCTTTTCCGCCATCATCATGTATACGGTAGAGAACCCGGTGCAGCCGGAGCAGTTTCCCAACGTGATCGCTTCTCTCTGGTGGGCCATCTGCACCCTGACCACCGTGGGCTATGGGGACGTGTACCCCGTCACGGCGGTGGGCCGGTTCTTTGCGGCCCTGATCAGCCTGGTGGGCATCGGCATCATCGCCATTCCCACCGGCATCATTGCCGCGGGCTTCACCACCGCTATCGATAAAGGCAGCGAGGACACCCCGGACGATCCCAAGCCCTACTGCCCTTATTGCGGACACCGGATCAAGGGAGATTGATATTAGAGACTGTTTCAAAATACGGAAAGACGCATTTACGGCGTCTCAGGCCGCACTTTGGCGTTGTTTTTCCTCGATTGATCCTTCGGCTCAGGGCTTCCGCCCCACCTGCGCTGCAAATGCTTCACGGGAGCATTTTTCGGGCGCTTCGGCCCCGGACACCCATCGCCAAAGCGCCTTGCACCGCAGGCCGAGCTACTCGAAACCGCACATTCCTCATTTTAGATACCCACACTACACTCTTTAAAACAAGACGTCTTATCGATCATTTTTCGCCCTGGAAGCGCTTTGCTCCAGTCAACGTAGCGCTGCTGCGGCTCTATACCTTCGGCATGGCCAGGGCGAAAAAATGGCCGAATTTTTTTGCCCTTTTTGGACGGCAAGTGGTTTAAAGGTTTTTATATGCAGGCGCTCTCACCGGAAAATCATTAGGCACCTTGACATTTTGGAGGCGGCGCATTATCATGATGGACGGAAAGGAAGGAAACCATGAGCGAAAACGAAAGGATGAAGGAAGAACAGCTGACGCAGCTGCTGCGCATATGCGGCCGGCGGCTGTATCATTCTTCCTGCGCAGGCAGAACCCAGGCTCGGGTGCTGCGGCTGCTGCTGGAGGAAGGAAAAATCAGCCAGCGTGAGATACAAGAGCGGCTGAATATTCAGGCCGGGTCCATCAGCGAATTGATCAGCAAGCTGGAAGGAAAGGGGTTCATCCGCCGGAGCCGGGATGAAGCGGACCGGCGCAAGGTGCTCCTATCCCTGACGGCAGAGGGGCGTAGGGCGGCGGAAAAAGCGAAAGCACGGCCGGATGTGACTGTGCGCTATGCCGCCTTGACCGAGCAGGAGCAGGAGCAATTGCAGCGCCTGCTGGAAAAACTGATTGACGGCTGGAAGGAGGACGGCATGCCGGAAAGCGAATTGACCCTTTGCGGCACACCGGGAATGCCATGAAATTTATTTGGAAATACGCTGGCAAATACAAGCTGTTCATCCTGGGGGTGATGGGCATCAAGCTGGCCGGCACGCTGCTGGAGCTGATGATTCCCTATGTGATGGAGCATGTGCTGGATCGGGTGGTGCCCGCTGCCGAAACATTTTGGCCGGTGCTGGCCTGGGGCGCTGTGATGATCGGGCTGACGGTGTGCGCGCGCCTGCTCAACGTGACGGCCAACCGGCTGAGCGTGCGCGTATCCCGGAACAGCACCTACGCTATTCGCCGGGATCTGTTCCACACGGGGCTGAACCTGTCCGGCCGCCAGATAGACGCCGTGGGGCTGCCGTCCCTCATTTCCCGGATGACATCGGATACCTATAACGTGCAAAATTTTGTGCGCATGGTGCAGACCATGGGTATTCGCGCACCCATTATGCTGCTGGGGGGTATCGCCATCACATTGACCATGGATACGGGCCTGGCGTCGATTTTGTGCGTTATGGCTCCACTGATGATCGCGCTGGTGGTGTATGTGTCCATGAAGGGCATCCCGCTGTATGATCAGGTGCAGCGGAGCATGGATGATATCGTGCGCATCATGCGGGAAAATATCACGGGCATCCGTGTGGTGAAGGCGCTGAGCAAGGAACCCTATGAAATGCGGCGGTATGCCCGGGCCAACGGCGATATCGCCAAGCGGGATATCAAAGCCGGCATCATCATGGCGCTGCCTGGCCCGCTGGTCACGCTGTTTTTGAATGTAGGGCTGACGCTGGTTGTGTTCATCGGGGCCCGCAGGGTCAACAGCGGGGCCACCCAGCCCGGTGTGATTCTGGCCTTTTTAACCTATTTTAATATGATCCTGATGGGCGTAATGGGCTTAAACCGTGTGTTCATGATGTTGTCCAAAGCCAACGCCTCGGCCAACCGCATCGCGGAGGTGGTGGAGACACAGGAAGATTTGACACCCATCGACGTATCCCTGGCGGCGGAACCGAATCAAAAGGGGAAATTGGTGTTTGACCACGTCAGCTTCAGCTATCTGGATGGCACGGAAGCGGAAGAAGACGCGGACGGCACGCGTTTTGCCCATTCCACTCGACAAAAGTGCCTGTCCGATATCAGCTTCTGTGTGCCCAAGGGCGGTTCGCTTGGCATCATTGGCGCTACGGGCAGCGGCAAAACCAGCATCGTCAATCTGCTGATGCGGTTTTACGATCCCCAAGAGGGGCACGTGTTTGTGGATGGGAAGGACGTGCGCACCTACGACAAGGATACGCTGCACCGGAAATTCGGCGTGGTGTTTCAAAACGACGTGATTTTTGCCGACACCATCCGGGAAAACGTGACCTTTGGCCGGGACGTGGACGACGTTATGCTCCGCCAGGCGGCGGCAGACGCCATGGCCCGTGGCTTTGTGGAGGAATATGAGGACGCCTACGACCACAAGGCCGTGATCCACGGGGCCAATTTTTCCGGCGGGCAAAAGCAGCGGCTGCTGATTGCCCGGGCCCTGGCCGCCAAGCCGGAGATACTGATCCTGGATGATTCTTCCTCCGCGCTGGATTACCGCACCGACGCGGCGCTGAGAAAGGCCATCCGGGAGCACCATGGCAGCGCTACCACCGTGGTCATTGCCCAGCGCGTTTCCTCCATCATGGCGCTGGATGATATCATCGTGCTGCAGGAGGGAAGGGTGATCGGCCACGGCACTCACCAGGAACTGATGCGCACTTGCAAAACCTATCAGGATATTTATCACACGCAGATAGGGGAGGTGGCATAATGGCGGCGCGGGATTCCATTTTGCGCAAGCCTCGGGACACCCGGGGCGCCCTGCGGCGGCTGCTGGCCTTCCTCGGGCCTTACCGGCTGGTTATTTTGCTGGTGGCCGTTCTCAGCGTGGGCGGCAATCTGCTGGCTCTTTGGGGCCCCCATCTGGCAGGAAACGCCATCAATGAGGCGGCTGCCGGGGCTGGCAAGGTCAATTTTGAAAGAGTCCGCTATTTTGCGGTGCGGATGCTGATTTGCTATCTGGCTTCCTCCTTGCTGACGATTCTGATCAATGTGGTCATGGTCCGCACCAGCAAACGTGTGGCCCAGCATATGCGGCAGGCCGTGTTTGACAAGCTGATGCGCCTGCCAGTGGGATATTTTGACCGGCACCAGGCCGGCGATATCATCAGCCGGGTTTCCTACGATATTGATGTGATTTCCACCTGCATGGCTACGGACGTGGTTTCTATCCTGACCAGCGTGGTCACGGTGGTGGGTTCTTTGGCCATGATGCTGTCCATTTCCCTGCGGTTGTCGGTTGTGGCGCTGGTGGCTGTGCCCGTGGCTATTGGATACACCACCCGGATGCGCAAGCGCACCCAGCCGCGTTACGTGCGCCGCTCCAAGAGCTATGGCGAAATGAACGGCTTTGTGGAGGAAATGCTCTCCGGGCAAAAGACCATTCTGGCCTACGCCAACGAAGGCAACGTGGAAAACAAATTTGACGGGATCAACCGCAATACGGCGGAGGCCTATTACGACGCGGAATACTACGGCGTGTCCATTGGCCCCACCATGGGTGCTATTAACAATTTGACCCTCAGCCTGATCGTGCTGCTGGGCGCCGTGCTCTATATGCGGGGCAACATCGGCCTGGGCTCTATATCGTCCTTTGTGCTCTATTCCCGCAAGTTTGCCGGGCCTATCAACGCCATCGCGGAAATCGTGAACGAATTGTTCTCTGCCCTGGCGGCGGCGGAGCGGGTGTTCGTGCTGCTGGATGAGGAAGAGGAATTGACCGACCGGCACGGCGCGGCGGTTCTTCCCATCGTGCGGGGCGATGTGAGGCTGGACCACGTAGCGTTTGGCTATGATCAGGCCAAAACCATCATTCACGATCTGAGCATGCATGCGGAAGCGGGCAAGCTGGTCGCCATCGTGGGCCCCACCGGCGCGGGAAAAACCACCATCATCAATTTGCTGATGCGCTTTTATGATGTGGACAAAGGCGCCATTTTCCTGGACGGCCACGATATCCGGGAGGTGAAGCGCCAAAGCGTGCGCGGCGCTTATGCCATGGTGTTGCAGGACACCTGGGTGTTCAATGGCACGATTTTTGACAATATTGCCTACGGTAAGGAGGGGGCCACGATGGAAGAGGTGGTGGCCGCGGCCAAGGCTGCGCACATCCATCCCTTCATCATGCGGCTGCCCCAGGGCTATCAGACGGTGATCAGCGAGGACGGCGGCAACATTTCGAAGGGCCAAAAGCAGCTTTTGACCATTGCCCGCGCCATGCTCTACGACGCCCGGATGCTGATCCTGGACGAGGCCACCTCTAACGTGGACACTTCCACTGAGTGGGAGATTCAGCGGGCGATGCGGGAATTGACGCGCGGTAAAACGTGCTTTGTCATCGCCCACCGCCTTTCCACCATCCAGAACGCCGATTGGATTCTGGTGCTGAACCAGGGCGACGTGGTCGAACAGGGCACCCATGAAACGCTGATGGATCAAAAAGGATTTTATTATCAGTTGTACGCGGCCCAGTTTGAGTGAGAATAAATAAGCGCAAAAAAATTGCCCCGGAGAGATCCGGAGGCAATTTTTTTACGATGCCGCATCGATTGGCTTTGGGCCGGTTTCGTTGTGCCGCTTGAGGAAAGGAATGAACAGGACCAGCGCCACCACGCAGCAAATGACGTCGGTAATGGGCGTGGCCATCACGATGCCGTTGATGGGGATCCACTGGTTCAGCAGGAACATCATGGGAATGTCCAGCAACCCCTTGCGGAGAATGGCCAGCAGGAAGGAACGCATGCCCTTGCCGGTGGCCTGGAAGAAGGAAATGATGGCGTATGCGCAGGCAGAGAAGGGCCCGCCCAGGCACAGAATGCGCAGGAACCGGGCACCGTGCTCGATGGAATCCGCATTGCTGTCCTGGATAAAAATGGATACCAGCTGCCGATTGAACAGCAGGCATCCCGCCATGCACAGCAGCGCCAGCACCACGGACATGGCTCCGGAATAGACAATGGACTGCCGCATGCGGCGGAATTTCTTGGCGGCGTAATTGTAACCGATCAGCGGCAGCACGCCCTGGGACATGCCCCGCACGATGCAATGGGCCAGCATATTGATTTTCTTAGCCACTCCCAAGCCTGCCTGGCAGGCGATGCCGTAAGCGGCCATCAGGTTATCCAGCACGGCGTAGGAAATGTTTTCAAACAGCGTCATTAGGCAGGCGGGCAGCCCGGCACTGAGGATGCCGGCGATGACCGATTTTTCCATCATCGCTTTGGAGGGCCTGAAATACAGGGAAGACTTGGCGCGATAGCGGAACAGGATAAAGAAGAAATAAATGAACGCGCAAAGGTTGGAAAGGGCCGTGGCAACCGCCGCTCCGATGATCTCTTGCCCGGGAGCCAAAATCACAAACATGAACAGCGGGTCCAGCGCGATATTTAAAATGCCCCCCAGCATGATGCCGGCGCTGGCCTGCATGGCGTGGCCTTCCGAACGAATCAGATGGGAAAAGAAGGTGCTCATGGCGGTGGCCAGGCCGCCGATGGTAACGGTGATCATGAGATAATTTTTGGCAAAGCCGTGCACCTGCGATGCCTGGCCGCCCAGCAGATCAATGAAGAAATCGGAGCACACCAGTGTGAAAAAAGAATAGCAAAGCGTGAGCAGCAGGCAGCCCCAAGTGGCAAAGGCAGAGGCCCTGCGCACCCGTTCGCGATCCCCGCTGCCCAGGGCGCGGGAAATGACGCTGGAGCCGCCGATGCCAAACAAGTTGGAAATGGCGGATAAAAACATGAAGGCCGGCATGCACACCGTGGCCGCCGTCAATTTTGCGTCGCTGCCCGTCAGGCCAATAAAAAAAGTATCGGCCATATTATAAATGACCAGAATGATCTGCCCGATCACCGTGGGGACGGCCAGGCGGATGATGGTCTGTATGATGGGATGGTGCTCAAAAATATCCTGCTTGGATGGCAATCGATCCATCATCAGCCCTCCTTTTTGTTTCAATGGGAATTTAAGAAGAAAATAAAAAGAAAAAACAAAACTTCCAGTATGCTTACCAGAAGTTATGAAAAAATATTGCTTCGATTGAATGCATTGTAGCATACTCTATTCCAAAATTCAAGTAATGATTCTTTCTTATATCATAAATAATATTTATGAATCTTTTGTCTGATTCACCTGGCGCTGGAAAAAAATAGGGATGAATCGGTTCTTCTCGCAAAAAAATCATTTTTTTGCAAATATAAAAAAAGGAGCATGTAGATCTTGCATTGATGCACAAATCATGCTATAATTTTACCAGAAAACCGGTTCGAGTGAGATGAAACCGGAAAAATAAAAAACGGAGGAATGTAGGAATGAAGAAATTACTGGCTGTTGTTCTTGCGCTGCTGATGATGGCGACCATGGCGACCAGCGCCTTTGCCGTCAATGAGGATGTGGAAGGCGAACTGGTCATCTACTCCTCAATGTATCAATTCGTAATCGACATGATGGATGAAGCCCTGAAGGCCGAATTTCCCAACTTGGTGCCCGGCAACGACGGCAGCTTCTTCTTCTATGGCGGTACCAGCTCCCTGATCACCAAGATTTACGGTGAAATGGAAACCGGCACCCTGGGCTGCGATATGATGCTGGTGGCCGAGCCCGCCCTGAGCTTGGAACTGAAAGAAGCCGGCTATCTGGAGCCCATTGAAATTGAGAGTCCCGATGAACTGCTCCGCTTCCCCTATGACGCCGAAGGCTACTGGTATCCTGTGCGCGTGTGCAACATGGTGCTGGCTTACAACCCCGAAATGGTGGACGAATGGGCCGCCAAGGGCGTGACCATCCCCAAGACCTTCAAGGATTTCGCCAATGATCCCGCGCTGAAGGGCTACATTTCGATGGGCAACCCCATGAGCAGCGGCACCACCTTCGCGGCGGTCGCTTCGCTGATTCAGGATAACCACTATGGCGAATCCTACCTGGATGGCCTGGCTGCCAACGAAGTGATGATCGAATCCGGCTCCACCGCCATCACCAAATTGCAGACCGGCGAGTGCGCCGCCATCATGATCCTGGAAGAATCCATCCTGAAGGTGCTCAAGGAAGCCGACGACGCCGGCACCCCCATCACCAACCTGGCCTGCATCTATCCTGATGACGGCGTGGTGCTGATCCCCTCCACCGTGATGACTGTGGCGGAAGACCATTCCAAGAACGTGAACATCGAAGCCTGCGAAGCGGTCGAAAAATGGCTGCTGAGCGAAGAAGCCCAGAAGCTGATCCTGCAGGGCTACATGCACTCTGTGTTCGCCGGCATGGAAGATATTCCTTACAAGTCCATCGACACCAACGAGCTGATCAAGAAGGACTTCGGCGTGGATTGGGAGAACGCTTACCAGAACCGCGAAGCCATCAACACCGTGTGGACCGAAAAGGTGACCACCAAGTAATTCCATCCTGAATAACGCTTCCACGGGGGAAGCCGTGATGCGGCTTCCCCCGTTCGAGTATTTTGATTCTTTCTTTTGATCCATTTTTTAAAGAGGTGCATGCGGATGAAAAACGCAGTCGCGATGCAGGACAAGATCCAGATGCGGGATCGCACGCCCATCATCACCAAAGTGATCCTGACGTGCGTGTTCGCGCTGGGCCTGGCGATCATCGCCATGGGATATGCAGGCATGCAGGAATACAGCGCCTCTGGCTTCAGCTCCGAATCCGGCTATGGCGCGGTGTACGTGCTGTCGGGCGAGGTGGCGGATGCCTGGAGCAAAAAGCTGGAGCCGCAGCTGGCGGCCCTGGCGGCCGATGAGCGCACGGCGCTGGATGAAGCGGTCTCCCATTTGCTCCTTTCTGCTTGGGAAAGCCAGAAAAAGGGCGCTTCCGCCGATGTGGACGCGGCGCTGGAAGGGGCTCAGGGCCCGGCCCGGAGCGAACTGGAGTACAAACTGCTGTATGCCACGTATCTGGTGAACGGTCCCAAGGTCAGCACGGCCAACAAAAAGGCCATTGCCGCCATTCCGGCACAGAGAGCGACGGCGTTCCGCCAGGCGCTGCTGGCCGGGATCATTGATGACGGCGCTGCCGTGCCGGAAGAAGCTGCCAAGGCCGTGGGCGATTTGACGGGTGAAGAACGCCAGGCCATGCTGATGCAGGTGTATTTCGTTAGCAACGACGCCAGCAACAGCCGGGCGACCGATCAGGTCAACACCCTGAAAAAGGGTGTGCGCGATAAGGCCGTGCAGCTGCATGCGTTCCGCATGATTGCCAAGGGAGAGGTGTCCTGGATCTGGCAATTGGTGGTCAGCAACAGCCGCACCGCCATTCTGGTGGGCATTATCATTGCCCTGGACGCCCTGCTGTTGGCCCTGCTCATGATGGGCGATAAGACCTGGATTGTTGATTTCAAATGGATCATCATCCTGTTGATTGTGGATTTCCTGCTCCTGTTCCAGCTGATGCCGCTGATCTATATGGTCATCAAGGCATTTTTCCCGGACAGTGAATTTTCGCTGGAAACCTTTAAGCGCCTCTACACGTATTCGCTGAACCTGGACGCGCTGAAAAACACGCTGATCGCCGCCTGCGCCACCATGGTGCTGGGCACGCTGCTGGCGTTTCCGCTGGCCTGGCTGGTGGGGCGCACCAACCTGTACGGCAAAAAGTTTTTCCGCGCCCTGTTTGTGCTCACTTACATGGTGCCGCCCTATGTGGGGGCCATGGCGTGGCTGCGGCTGCTCAACCCCAACGTGGGCACCATCAACCAGTGGATGCGGGTGCTCTTCCATTTGAGCGACGCGCCGGGGCCCCTGAATGTGTACAGCCTGCCCGGCATGATTTGGGTGCTGACCAGCTTCTATTATCCTTACGCGTTCATCACCATCAGCCGCGCCATGGAGAAGATGGATCCCTCTTTGGAGGAAGCCAGCCGCATTTCCGGCGGTACGCCGCTGAAAACGCTGTTCACCGTCACGCTTCCCATGATGATGCCCTCCCTGATTTCCGGCGCTTTGCTGGTGTTCGTCAGCGCGGCCAGCTGCTATGGCATCCCCTCCATCATCGGCAGCCCGGGCCGTGTGCATACGGTGACCACCCGCATCGTGGAATATGTGGCGCTGGGGCAGCAGGGCCTGAACGACGCCACCGGCATGGCTGTGTTCCTGATGGCGATGGCCGTGATCATCCTGTTTGTGTCGGATGTGGTGCTGGCCAAGCGCCAGTATATCACCGTGTCCGGCAAATCGGTGCGGCCTGCCATCGTGGATTTGCGGCGCTGGCGCATTCCGCTGACGGTGCTGGTGTCCCTGTTCGCGGTGGTGGTGATCTTGATCCCCTTTGCCACCATTTTCTCCACCTCGTTTAAGATCGACGTGGGCAAGAGCATGTTCCAGACCGATAACTTCACCCTGAGCAACTGGAAAACGGTGTTTGGCCGGGTGGAAACCATGAACAGCCTGAAAAATTCGCTCCTGTTCGCGGCGGTGACGGCCACGGTGGGCATTGTGATCGCCTGCGTGATGAGCTACCTGCTCCAGCGCACCCGCGTCCGGGGCCGGAAGATCCCCGATTTCCTGATCACACTGGGCTCCGGCACGCCCAGTGTGGTGATCGCCCTGGGCTTGATCATGACCATGAAGGGCAATTTCGGCATCAATATTTACAACACCGCCTACATCATGATCATCGCCTATATGATCAAGTACCTGATGATGGGCATGCGCACCGTGGTATCGGCCATGAGCCAGATTCACGTATCCCTGGAGGAATGCAGCCAGATTTCCGGCGCCAGCTGGATGCGCACCATGTTCAAGATCACCGGGCCTTTAATTTTCCCCAGCATTGCGGCCGGCTGGTTCCTGATCTTCATTCCCAGCTTCTATGAGCTATCGATGACCACTTTGCTGTATTCCAGCACCACCAAAACCATCGGCTTCCAGCTCTATGAATACTGGACCTTCACCAGCCAGCCCATGAGCTGTGCCATGGCCTTTGGCATCCTCTTGATCGTTGTACTGCTCAACTTTGTGCTGAACCGCCTGACCAAGGGCGAATTCTCCATCTGAGAAAGGATCGATACTGATGGCAACCGTAACGATTAAACACATCACCAAGGCCTTTGGCGATAACGTGGTGCTCAAGGAATTCAACGAAACCTTTCAGGAGGGAGAATTCATCACGCTGTTGGGCCCCTCCGGCTGCGGCAAAACCACCATGCTCCGCATCATCGCCGGCTTTGAGAAGCCCACTACGGGCGAATTGTATATCGATGACCAGCTGGTGTCCGGCGGCAAAACCTTCATTCCCCCCGAAAAGCGCAGCATCGGCATGGTGTTCCAAAGCTATGCCGTGTGGCCGCACATGAATGTGTTTGACAACGTGGCCTATCCCCTGACCATCAAAAAGGTGAATAAGGCCGAGATCAAAAAGAATGTGGAGCGGGTGCTGGAAATTGTGCATCTGAGCCAGTACGCCCAGCGCTTCCCCAACCAGCTGTCCGGCGGCCAGCAGCAGCGCGTGGCCCTGGCCCGGGCCCTGGTGGCGGCCCCCAAGCTGCTTTTGCTGGATGAGCCTTTGTCGAACCTGGATGCCAAACTGCGCGAATCCATGCGCTTTGAAATTAAGGAAATTCAGCGCCAGCTGGGCATCACGGTGGTTTACGTCACCCACGATCAGACCGAGGCCATGGCCATGAGTGACCGTATCTTCCTGATCAACCGCGGCGTGGTGCAGCAGAGCGGCACGCCCCAGGAAATTTACAACAGCCCGGCCAACCAGTTCGTGGCGGACTTCCTGGGCAAGGTGGATTTCTTCAAGGGCGAAGCGAAAGACGGCCGTATCGTGTTCCCGGGTATGGATCATCAGTCCATCCCTTACGATGGTCCCCGTACCGGCAAGGTGGAGGTGGCCGTGCGGCCTGAAAACATCTACTTCACCGAAAACGGCGTGCTCAGCGGCGTGCTGGAAGCCCAGTATTACTTGGGCGACGTGGACGATTGCCGCGTCCGCGTGGGCGACACGCTGGTGCGTGTGATCGCCAATGGCTATGAATTTAAAAATTTGAAGGAAGGCCAGAAGGTCAGCCTGGGCGTAAGGGATATTATGGTGTTTGAGGATGACGGGCTGCTGGAACAGATGCTCAAGATTCAAACCTGATCTGCCGGCGGAGGGAAAGAACCTGTATGCAGGAAAGAATCCGACAACTATTTCACGCCATGATTGCCTTTGACGCCGGCGACCCGGACCTGATCCAACATTTTACCAAGGTGCACAGCTACGCCAAGCTGATTGCCGAATCGGAAGGGCTGGACGGGCATACCATCCAGGTGCTGGAAGCAGCGGCGCTGGTGCATGATATCGGCATTCCGCTGTGCAACAAAAAATATGGCGCCCATCCCGGCCCCTTGCAGGAAAAGGAGGGGCCGCCCCTGGCACGGGAGATGCTGTCCCGATTGGATTTTACGAAAGAGGAAATCGATCGGGTGTGCACCCTGGTGGGCGAGCACCACACGTATCACCCCATCGACGGCGTCGATCATCAGATTCTGCTGGAGGCAGATTTCATCGTCAACAGCTTTGAAAACCAGCATAGCCGGGAGACACTGTATCATACCTGGCGTCACATATTCGCCACCGAAACCGGGAAAAGAATTTACGCGGTTATGTTCGGCCTGACGCCCGACGGGCAGGCATAACAAAGGAACCGCGTGGTCCTGAATAACCGAATGGGGGCTGCTGCACGCTTGCTTCGTGCGGCGGCCCCTATTTTTTGATTTCAAGTAGTATGCATTTCTTCCGCCACTTTGCCAAGGGAGGAAAAAAGAACCCATGCGGAGAATTAAGAAAAAAATTTACTCATGGCGAAGGAGTTGGCGTATGTTCGATAAACGGTTGATGGCTCTCTGCCCGGAAAGTAGGAAATACATTATCGGCAATATCCTGCTGCAATGGCTGGAGCTGTGCCTGAATACGGTGATGATTTTCCTCATCGCCCGGGCCATCGAGGGCCTGTACGCGGGTACGCGGAGCACCCAGGATCTGTTGCTGCCCCTGATGGGTGTGCTGGGTACGGTGGCGATCCGGTTCTTTACCGCCAAGGGCGCCGCCCGGATGAGCTATCTGGCTTCCCGGACGGTGAAGCAGAAAATGCGGGAATTGATTTACGGGAAGCTTTTGCGCCTGGGCGGCGCGTACCGGGAGAAGGTATCCACGGCGGAGCTGGTGCAGGAATCGGTGGAAGGCGTGGACCAGCTGGAGAGCTACTTTGGCCAGTACGTGCCCCAGTTTTTCTATGCTTTTTTGGCGCCCATCATGCTGTTTTTTCTGTTTGGTTTCGCGGGCAGCTGGAGCACCGCCGCTGTGCTGCTCATTTGCGTGCCGCTGATTCCCGCGGCCATCATGATGGTGCAGAAAATCGCCAAAAAACTGCTGGCTAAATATTGGGGCCAGTACACCCAGCTGGGCAGCACTTTCCTGGAAAATTTGCAGGGCATGACCACCCTGAAAACTTACCAGGCGGATGCCTATAAGAACCAGCAGATGAACGAGGAATCCGAGCACTTTCGCTTGGTCACCATGAAAGTGCTGACCATGCAGCTCAATTCCATCATCATCATGGATCTGTTCGCCTATGGTGGGGCCGCCCTGGGCATCCTGCTGGCCACGAAGGCGTTTGTGAGCGGCAGTTTGGGCCTGGCGAACTGCATTTTCATGATTTTACTGTCTGCCGATTTTTTCCTGCCCATGCGGCGGCTGGGCAGCTATTTTCATGTGGCCATGAACGGCATGGCGGCCAGCGATAAGATTTTTAAGTTCCTGGGATTGGACGAACCCGCGAAAAAGGAAGGCCGCCTGCCTGAAGACGGGGGAGAGATTGAAATGCGGGATGTGCGCTTTTCCTATGATGAGGAGCGGGAAATTCTCCATGGCGTCAGCTTGAAGGCGCCCCAAAACAGCTTCATTGGCATCGTGGGGGAAAGCGGCAGCGGCAAATCCACCATCGGGTCTTTGCTGATGGGGCGAAGCACTGTGGGCAGCGGAACGCTTACCATCGGTGGCCAGGCCATCGATGCGATCAGCGAAGAAAGCTTGATGCGGACGCTGACCTACATCGGCCACAACAGCACATTCTTCCGGGGCACGGTGCGGGAGAATTTGCTTTTGGCCGCGCCGGGAGAAACGGACGAGGCTCTTTGGCGCGTGCTGGAGCGATGCCAGCTGGCTCCGTTCCTGCGGGAAGAAAAGGGATTGGATACGGTGCTGCTGGAAAACGCGGGCAATTTGTCCGGTGGGCAGCGGCAGCGCCTGGCCCTGGCCCGGGCCATTTTGCACGATAGCCCCATCTACATTTTCGATGAGGCCACCAGCAACATCGATATCGAAAGCGAAGAATGGATTCTGCGCCAGATCCATCATTTGACGAAAACCAAAACAGTCATTATGATTTCCCACCGGCTGATGAACGTGGTGGGTGCCGATACCATCTATGTGCTGGAAAACGGCACGCTGATGGAAAGCGGCAGCCATGAGGCGCTGCTGGAAAAGCAGGGCGTGTATGCTCGCTTGTGGCAGACCCAGCAGGCCCTGGACCAGTTCGGAAAGGAGGCGGTGTGAGATGAAGAAGCGCTCCAAGATCGGCACCCTGCTGCGGATGCTGCATTTGGTGCGGCCCCTGACAGGCTATATGTGCCTGGCGGTGGCCGCCGGCACCCTGGCCTATTTGATGGTGCAGATGATCCCGGTGCTGGGCGGATACGCCATTTTGCATGGATTGCGCATACAAACGCCGCTGTCCCTGACCGCCATCTGGGCCTGCCTGATCGTTTTCGCCCTGCTGCGGGCGGTGCTGCGCTACGTAGAGCAGCGCACCAACCATTACATCGCCTTTACCCTGCTGGCCATCATCCGAGATCGGGTGTTCCAGGCCCTGCGGCGGCTATGCCCCGCCAAATTGGAAGGGCGGGAGAAGGGCAATTTGATCAGCCTGATCACCTCCGACGTGGAACTGCTGGAGGTGTTCTACGCCCACACCATTTCCCCCATCTGCATCGCGTTTCTGGTGGAAGCGGTGATGTGCTTGTTCATCGGCTCTTTCCATCCGCTGCTGGGGCTGGTGGCGCTGGCGGCGTTCGTGAGCGTGGGGGTGTGCGTGCCGGTCATCATTTCCCATGTCAGCGGGGATATCGGTGAGCGGGTGCGCGACCAGGCGGGAATTCTATCCTCCTATGTGCTGGAAAATATTCGGGGCCTGGATGAAACCATCCAGTATCACGACGGGGATAACCGCATGGCCGGGATGAATGAAAAAACCGGCGTGCTCTCCGGCTTGCAGGAGCGCATGAACCGGCTGACGGGATGGAACCTGTCTATCGCCAATACAGTGATCTTGCTGTTTGACGTGATCATGGTGGCCGCTGCCGCCGGTTTATACGGCGCAGGCGCTGTGGGCTTTGATGGTTTCCTGATTCCCGTGCTGGCGCTGATGAGCTCCTTTGGCCCGGTGGCTGCCCTGGCGGGGCTGGGCGCCACACTGCAAAACACCATCGCTTCCGGCGGACGGGTGTTGGATATTCTGGAAGAAAAGCCGGAAACGGAGGAGATTACCGGCGAACAGGAAATTTCCTTCCACGGCGCGGATTGCCGGCACGTCACCTTCTCCTATGGGGGAGAAACGGTGTTAAAGGATTGCTCCGTGCCGTTCCATGAAAATAAAATCGTCGGCGTAACCGGCAGGAGCGGCAGCGGCAAATCCACCTTGCTGAAGCTGCTCATGCGCTTTTGGAAAACCCATCAGGGCCAGGTGCGCATTTCCGGCACGGATATCGAGCGCGTCAATACCGCCAACCTGCGCCGAATGGAAAGCTACATGACCCAGGAAACCCACCTGTTCAAGGGCACCATTGGGGAGAATATCCGTCTTGCCAAGCTGGACGCCACCCAGGAAGAAATCGAAAACGCCTGTAAAAAAGCGTCTATTCATGATTTTATCATGACGCTGCCCAAGGGCTACGAAACCAGCGTGGGGGAATTGGGGGCTACCCTGTCCGGCGGCGAAAGGCAGCGCATTGGATTGGCTCGGGCGTTTTTGCATGACGCGCCGTTCATCCTCTTGGATGAACCCACCAGCAACCTGGACAGCTTGAACGAAGCTGTGATCCTCCAATCCCTGCGCCAGGAGGCCGGCGGCAAAACGGTGGTCCTGGTTTCTCACCGCGCTTCCACCATGCGCATTGCCGACACCACTTATTCCGTGGAGCACGGAAGAATCAGCTGACGGTATTCAAAAAGTCCTGCTCCGTCATTACGGGAATACCTGCTTTCAGCAGCATATCCACCAGGATACCGTTGCCTTCGGTTAATCCTCCGTCAAAGCGGCCGTTGTGGATCACCCGATAGCCGCAGGAAGGGCTCTTCGATTTCAGGATGGCGCAGGCGCAGCCATGCTCCCGGCAGATACGCAAGGCCTCCTCCGCGCCCTTTTCAAAGGCCGATGTCACATCTTCTCCCGCGCTGTTGATCACCCGATCGCCCCTGCGTTCGCTGGGGGAGCGGGGCGTGGGCAGCCCGCCCAGCACTTCCGGACAGACGGGAATGGCCTTCCCTTCATCCACCAATTGCTTGATTTCCGGTATCAGCTTGCTTTTTCCATCCATGCGGCAGGGCACGCCTGCCAGGCACTCGCTCACCAAGATCATGACGCGTCATCCTTTCTCTTTGGGCATGGGACGCGGGCCCCATTTTTCCTTGCCGGTTACCGCGCTTGCCCGGCCCTCCCTTTGACAGGCGCAGCGACCGATACGGATATTCAATCCATTGCGGGCCGTCTAATGCGTTTCTTTGCCGTTGACCACCTGATGCATTTGCCGGAATTGTAAAGGCGTATACTGAAACTGAAGACGAAAGCGCCGCACAAAGTTGCTGACGTCGGGATAGCCGCATTGCTGGGCGATGGCGGCGATGGACAATTCGCTGTTGAGCAACAGCAGCTGTGCCCGCTGCATGCGGCTTTGGGTCACATACTGCATGGGGCTGATGCCTACAGCCCGCCGGAAGTGTGCCGAAAGACAGCCTGTGGATACATGATATTGGTTAGCCAGCTCTTGCAGAGAAAAATGGGAACAGAAGGAGGCGTCCAGCTCGTTCATGATATCCTGAATGGGCAAAAACGAAAGCTGGTTCGCCGGAATGAACATATCCGGGCGCATGGCCTGGGCATCGGTCAAGATTAAGGTCATCAGCGCCTCCATGCGCGTATCGGCAAAAATGCCGCCTTCCTGCTGGACGTTCATCAGCATGGAAAAATATTGATCGAAGCGGGATTTCAGCGCGCCGGCCTGCACCACATAGGGGAACTGATCCCCGTGAAACCGAAAGACGGATAGCAGCAGCACGTCATTGTGGAAAGCCTTCAACTGCGTGACGGGGATCAGCAAGTAGTATCGTTTATAGGGCAGCTGAAGCGGGCGGGAAGCATGCTCGTCAAACGGATTGAGAAAAATCAGCGATCCCGGCCCGCATTCATAATCTCTGCGCCGCACCGTAATCATGGCGGAACCGGAAAGCACATACAGCATTTCATAGTATGTATGCGTGTGCGTGCCGTGAGGCGTGGGCTGATCATTGAATTTGATCTCAAAGGACATAAAATTCTCCTAAAATCGAAATTACATATATTTGTGCGATAATTAACCATTTTTTAAATCGATTTTATTGTATCATATAATATAGAAACACGCAAGGGAGCCAATAAAATGAAGCACGAAGCGTTTCATTATCCCGCTTTAGAAGATGTGAAAGCTGAATCGAAAAAACTAAATGCTTTTCTTCTGTTGGCAGAGCGGGCATCCGCTTTGTTCCAAGCGTTGCCGCTGGGGAGCAAAGAGGCGGCCAACCGCATTGCTTTTCAGCCCATGGAAGGAACGGACGGCACGGAAGAAGGCGCGCCGGGCGAATTGACCGTCCGCCGCTATCACCGTTTTGCCAAAGCAGGCCCGGGCTTGATTTGGTTTGAAGCCGTGGCCACGCTGCCCCAGGCGCGGGCGTCCGCCCACCAGCTGTGGCTGACGGAGAGGAATGTGGATCAATACAAAAAACTGCTGGATGATATTCGTGAGCTTTCCCTAAAAGAGAATGGCTATGCGCCGCTTATCGTCATGCAGGCGACCAATTCAGGCCGGTATTCCAAACCCCATGGGTATCCCGAACCGTTGATTGCCTATCATTGCCCTCCCCTGGAGGATGCGCCTCTTTCAGAGGACCGCATCGTTACCGATGAGGAGCTGAAGCGCTTCGAAGAAGCCTATGCCCATACCGCGGCGCTGTGCCAGCAGGCGGGGTTTGATGGCATGGACGTGAAATGCTGCCACCGGTATTTGGCCTGTGAACTGTTGTCGGCCTATACGCGGCCCGGCCCATATGGCGGCAGCTATGAAAACCGTACCCGTTTTTTGAAAAATTGCTATCGCGCGGCGCAGAGCGAAGTGAAGGGGTCTTCCTTCTTCCTCTCCAGCCGGTTGAATGTTTATGATGGATTTGCCTATCCCTATGGCTTCGGCGTGAAAGAGGGAGGCGGGCTGCAGCCCGATTTGCGCGAACCGATTCAACTGATCAAGGAACTTAAGCAGGCGTTTGATATTCCGCTGATCAATGTGACGATGGGCAATCCGTATAAAAATCCGCACGTCAATCGGCCTTACGATCATGGCAATTACGTGCCGGATGAGCATCCGCTGGAGGGCGTTGGCCGGATGATGTGGGGGGTCAGCCAGATCCAGCATGCCGTTCCTGATTTGCCTGTGCTGGGCAGCGCGTTTTCCTATCTGCGCCAGTATGCGGGAAACCTGGCTGCTGGCATGGTGGAAGGAGGGCACTGCGCCATGGCCGGTTTTGGCCGACTGGCTTTTGCGGATCCCAATTTCATCCATGAACTGCGGGAAAACGGCACAGTAAACGCGAAAAACGCCTGCGTTACCTGCGGCGGCTGTGCCGTGCTGCTGCGCCAGGGCATTCCCGCGGGCTGCGTGGTGCGGGACAGGGAGGAATATAAGCTGTGAGCGTGGCGTTTGTGACGGGCTCCAGCCGTGGTATTGGACGGGGCATTGCTGACCTGCTGTTCAAAGAAGGCTGGCAGGTGGTCTATTCCGGCACCCGGAAAGAAAGGCCGGATAACCTGCCGGAGGAAAGGGATTATGTTGGCTGTGATATTGCGCGGGAAGCGGACCGGCAGGCGGCATTGGCCTACATCATCCGCCGGTACGGACGCGTTGATTTGCTGGTCAACAATGCCGGCGTGGCTCCGCTGGAGAGGCGCGATATTTTGGAAATGACGGAGGAGAGCTTCGATCGTGTGCTGGGCGTCAATCTAAAAGGCACGATGTTTATGTGCCAAATGTTTGCCCGGGAAATGATTGCTGAGCGCTTGGCAGGCGTGCCGGACTGGCAGGCCCGGATCGTCAATATCGGCAGCATGAGCGCTTACACCGCCAGTACCTCCCGCGGGGAGTACTGCATAAGCAAAGCGGGGGTTGGCATGGTGACGAAGCTCTTTGCCGACCGGCTGGCCGCGGAAGGCATTCCGGTGTTTGAAGTGCGTCCTGGCATTATTGATACCGATATGACCAAAGAGGTGCACGAAACATACGACCGGCTCATTGAAGGCGGCTTGCTGCCGGTGAAACGGTTCGGCGCGCCGGAGGACGTGGCAAAGATGGTGCTGGCCTGCGCCGGCGGACTGCTGGATTATTCGGCAGGGCAGGTGTTGGACGCCGACGGCGGCTTCCAGCTGCGCAGGCTGTAAAGCTGGGAAAGGATGTACCGATATGCGGGAGATAACGGCGCGCACTGTGGTGGTGGGGTCCGGCTGCGCAGGGCTGAATGCGGCGGATACGCTGGCGGCGCTGGGCGAAGAGAGCCTGCTGCTGGTCACAGAAGATATGAATGCCGGCACTTCCCGCAATACCGGCAGCGATAAGCAAACCTATTATAAACTTTCTCTGTCCGGCGACGAGGGGGACAGCGTGGGCGCACTGGCCAGTGATTTGCACTATCCCGATGTGAACGGCGATACGGCCCTGTGCGAGGCCGCCGCTTCGGCCCGCTGTTTTTTCAAGCTGTGTGCGCTGGGCGTGCCTTTTCCTACCAATGAATACGGCGAATATGTGGGGTACCAAACCGATCATGATGTGCGCCGAAGGGCCACTTCCGTAGGGCCGCTGACCAGCAAACTCATGACCGAAGCGCTGGAACGCTCCGTTCGGTCCCGTCATGTGCCTATCTTGGATCATGCTTTCGCGGCGCGGGTGGTTACCGGGCAGGAGGGCGTGGCGGCGCTGGATGTGTACCTGCCGGAAGAAAAGCAAATGATGCGCATCCGCTGCGCTAATCTGATCCTGTGCACAGGCGGTCCAGCCCATATTTACCAGGACCGGGTGTATCCGGAAAGCCATCACGGGATGAGCGGGCTGGCCTTTGCCGCCGGGGCGCAGGGGGCGAACCTGGATTGCTGGCAGTATGGGCTGGCCTCCGTGGGCTTTCGGTGGAATTTGAGCGGCAGCTACCAGCAGGCGCTGCCCCGGTATATTTCGGTGGACGCCGAGGGCGTAGAACGCGAGTTTCTGGCCGACGCCCTGGGAGAGGACGCCGCATTGAATAATACTTTTCTCAAAGGCTATCAATGGCCTTTTGATGAAAGCAGGCTGGCTGGCTCCTCCCAGGTGGACGTGCTTGTAAAACGTGAAAATGACGCGGGCAGAACGGTCTACCTGGATTATTTGCACAATCCTCGGGGCTACGGGCCGGAGCGGCTTTCTTCTGAGGCACGCGGCTACCTGGATCAATGCGGCGCGCTGCTGGATACGCCCATCGCCCGGCTGGCAGCCATCAATCAGCCGGCCATTGAGCTGTATCGCAGCCACGGCATCGATCTGACGCAGGAACGGCTGGAGATTCGCGTATGCGCCCAGCATCACAACGGCGGTATCGCCGTGGATGCCCATTGGCAAACCAGCGTGCCTGGCCTGTATGTGTGTGGGGAGGCGGCGGGCACCTTTGGCCGGAAGCGGCCCGGGGGCACGGCGCTGAACGCCACCCAGGCTGGTTCCCTACGGGCAGCGCAGCATGCTTTTCATAATGGGCGCAGGGTATCCAATGGCCTATGGAGCCATACGGCGATGCTTCTGCCCGTGGGCGACGCTGCGGCTTTCCGGCGGGATATGACTCGTGTCGCGGCCTTCCAGCGGGACGTGATGGGTATGGAGCGGCTGAAAACAGCGGTGGAACGCGCACTTTCCCAGCCACAGGCCGCCGAACCGGATCAGGCGGATTTTATGGATCGGCTGCTGCTGAATGATCTCCTGCTCACTCAGCGGGAGGTGCTTTCCGCCATGCTGTATGCCCAACAAGAGGAGCGGAACGCCGTTGGCGTGCTGATGACAGGGCAAGGCGTATCCCGCCGGGTTCCCGCTCGGCCTATGCCGGAACGCGATTTGTGGTTTGAGCACGTTTGGAAAAAATTCCGGGAGGAACAGCATGGTTGAAACAGTACGCCGCCTGATCGAGCAAGATGACCAGGAAACGCTGCGCCTTTGGATGCTGCAAGGCAAAATATCCGCTGTACCGGAGGCTGAAAAGGCCGAATGGACGCGTATGGCCGCAATGCAGGGGAATGCCGCCATGCTTCGTTTGCTATGTGAGGGCTGCCATGGAATGAGCTTTGCGCCCGACGCGCAAGGCCGTACCTTGCTGCATTACGCCGCCCAGTCCGGCGACGCGGAAACCATGCGTTTTGCCGGAAAGGTGCTGGGGTATGACGCGGCAAAGGGCGACCAGGGCGGCATAACGCCGCTGGACCTGGCGCAAGCGGCGGGCACTGAAGCACTGTGCGCCTTGGAGGAGATGGCGGGGCTGCGTTTGGCGGATTGCTACCGGAACCCTGTGATCCGCGGTTTCCGGCCCGATCCTTCCATTTTGCGAACGGGGGAGGATTATTGGCTGATCAATTCCTCTTTCGTTATGCTGCCTGCTCTGCCTATTAGCCACAGCCGGGATTTGGTTCACTGGGAAACAGTAGGCCATGTATTTACCGATCCGGAAACCGCCGGCCTTACCGGACTGCCGGGCGGGTTTGGCTATTGGGCGCCCGATATTTCCTTTTATCAGGGGCGTTTTTGGGTGGTTGCCACCCTTCGGCGGGATACGGCTCCCTTCCGGCTGCAAATGATCACTTCTGCGCCCGCCCCGCAAGGGCCATGGGATGCGCCGCGTTTTTTGCCTGTGGACGGCATCGATCCCTCGTTGTTCACGGATGAGGATGGCAAGCGGTATTTGGTGATCAATCCGGGCGTGCGCATTGCGCAAATCAGCGACGCGGGAGAATTGCTGGAGCCTCCCCACATGATTTATCTGGGCTCCAATCGCCGCAAAAGCGAAGGCCCGCATCTGCTGAAAAAAGACGGCTGGTACTATATCTTTCAGGCAGAGGGCGGCACGGGGAGCGGACATATGATTACATGTGCCCGCTCCCGGGTGCTGGAAGGCCCCTATGAAGCCTGTCCCTTTAATCCCGTTTTGGGTTCCCGGGAGGAAAACACTTTCATTGGCCGCGGCGGGCACGGCAAGCCCGTTCAGCTGCCAGACGGCCGGTGGGCGATGGTTTATTTGTGCGGCCGTCGGGTGGAAGGCAAATCACTGATGGGACGTGAAACCGCCCTGGATCCCCTGACTTGGACGGCGGACGGCTGGCCCATGGTGAATGGGCTCAAAGGCCCTTCTTGCCTGCAAGTAAAAATGCTGCCGGATGTTTCCGTGCCCCCTTCGTCCCCCTGGGTTTGCCCCAGAGCCGATTACCGTTTGTTTACCGTATTTGATGGAAAAACCATCCGGCTGCAAGGCGGCGAAGGATTGGAACAAAAGCAGGGCGCCCATTTGCTGCTGCACCGCCAAAGCGAAGCTTCGGTATGCCAGCGTGTGACGGCGGATGCGTCCGGCCTGGCGCCGGGCGGCGTGGCAGGGCTGACCGGCTATTATGATGAAAACAGCTGGTACCTGCTGGGCGTGCGCAGGCTGGAAACAGGCGCTGAGATCGTATTGATCGAGCACGTTGGCCTGGAAAACCGGGAATATTCCCTGGGGCGAACGGCGGCATGCCAGGCCGAACTGGAAATCCACGGCAGCGGCCTGACTCGAAAGGCGGCCTGGCTGGATACCGGTAAAAAGACGGTGTTCCGTATGGAATACCTGACGGACGAAGGCTTAAAAATGGGCAAGCGCTTTACCGGCGCCATGCTGGGGCTGGCCGCCGTAGGCGTGGGCGAAGCGGCATTTCACGCATATGAAGAGGCAATGATTCATGAGTAATCAACAAAACTTCCGGCCCCGCATCCTGCTGGTTTCGGTGGGCATGTACGGGCAAAAATACCTGGCCGAAGCTACGCGGCAGGACGTGGGCGGCGATGTGGCGGGCGTGGTGGACGTAGCAGAAAACCTGGCGGAAAAGTTTCCGGTGATCGCCGAAAAAAATATTCCGGTATACGCCAGCTTGCAAAGTTTTTTTGAAAAGGACCGGGCCGACCTGGCCGTCATTTCATCGCCTATCCACCTGCACACGGCCATGGTGCTGGAATGCCTGAAAAACGGCGCGCATGTGCTGTGCGAAAAGCCGCTGTGCCTGACGCAAGAGGAGACGCTGCGGCTGGCTTCTGCGGCCAAGGAAGCAAACCGTTTCCTGGCCCTGGGGTGGCAGCTGAATTATGATCGGGCGGTGCTGGCGCTGAAGAGGGATATTCTTTCCGGCCGTTTTGGCAGGCCCTTGCGCATGCGCTGTGTACACGCCATGCGGCGGGGCAGGAATTATTATGCTCGCAGCGGCTGGGCAGGCCGCATCACCGTGGATGGCGTAGAAGTGCTGGACAGCCCGTTCATGAACGCTTGCGCCCACCATTTTCAGTTAATGACTTTCCTCTTGGGAGACACGATGGAAAAAGCCGCGGCGCTGGCGCAGGTGACGGGTGAACTGTACCGGGGCAATCCTGACGTGGAAAATTACGATATTGCCGCTTTGCGCTTTACTACGGCAACCGGCGTGCCGGTGTGCTATTATACGGCGCATCCGCTGAAAACCAAAAACCTGGGGCAGGAAGGTTTGGCGGAATTTGAACACGGCACGCTGACCTGGGGAAAGGGAAAGCCTTTCCTGGTGAAAACCGATACCGGTGAGGAAATCAATTATGGCATGGACGGCAACACGCCCCTGATGCAAAAGCTCTACGATGCCGTTCAATGCGTAAAGGACGGCGCCGCTCCCTTGTGCGGAGCGGAAGCGGGGCTTTCCCATCTGAACGCCGTGCGGATGGCACAGGCATTGCCGGTTGGGAAAATTGATCCCGCGCATGTGGTATGGATCGAAGAGGGGGAAGACCGCTTCCCCTGTGTGACTGGCCTGGAGGAAGTATTCCTGCGCTCCGCTGAAAAATGGGCGCTGCCCGGAGAAATCGGCCTCTCTCTGTGATACTATTTTCTTTTAAAATCCTGCCAACCTCGGGCGCCTTTTTCATCCTGGTATTGCTTTTGATGCCCGCGCTATTCTGGTCTACGCGGCGGTGCTGTGCTTTTGCTCATTCAGCTTAACCAGGGCAAAATCATCCCGAATTTGACAAGATTTTAAAATTTAAATAGAGCCTGTTTCTAAATTCGGAAAGATGCATTTTCGGTGTCTCAGGCTGCACTTTGGCGTTGCTTTTCCTCGATTTATCCTTCGGCCCAGGGCTTCCGCCCGGCCTGCGCTGAACATGCTCCACTGGAGCATGTTCCGGGCGCTTCGGCCCCAGTTAATCATCGTCAAAGCGCCTTGAATTGCAGCCCAATCCGCTCGAAGATGCACATTCCTCATTTTAGAAACAGACTCTGGTATAACCATTGAATTATTGGCGGAGGAACCGCCGATAAAATAAAGAAAAGGAGACCCTGAACCATGAAGAAACTTGTTGCGCTGTGCCTCGTTCTGGCGATGCTGGCCACCCTGGCTGTGACCGCGGTCGCCGATGAGACCAAGCCCTACGAGGGCGTGAAGCTGACCTACTGGGTGAAGCTGCATGAGAACCTCAAGGGCGTGACCGTCGATGGTGAACCTGTGGAAAACCTGGCTCAGACCCGTTGGTATGAAGCTGTGAAAAAGGCCACCGGCATCGAGATTGAATTCCTGCATCCCGCCGCCGGCCAGGATGGCACTGAATTCAACCTGCTGACCGCCGTGCCGGATGAAATGCCCGACATCGTGGAATACAGCTGGACGGCTTATCCCGGCGGCGCGTCTGCTGCCATCGCTGACGAAGTGATCGTTTCTCTGAACGATGTGATTGCTTCCGGCAAGGCTCCCAACCTGAAGGCCATTCTGGACAGCAATCCCATCATCGACAAGTCTGTTAAGACTGCCGACGGCGATTACTATGTGTTCCCCTTCCTGCGCGGCACCACCTTTGAGAACAACAACTGCTTGTTCACCGGCGGTTTCTTCCTGCGCGGCGATATCCTCAAGGAACTGAACCTGGAAGCGCCCGAGACCATTGAAGAGTGGGAAACCGTGCTGCGCGCTGTGAAAGCCGCCCATCCCGACATGATCCCCTTCGTTACCCGCACGGAATGGATGAACCAGATTTTTGCTCCTGGCTTTGACAACTACTGGGATTACTATGTTGAAGACGGCGTTGTGAAAAACGGCATCACGGAAGACAGCCGCTATGCGTACCTGCAGACCATGGCCAAGTGGTATGCCGATAAGCTGATCGATCAGGACTATCTGACCCATACCGGCGCTGGCGACGGCCGCGGCCTGATGGCCACCGGCGCTGCTTTCGCCACCAACGATGCTTCCGGCGGCGGCACCTCCAATATCATCCCGCCCCTGCTGAAGGCCGGCATCATCAGCGATGAGAGCGATCTGGTTACCACCACCCCCGTGACCTCCGTCAAGGGCCAGAACGCCAAGTTTGCCAAGATGAACAACCTCTATGACGCTTCCGGTTCCTCCGCGGCCATCTCCAAGCGCCTGGCGGACGAAGGCGGCAAAAAGTTTGACGCTGCCGTCTATCTGCTGGACTGGATGTACTCTGAAGAAGGCCACATGATCAACTGCTTCGGCACTGAGGGCGTCAGCTACAACATGGTGGATGGCTATCCCACTTACACCGATGAAGTGCTGCACAATCCCGATGGTCTGAACGTGGCCGCTGCCCTGAGCGTGTATGCCCGCGGCCATCAGAACGGCCCCGTGGTGCAGGATTCCCGCATCTTTGAACAGTATTATTCCTACTCCGCTCAGGTCTCCGGCATGAAGCTGTGGACCAAGACGGACTTTGGCAAGTATATGTATCCTGCCGGCGCTGCGATTGCCACCGAAAACGCTGACGATTTCGCCACGATCACGGCCAACGTGAAGACCTACAAGGACGAGATGGAAGCCAAGTGGATCACCGGCCAGCAGGAACTGAACGAAGATGCCTGGCAGGCCTATGTGGCTCAGATGGAAGCTTACGGCCTGAGCCGCGCGATCCAGTACAAGCAGGACGCCTATGACACCTTCATGGCCAACTGATTGAATCCCCGCAGGGGCGGCAGCGCTGTCGCCCCTGCTCCCCTTTGGGGAAACGCCGCGCAAAGCCGTGCCGGAGGGTTTTGCGCAGCGTTTCCGAAAGAAAATGTGGAGGAATGCATCATGCCTTGGTATGAAACGATTATTTCGCTGGCCGATTTTTCCCACCCCGGATTGAAGGAAGCCAAAGCCTTGCTGGATCAGCAACAGCGGGAGGCGTGCGCCCGTCAGGTCATTGCGCATTTCCGCGCCCGCACCGCGCCCCGGTATCTTTTTGATGTGGAGGACCTGCGAAAAAACCAGGATGAGCACCTGATCGAGGATGCCGAAGAGGTGATGAACCATACCATCTATGGGTACACCTTCCCTGGGGAGATCGACTGGCATTTCAATCCCACGGATGATGCCGCGCATGACAACGAATGGAGCTGGTCGCTGTATCGCTTCATTTTCTGGCAGCCCTTGGCCAGGGCTTATGCCAAAACGGGAGATGAGCGCTATCCTGCCGAGGCCATCGCTCAGCTGAAAGGCTTCCTGGCAGCTTGGCCGCTGAGCGATTTCCTGGCCGATGAGGAAGGGTATATCAAGCGGCATCAGTATCCCAGCTACCCTTGGCGGCATATTGAGACGGCCATGCGCTTGTACACCGCCTTCATCCCCTGCCTGTGCGCGTTCCGGGAAAGCCAGGCGTTTGATGAGGAAGCCTGGGCACTGTACTTGGACGCGGTCAAGATGCATGCCGATTATCTGGTCACCCATTATACCAATCACGAAAAAAGCAGCAATTGGCTCACCATGGAATCCGGCGCTTTATTGCAGGCCGCCATCATGTTTCCTGAGTTGAATGGGGCGAAAGACTGGATGAAGCATGGCTATCAGCGGGTTATGCACGAAATGCGCTACTCTTTCGATAATGACGGCGTGCACATGGAGCGCACAAGTATCTATCATATGGTAGCCGCCATCAGCTATTTCCAGTGCACCCGGCTGTGCGAATTGAATGGCATTCCCGTGCCGCCCTACGCCAAGGACACCCTCAGCCGCGCCTGTGAATTCATCCTGCGGCAGCTTAAGCCCGATTTTTCCACCCCCATGATCGGCGATGCTGACCGGGATGATTTGCTGGCCCGGCGCAGCGATACCTCCCTCTACGAGGGAATGAACTTATCCATGGATCCCTATGACCTCAACGAAATGCGGGCCTGGTTCCGCCAGATGGCGGAATGGACGGGCCGAGGGGATTTTTTGTGGGTGGCCACCGGACGGCGGCAGGGTCACGCGCCCTTGCAGCGCAATTTTTCCATGACCGAGGCCGGCGTCCATATCATGCGCACGGGCTGGGGCAGCGAAGACAGCTATATGCACATTCATGGCGTACAGCTGGAGCGCGGCGAAAAGAGCACCCACAGCCACAATGACACCGGCCATTTTGAACTGCAAATCGCAGGCGAGGATATTCTGCTGGATGGCGGCCGGTATATTTACAACCAATCCATCTGGAAAAACTGGCGGCATTATTTTACGGGCGCGCTGGCCCATAATACGCTGTACTGTGATGATTGGACTATGGGCGCCGTGCCGGGCGTCAACCGGGTGCGCGGCGTGCGGCTGTTCCTGCATCGATTTGAAGAAAATGAGCGGTATGCCGTGATCGATGTCAGCCACAACGGCTATGTGTTCACCGATGATCCGGTGTATCACCGTCGGGTGGCCCTGCGGTTGGAAAAGGATGTATATGTCGTTGATGATCGCGTCACCGGTTTGGGATTGCAGGAGCATGATTTCCGACTGACGTATAATTTCGCTCCCGGAAGCTTGACGGGCGAAGCGCTGCAATATTGTTATGAAACGCCCAAAGGCCGCCGGTATGCGGTTACAGCCGCCTGCGACGAAGCTTTAGCGCCCACTGTGCTCAATGGCAGCGAAGATCCCATCGGCGGCTGGGTCAGCTATGGCTACAGCCTGCGTGTGCCCGCTCCGCAGCTTACGCTGCGCCGCCAGGGAAAAGCGCCTTTCCGTTGCGTGACAGTGATTGCGCCAGAGGGCTGCCGGGCAGTCGTAACGTTTGAAAAAGACGCGGCCATTGTGACACTGAATGGCGTTTACCATACGCGGTTGACACTGCGCGGGGATGAAATTGAAAGGGAATCGTGCCATGAAGATTGGATTTTGCGCAAAGCCTGATCAAATCGACCAGGTGGCTGCGGCTGGTTTCGACTATATCGAACCGCCTGTTAATTATCTTGCGGGTTTAACGGAGGAGGATTTTTCCGCGTGCCTGAACAAGGTGAAGGCTGCGTCCATCCCTTGCCTCAGCTTTAACCTGCTTTTTCCCAAAACCATGGCGCTGCTTGCGCCCGAAACCACCGATGCGCAGATTGCGGAATACCTGAATGGCGCTTTGGCACGGGTGCGGTGCATGGGCGGCCGGATTGCCGTGTTCGGCAGCGGAAAAAGCAGAAACCGCCCGGCGGATATGCCCTATGACGCCGCCTTCCGTCGTTTGGCGCAGGTGACCCGATTGACGGGCGAAATGGCGGAAAAGTATGAGGTGACTGTGGTCATCGAGCCGCTGAACCGCAGCGAAACCAACATGATCAATTCCCTGGGCGAGGGGGCTTGCCTGGTGGCGGTGGTGAATCATCCCTGCGTTAAGCTGCTGGCCGATTATTATCATGTAGCGGTGGAGCGCCACCCTATTGAGGATATTGAACGCCTTTCCGGCATCACGCATGCTCATATTGCTGCGGAGATAGGCCGCCGCATTCCTTTGGAAGCGGATGAAGGGTATCAAAGGATGTTTGCCGCCATGAAGCGGACGGGCTATCAAGGGATGCTGAGCATCGAAGGGAAAAGCGACGATTTGGCGGCCGATGGACCGGTAGCCGTTCATATGCTGAAGAAAATGTGGGAGGAAGCTTGAAATGGACCAGGTGCGTTATGGTTTGATCGGCTATGGAAAAATCGGCAGCCAGCACGTGGGCAAAATTTTGCAGGGGAAAGTGCCCTCTTTAAAGCTCTGTGCCGTGGCGGACATCGATCCTGCCCGGCTGGAAGCGGCGCGGGCGGCGCTGGGGGATACCGTGCGGTATTTTAATTCCGCCCAGGCTTTGATGGATTCCGGCTTAGTGGATGCCGTGCATATTTGCACCCCCCATTATCTTCACCCATCCTTGGCTATTTACGCCCTGGAGCAAGGCTTGCACACCTTCGTGGAAAAGCAATCTGGCGTATACACCAAGCAGGTCAAGCGCATGAACGAGGTGGCGAAGGCACACCCCGCTTTGCGCTTTGCCATGGACTTTAATCAGCGTACCGATCCCGTGTACATGAAAGCCCGGGAGCTGGTGAAGTCCGGCGCGGTGGGCCGCGTGGTGCATACCCATTGGCTGATCACCAATTGGTATCGTTCCCAAAGCTATTATGATCAGGGCGGCTGGCGCGCCACCTGGAAAGGGGAGGGCGGCGGCGTGCTGCTCAACCAGAACCCCCACAATTTGGATATGTGGCAGTGGATTGTGGGAATGCCCAGCCGCGTGAAGGCGCAGGTGTATTATGGCCGCCATCGGAAAATCGAAGTGGAGGACGACGTAATCGCCATGGCCGAATTCCCGGACGGCGGCATTGGCACGTATATCACCACCGTCATTGACGCGCCTGGCACAAACCGCCTGGAAATTGACGGCACCAAAGGGCGTTTGGTGATTGAAAACGGAAAAATTCACTTGGATCAGCTGGAAATGGAGGAACCTGAATTCAACGCGTCTTGGACCAAAGGGCTGGGAAAACCCAAAATGACCGCTGTGGAGGTGCCGGTGGAAGGCGAATATACCTCCCACTGCGGTATTATGGAAAACTTTTGCCAGTCCATTCTGACAGGCGCGCCGCTGTATGCCAACGGCCTGGAAGGCATCAACGGGCTGGAAATTTCCAACGCCATTCATCTTTCTGATTGGACGGGCGGCGGCTGGGTGGATGTGCCGGTGGATGAAGAATTGTTTTGCTTGCTGCTTCAAGAAAAATGCGGCGGCGAACTGCCGGAATAAAAAAAGGAAGAGGGCGCTGCAATGGACACGATCGGCGTAGGGATCATCGGCTGCGGCATGATTTCGGGCAACCATTTTCATGCGCTGGGCAAGCTGGAAGGGGTCGCCCTGCGGGCTGTGTGCGATATTGACGAAGAAAAGCTGCAAAAGGCCGCGGCAGAGCAGCACGCGGATGGCTATGCGGATTGGCATGGACTGATCTGCCGTTCCGATATCGATGCGGTACATATCTGTGTGCCCCATAACCTGCACGCGGAAATGTCCATAGCGGCGCTGCGGGCCGGTAAGCATGTGCTGTGCGAGAAGCCCATGGGCGTCTCCCTGCATCAGGCCCAGGCCATGGAGGCGGCTGCCCGGGAAAGCGGAAAAATGCTGACGGTCTGCTTTCAGAACCGTTATAACGGCGCTTCCAGAAGAATGAAGGAAGTGATTGACGGCGGTTCCCTGGGAAACCTTCTGGGCGGCAGCGCCTTTGTGGCCTGGAACCGGGCGGAGCCCTATTATCAAAACAGCTCCTGGCGGGGGAAATGGGCCACGGAAGGTGGATCGGTGCTGATTAACCAGGCCATCCATACCCTGGATTTGCTGCGCTGGCTGGCAGGAACGCTGCAATTGCAGGATTGCACCATGTCCGCCAAGCGGCTGGGGAAAACCATTGAAACCGAAGATACGTGCGATATGCTGCTGACCAACGCGTCGGGCGGGCGTTTCCTGTTCTACGCCAGCAACTGTGGGGTGAGCAATCTGCCGGTGCAAATGCATTTGGTGCTTGAAAAAGGCGAAATGCACCTGGATGGCGCGCGCCTGACGATCAAAGGGCCGGATGGTCCGGTTTTTGAGGATTATGCCACTGCCCTGGCTGTGGGGAAGGATTACTGGGGCAGCGGGCACGGCCCGTTCATCGAGGATTTCTATCATCGAATCAAAATGGACCAGCCGGCTTTCATCACGCCGGCGGATGCGCGTGAAACCACACGGCTTCTGGAAGAAGCGTATACCTACACCATGAGCGTAAGGAGGCGTCCCACATGAGCACTCTGTCAAAGCCCGGGAAGGGACAAGTGATCAATCGGCCCCGAGTGTCCCTGGGAAAGCGGATCCACCGGGATCTGCAAATGAACTGGCGGCTTTACCTGCTGTTTCTTCCTGTCCTGGCGTATTTTATCATTTTTAAATACGCGCCGATGGCTGGCCTGGTGATCTCTTTTCAGGATTATAAAGCCGCCAAAGGTATTCCCGGCAGCAAATGGGTGGGCATGAAGCATTTCATCAGTTTCTTTAATGATCCCTTCCTGCCCAGGCTTTTGCGCAATACGATTACCATCGCTCTGTCTACGCTGATCTTCTCCTTCCCTTCGGCCATCGTGCTGGCGCTGCTGATCAATGAGCTGCGTTCCCGCAAGATGAGCCGTGTGGTGCAGACCATCAGCTATATCCCGCACTTCATTTCTGTGGTGGTCGTTTGCGGCATCATCCGTGATTTGGTCAGCCGCACGGGTGGGGTGACCATGCTGCTGCACAGCATATTGGGGATACAAGTTACAAATATGCTGTATGAGCCAAACTATTTTGTGCCTATTTATATCGTGTCGGATATCTGGTCGAACATCGGCTGGAATTCTATCGTTTATCTATCGGCCCTGACGGCCATTGACCAGGAATTGTATGAAGCAGCCCGCGTAGACGGCGCCAACAAATGGCATCAGATCATTCACATTACCATTCCCTGCCTGGTGCCCACGATTGTTATCATGTTTATCCTCAAGGTTGGCAAAATGTTCGATGTGGGGTATGAAAAGATCATGCTGCTTTACACCCCGCTGACCTATGAACGGGCCGACGTGATCAACACCTACGTATACCGCCGCGGCTTTGCTGAAAACGTCAACTTCAGTTATTCTACAGCGGTAGGTTTCTTCAATTCCGTGGTTTGCTTCGCGTTGGTGTTCATCACAAACAAAATCACCCACCGCATGGGCGGCAACAGCCTGTGGTGAAAGGAGGAAGCAATATGACGGCGATTTCGAAGCACAAGGAAAAGCAAGCCATCAAAATCCCTTTGGGCGAGCGCGTTTTCTACATGGTGGACGATGCCCTGATGATCCTGCTGTGCGTGCTGATTTTGATTCCCCTGATCCATGTGGTGGCTGGCTCTTTTAGTGACGGCGCTTCCTACATGAGCCATTCCGGCCTGCTGCTCTGGCCGCTGAACCCCACCCTTGCCGCTTATCGCTCTGTGATCAACAACCAGAATATCTGGACGGGCTACCGTAACACGCTGTTCGTTGTGATTGTGGGCACGTCGCTGGATATGCTGTTTTCCCTGGTGGCTGCCTATGTGCTTTCCCGAAAAAAATATATGCTGAAAAATTTCTTCAATCTGCTGGTGGTTTTCAGCATGTATTTTTCCGGCGGCATGATCCCTTTCTTCCTGGTGGTGAAGGGAGTGGGGCTGTATAAATCCATTTGGGCGTTGATTCTCCCCTCGCTCGTGAATGTGTTTAATCTGGTGATCGTGCGCACCGCCATGACCGGCGTGCCCGACAGCCTGGAGGAAAGCGCCCAGTTGGATGGCGCAGGGCATCTGACGATCCTGTTTCGCATCATTACGCCGCTGGTCCTGCCCTCTGTGGCGGTGGTGGCGCTGTATTACGCGGTATCCCACTGGAATAGCTGGTTTAACGCCATGCTGTTCATCAAAGACCGCAAATATTATCCTTTACAGCTGATTTTGCGGGAGATCCTGATCCTGTCCGATACGGATGAGGGCTTTATGATGAGCGAAACCATTCAATTCGCCACCATCGTTGTGGCTACCATTCCTATTTTGTGCGTATACCCCTTTATTCAGCGGTATTTCGTCAAGGGAATTATGGTAGGCGCGGTGAAAGGATAAACAGGAGGATAGAAGCATGAGAATTCCTTATGATACGATGCGGAACGAGTTCATCCGCGTGTTGAACCGATACGGTATTACCGGGGAGCGGGCGGAACTGTCGGCCTCTCTGTTTGCCGATGCCAGCCGGGACGGCGTCTATACTCATGGGCTCAATCGCTTTCCCAAGTTCATTAAAAGCATTGAAAACGGCTCGGTGGATGTGAATGCTGAGGCCGAGGTTGAAGCGAACCTGGGCATGCTGGAACGCTGGAACGGTCACCGCGGATGCGGCAACCTGAACGCTTACCGCTGCATGGAGCGGGCCATTGAATTGGCCCATCAGCAAACCATCGGCGTGGTGGCGCTGAACAATACCAACCATTGGATGCGCCCTGGCAATTATGGCCTGATGGCCGTTAAGGAAAACTGCATCGGTGTTTTGTGGACCAACACCGTGCCCAACATGCCTCCCTGGGGCGGGCGGGAAGCCCGGCTGGGCAACAATCCGGTGGTATTTGCCGTGCCCAATGGGGAAGACGCCCCGGTGCTGCTGGATGTGGCGGTTTCGATGTTTTCCTATGGCAAGCTGGAAAGCTATGCCCGGCAGAATAAGCCGCTGCCGGTGGATGGCGGCTTCAACCCTGATCAGCAGATCACCCGCAACGCGGCTGATATTTTGGCCACGCACCAGGTGCTGCCCATTGGTTATTGGAAGGGCAGCGGCATTTCCTTGATGCTGGATCTGATCGCATCCGCCCTGAGCGGCGGGCGCACTTCTCGGCAGGTGGGCGAATTGCCGAATGAAACGGAACTGAGCCAGGTGTTCATTGCCATCGATTTGAACCGTCTGCCCGATGGAGAGGATTTTGCTCGGCGCGTGAAGGATACGTTGGCGGATATGCAAACGTCCAAGCCAGTGGATCCCAACCGTCCGGTTTACTACCCTGGCAAAAACATGATGAAAACCCGTGCTGAAAACATGGAATTGGGCATTCCTGTGGAAGAAAACGTGTGGAAAGCGGTGCTGGAATTATGAGCACCGCATGGATTCCCGGTGCGGTATCCGCTACATTCAAAGCGATGCCCCTTACCGCCGATGAGATTATTGCCTTGCTGGTTGATTGCAGACTGAAAGCGGTGGAATGGTCTGAAAATGCCCACGTGCTGCCGGATGATCCCGTCGGCGCGGCCCAGCTGCGGCAGAAAACCGAGGCGGCAGGGCTGCGGATCGCCGGATATGGTTCTTATTTTCGTTTGGGAGAAAACGAGCTGCCCGGTCAGGCATTTGGAAAAAGCCTGGCTTCGGCCAAAGCATTGGGCGCGCCGTTGATTCGCGTCTGGGCAGGCACGCATGCCTCCGCTCAAGTGGACGATGAGCATTTTTGCTGTTTGGCCCAGGAAGCCGCGCTCATTGCCGAAATGGCGGCCCGGGAGCAGATCAAGGTGGCGTTTGAATGGCATAAGAACACTTTGACAGACACCAACGAATCCGCTCAGCGGCTGCTTCGGGTGGCCAATCATCCCAATCTGTATTGCTTGTGGCAGCCTACGGTTGCCCTGACGCCCAAGGAAAGAACCCGGGGCATTGCCATGATGCGGCATAAGCTACTCAATTTTCATGTATATTCCTGGCCGGACGGCAAACGCGGCCCGCTGAATGCGGCGGAATGGCAGTACTATCTGGATGCCGCCGCGGACCTGGGCAGCGTCCACTGTGCGTTGCTTGAATTTGTGCGGGACAATACGATAGAGCAGTTCCGAGCGGATGCGAAAACACTGCTCAATCTCTTGGAAAGTGGTGAATGCAATGGCTGATTTGTATGTAAAATCCTTGGATATGATCAACCCCTTTGTGGTGGCTTCTTCCCCGGCTACCCAAGGCGCGAAGAACGTGCTGAAAAGCGCAAAAATGCGGCCCGGTGCTATTACCATGCGCAATTTTGGCCACGGCAGCGGCGGCGGCAGCTTTTTTTCGCCGGACGCTTTTGCGGCTTATCAGGGGCAGCAAGCCTTCCACAGCCATGCCGTTGGGCGGCAGGTGCCGGATACCGTTTCCACATTGGAGCAGTACTGCGAGGAAGTAAAAAAGGCTCGGCAGGAACTGGATGCTGATATCAAACTCTGGGTATCGGTAGGCCATTACAGCGATATCGTCAAGGGCGGCGATTGGGAAAAGGATTGGGTGCGGCAGGCAAAAGAACTTTCCCTGGCTGGCGCGGACGCCCTGGAGCTGCATTTCAACACTCCGGGCGTAGCTGTGGCCAAGGACCGCATTTTTGACTACTATGAGCTGGTGCGCCATTGCACCACGCTCATCAAGCAAGCGGCCGGTCCCCAAGTCAAGGTGATGGTCAAGCTGGCGGTGGAGGGCTGCGATGTGCTGACTTCGATGCGCATTGCGCAGGCCAGCGGCGCGGACGCCGTGGGGCCGACGGCTCGCTGGAAGGCATTTTATATGGATCTGGATTGGCGGCGCACCCAGCCTCGGCCTGGCTCTGGGTACGGCGGCACCCAAGCCAATCCCATTGTGTGCTATGCCGTGGCGGAAGGCCGCAATAACGGCATCACCTTGCCCATGTATGCCGGGGGCGGCGTGTTTTCCTTTGATCAGGCGGCGCGCTTTATCATGGCGGGCAGCGATTGCGTTCAGCTGGGCGCCTTGGCATGCTCAGGCGGCACGATGGCCTGTAAAAAAGTAATTCATGATCTGAGCAAATGGATGGATGAAGCGGGCTATCCTGATATGGATAGCTTGAAGGGCGATGCGCTGCAGTTGTTCAATATGTCTGGCGATTTTGCCAAGGCCCGTCAAAACGCTTTGGGAGACGCCTACCAGCAGTGGCAGGTGGATACCGATCAATGCATTGGCTGCGGTCGCTGCGTGGATGTGTGCTGGCAGGAGGGCATTGAGCTGATCGACCGGAAAGCCCGGAAAACCGATCATTGCATCGGCTGTGGATATTGCTTCCAGGTTTGTCCCACCAAAGCGCTGCGCGTGGATGCGGGCGAAATTCTGGCTCGGCCATTTCAAACCAAAGCTTTGGATGAAAAATGAGAGGCGCACAGTGGAGAAGATGCGGAACTGAATGGTGATTGCTGAGGGGGAACGCTTGTTTTCGGCATCTTGGGCTGCATTTCTGGGTTGCTTTTCCTTGCTTTATCCCTCGCCCCCAGCAAACCTTGGCTAAAACGCCTTGCACTGCAGGCCGAGCCACTCGAAACTGCACATTTCTCATTTTAAAAACACTTTCTAATAAGATATTCGTATAAGGCGCGCTGTACCGTTCCGGTGCAGCACGCCTTTTAGCGTGTAATACTATTCTCCGCCTAAAACATCGAATTTTCGGTTGCTCTTTCCGCTCTGGCGTTGCTTCATTCCGGTGAACGTAGCGCAGCTACGGCCCCTTCATTCAGCTGAACCAGAGCGAAAAATTCATCCCGTATCTTTCAACAGCTATACTGTAAAGGGTGGTTGTAAACACCACCCAATACAGCATAGCTGGATCAGCTCATCTGTGGCAAGATGGCCTCGCAGCTATGCGAAACCCACAGCATGGCCTTGATAGGCCGATTATACCACAAGGAGGGCTGAAAATGAACAGTATCTTTGAACAAACGGGTGGAACCTACACCCAAGTAGGCGATTACCTGATCCCCAACTTTTCTTTGCCGGATGTGCCTCATAAACCAATCGGAAAATATGGCAGGATGCGTCAGGCATATCTGAAGGAACATCATCCGGGCCTCTACAGCCGCCTGATCCTGTCGGGAAAGCTGTATGAACACTTAGCCAAGGTTGAACGTACCTGCCAAGAACGGCTGGAGATCATGATCCCGCAGATGGCAAAACAGCAAGGCGTCACAGAAGAATTGAAAGCCAGGGATCAGCTTGGCTGGGTAGGTCGGATGAATGAAATCCAGCACAGCGCAGAAGAAGTTATCCTGACGGAAATCGTATATGAGTAAAAAAACCAGGGGCAGCCCGTTCATCACAGCGGGCTGGCCCTTTTCATGCCTCAATGGGTATCATCTTGTTTGCGGGTATCATATTGTTTCCTGCAGGTCGCTCCACAGAAATCCTGATCCTTGCGTTTGGCGACATACACCTTGGCGCAGTTCCGGCAAATGCGGAGCGGGTTTTCATCGTCCGCCAGCATGAAGCTGAACATGAGCTGGATGCCCAGCAGCAGGGAATGGAAATCCCACACGATAGTGGGTTTATCGTATAGGGCGATATGATAGGTGGGCGCATTCCCATCCAGGATTGCCATAGCCTGCTGGTAGATATTCCGCTGATCCGGGCTGAGCTTCTCGTAGTCCATATAATACAGGATCGCCGTAGTCAGGATGAACGCCCAATCTTTGAATTGATCCTTCAGCCAGTCATAACGTTCCGCATAGCTGCGCTGAAAGCTCATGTTTACCGCCATGGGCTGATCCCGCATGGTCAGAGCCAAGGCCATCATGCCTTTGTCGCCCGACAGATTCCACATGGATTCTATCCCGCGCTTGGCAATTTCCGGCTTCTCAAAGGGGAAAAACAGGGACAGATAGTCCAGCGTGTTCATGGTTTCATCCTTGAAGAAGCGGTTTTTCAGCAGATAGACCGCCTCATATTCCATGAATTTTGCCGTGGTGGGCAAGGCGGTCATCAGGCCAAACAGGCCGTACTTGACGGCAAAGCCGTGGATGGCTTTCTGGATTTCCGCGTCCGGCTTTTTGCTCATGCCCATCCTGCCGATGTTCAAGGCGTCCAGCACCAACGATTCCGCATCCGCCAGGGGATCATAAATGATGGGCTTGGCATCAGCGGCAGGAGTGAGATACAGAATCCCCTTGCCGTCTTTCTTCCATTCATAATCGCTGTACCGCACCCATTGGGCGCTGACCTGCTCAAAGTATCGTTTCACATTATCGCCTCCTTCCCTGATGTCACGCCGCTTTCGCTATGTTCGGAAGCGGCTTTTTCTTTTTCCAGGAAAGCACGCTCCCGGCTTGTCAGCGGCTCTCTCGCTGCTTCCATCTGCATCAATGTACGCCGGATTTTCTTCCGAATCCGATTCAGGGAGGTATTGCGGATTTTCCGAATGTTCCGGTCTGTCTGCTTACGCCAGGATGCGATCTTCATGGTGCTCCAATGCTCGATGATATAAAGGAACAGCAATTCCTTCCGATCGTCCGGCAATTCAGCAAGCGGCGCGATCAGGTATTCCTGGGGCACCAGCTCATGCAGATCATAGATGCAGTAATAGATCGTATCCAGAAAATCGCCCTTCCGATTCTGCCGGGCCAGCACACCGTTCAAGGCAGCGGGGAAAGCATACCCGTCCGGGAGCATGTTGTGCTCCAAGGGCGGCGTTTTGTTTCCCCGCAGGATTTCATGGTAACGCTCACGCCGCTCTCGATTGTCGTCCAGCCGATCCCAGTTCTTCACGACCTCCCGAAAATCTGCTTCCGTGCGGGCTGCTTCCTCCAGATGGGTCAACGCTTCCCGTTCCAAATCTCGTTTCAGCTTTTTGACAGGAGACGGATCATCGGAATCCGGGCCGAACAAAAAGCCATCGTCATAGGTCAATCCCTGTTCCGCCTCCGGGATTTCCCATTCCTTATCCCAATTCTTCTTCTGCCTGGGCACCGATTCCACCTCCTTCCAAGAGATTTCCGAGAAAATTTCAATTTCTTTTGAAAACAGTTCCGCAAAACCCCCTGATTTTCTCCTGTATATGAGAGGGGGATATTCTGTTGGATGCAGATCTGTTTCCATACTCTTCTATTATAAAAGGGAACATATGTTTGTAAATAGAGAATTTGACAACATTTTATTACAAAAGCATTAAATCTGAAGAGCACTCAAAAAACAGTTCCGCTAACCTACCCTGTTTTCTCCTATAGGTGAAAGGGTATTTTCTGCTCACGCAGGGAAATGATTGAAAAACAAAAAGCAGCTCATATGAATTGGGCTGCCTGTATGGTAACTATCAGATAGATGAAGTTTATTCTTTTAGTTCAAAGGCTTTAAGCAACATATATAACATATCTCTGGCAATTTCATATTGCTTAGGTGTCAGGCGTTCAAGCCGCTGGGTTAGACCCTTTACATCGTTTTGAACATCGCTGCCGAAAATCAGGGAATCGCTTGAAACAGGAAGAATATTGCATATTTTCTGTAACGTGGTGATGGAGATACCAACTGTACCTCGTTCAACAGCGGAAAGACTCTTTGGGCCAATCCCGATCATTTCCGATAATTGTTCCTGCGTCAAACCAGCCTTCTCACGAGCCTTTTTGATATTGCTGCCGATGCTAATGTTTATTTCCTTCTTGCTGTCCATGTCAACACCACCTCACAGCATTAGTTTATGTAATGGCGATCTTGACTTAAACTCATTGACAGCATTATAATATTCGCATTAATAATGCGATTTTTTGAAATGCGGTGATGCGAATGGCCTCTTGCTTTTTTATTGGGCACCGGGAAACGGATGCTTCGCTGCTTCCGAAAATAAAATCCGCTGCTGAACGCTTGATCCAACAGCAGCAGGTTTCC
>JAFUFC010000007.1 GCA_017470095.1 Clostridia bacterium | reverse complement strand
ACGCTCTATGCAGGCGCTTAGATGTGCCCCGGGCGGTGGGAGACGGTGTGCGTTTTCAGCATGACAAGGGCTATGTGACCGTGGCGCCAGAGGATAGCCGCAACGCCGTTCGTGTCACCGGTGAATCGAGGAACAGTGAATTTGCCCAGGAACTGTGTGATTTTTACCTGGATCAGATCAAACGCCTGACCTAGGAAAAATGAGCGCAAATATGCCTTGACAAGTTTGCTCTGGTCCGCTATAATACTCCCAGAAGGTACATCCTGAGGTGTACGCCAGTTTTCTATTTTTACCCACATCTCACTAAACGGAGCCCGGGTCGAGAGGTCAGATGTCATGCCCCCGTGCTTTATGCATGCCAGGGGACGGCAGAAAATCTCCGCAGGGCAACCGGCCTGCTTAACATAGCGGGTGAAAAAATAGAGGGCAGCGGCACTTTGGGACCCATCGAAAGAAACGGACAGGTTTTCCTGCCCGTTTTTTTGCGTAAAAAATGCATGAAAAAACGGATGGTAAAAACCATCCGTTTCACGATGAAAGCTTGCTTATTTTCCATACCCTTGGGGGTTGTGCTTTTGCCAGTTCCAGGCGTCATGGCACATGGTGGTCAAGTCTCGCTTGGCCTGCCAGTGCAGCGTATCCCGGGCCCGTTTGGGATCAGCATAGCATACGGCGATGTCGCCGGGGCGGCGAGGGGTGATTTCGTAGGGGATTTTGAGCCCATTAGCCTGCTCGAAGGCGCGCACGATATCCAGCACGCTGTAGGGAATGCCGGTTCCCAGGTTAAAAATCTCAACGCCCTCATGCTTGGCGGCAAACTCAATGGCGGCCAAATGTCCTTCGGCCAGGTCCATCACATGAATGTAATCCCTTTCGCCGGTGCCATCCTTGGTGGGATAATCATTGCCGAACACCCGCAAATGATCCAGCTTGCCGGAAGCCACCTGGCAAATGTAGGGCATCAGGTTGTTGGGGATACCGGTAGGATCCTCACCGATGCGGCCGCTTTCGTGAGCGCCGATGGGGTTGAAATATCGCAGCAGCACGAAGGATCGAGTGGGATCGGCATGGGCCACGTCGGTCAAAATCCGTTCGCTGATCCATTTCGTCCAGCCATAGGGGTTGGTGCAGCCGGTGGGGAAATCCTCCCGCAGGGGCATTTCCTGATTGGTGCCGTACACCGTGGCAGAGGAAGAGAATACCAGCACCTTGCAGCCGAATTTGGGCATCACCCGGCACAGCGTCATGGTGGCGTCCAGATTATTCTGATAATAATCCAAAGGTTTGACGACCGATTCGCCCACGGCTTTCAGGCCAGCGAAGTGGATCACCGCGTCGATTTTATATTGCTCAAAAACAGAGGTGACCGTTGCTTCGTTTGTGCAGTCACCCACGATCAGGGGCGCCTTTTTGCCCGTCAATTCTTCTACCCGGCGCAGCGCTTCCGGACTGGAATTATTCAAATTATCCAGCGCCACCACCTGATGGCCCGCGTTAAGAAGGCACAGGGCCGTATGAGAACCGATGTATCCGGCGCCGCCAGTCAGTAATACCTGCATAATCATTCTCCATCCTCTCTTGCATAGGCTACGATTTATTATAGTCCGGAAAAAGGAAACGTGTCAATCGTTTCCAAAAAGAAAAACAAGGCTTTTCCCATTCATTTTCCTCGGGAGGGCATCATTGCGCGGCATAGGGAAATATGATAAAATGAACGGTGAAAAAGGAAAAGGAGACGGTCATGAGAGACAGAAAAAAGAGCCGGGCCCGGAAGCCTAATTGGCTGGGCAAGCTGCTGGCCATGCTGCCGGTATCCTGCGCGCTGCTGTATCCGGTGTATCTGGCGGCCCAGCTGGACACGGTGGAGGGCGACTATGTGAACGCCGCGCTGCCCAAGGCTTTCCATGGGCTGCGGGTGGCCTATCTTTCCGATATTCATGCGGGGACGTATTTTTCTCAGGAGCGGGTGCACTCTTTGGTGCGGCGGGTGAACAGCTTGCAGCCCGATTTGATTTTGCTGGGCGGTGATTACGGCGAGGATTCCGATGGCGCCGTGGCGTTTTTTGCTGCTCAGCCGGGGTTCCATGCGCGGTATGGGGTGCTGGGTGTGATGGGCAATCACGATAGGACGGTGCCGGAAAGCAACCTGCAAAAACTGAAGGAAGCCATGACACGGTCGGGCGTGATTCCGCTGGTCAATGATGTGTGGACGCTCGAGCAAGAAGGAAAACGCCTGGCTATTGCCGGGGTGGATGATATTTACAATGGCTATCCTGATCTGGAAAAGGCGGCGTTTTTGAGCCGGGGGGCGGATTTTACCATCTTCCTGCCGCACAATCCGGATCTGTTGCCAGAAACATATAAAATGAATGGCCCTTTGTTCTACCAGTTAGCCCTGTGCGGGCACACTCATGGGGGGCAGGTGGCTTTGTTCGGCCATTCGCTCCATTCCTCTGCCGAGACGGGGGATCGGTACCGCTCCGGCTGGTATCACGAGCACGGCGCGGACATCCTGGTCAGTAACGGGGTTGGCACCTCGATGCTGCCGGTGCGTTTGGGGGCCCGGCCGCAAATCCATCTGCTGACGCTGAAATGCTGGTAAAAATACTTGCACAATGAAAAAAACATCTCGAGGGAAGTTTGCTTCCTTCGAGATGTTTCTGTATGTAAACGCCTGCTTCAGGCGATCAAACGGAAAAAGTGAAAGCTCATTCCTGATCCGGAACGATATAGGAATCGATGGCGGTCAGGAACTTGGGATACAGGTTTTCATCCAGCTCGCTGATATCCAGATACATCGAATTCCGGGCCGAATACATCATAGCCAGGATGCCCAGGGTAGATTTGGGATCGATGCAGAATTTTTCGGACTTCAGGTACAGCTCGTAGGGATATTCCTTGCAGATGGCGCTCAGATGCTCAGCGGCCTTCATGGAATCGACGTGAATGTGAACGTTCATGGTTTATTTCCTCCTTGATTTGAAAAGCAGCAAGCTGCTTGAAAAATTGTGGATACCGAAGCGCTGGAAACGTTTCCACCGCCTCAGGAGGGGTATTATAGCAAACCGGGCCGTGAAATGCAAGGGGGAAAAATGTGCCATAGTTTTGATGAGAAAATTGTGAAGAATGAATAATCTGGTATTGAAAAATACAATGTATTTGCCGGCGTAGACTTGTCCATGTGCCTTTGGTGGGAAAAGGACAAAGGGAAATACGCAAAATCCCTTGCGAAAGGGCTGTTCCCATGGTAAAATACTTGATGGCAGTCGTTTTTTTGTCGAGGTCTTTATGAAGGAAAGCACACGGAAAATGTTCCACTGGGAGCGCGATTTTGGCCGCACGTTGGTGCGGGTGGCGCTGCCCATCGCCCTGCAGAATCTGGTGGCTGCTTCGGCCCACATTGTGGATGGGCTCATGGTGGCAGGGTTGGGAGACGCTCATTACGCTGCTGTCACCCAGGCAGGAAGGTATTCGTTTCTGTTTCAATTATTTTTGTTTGGCGCTGCGTCCGGCTCTTCGATTTTCATTTCCCAGTTCTGGGGCAAGAAGGACGTGCAGGGCATCCGCAAGGTGATGAGCCTGTGCTGGCGCATCACCGTCGGCTTGGCGCTTTTGTTCATGCTGGGGGCCCTTTTGCTGCCCCGACCCATTATGAGCCTGTTTCTCCAGGAAGGGGAAAGCAGGGAATTGGCCATCGAGTACATTTCCTGGGGGGGGCTTAACTATCTTTTTGCCAGCATCGATATTGTGTTTTCCAACACTCTGCGCGCCACCGGAAAACCCGTGGTGGCCATGACGGCGGGCATTGCCGGCATTCTGACCAACACCTTGGCCAACTACACCCTGATCTACGGCCATTTCGGCTTTCCAGCCTTGGGCGTAAAGGGAGCGGCCATGGCCACGGTGCTGGCTGCCGCGGTATCTCTGGCGGTGAACGTCGGGTATACCTACAAGCGTCGGCAGCCCGGCGCCATCCGGATGAGGGACATGCGTATGCCTGGAAAGTCGTTCACCCTGGGATATATCAAGCGGGTTCTGCCGGTGGTAGTTAATGAGGGCATGTGGAGCCTGGGCGTGACCACCTACGCCGTCTTTTACGGCATGCGGGGGGATACTGCCGTTAACGCTATTGGCGTGTACAACAATGTGGATCAATTGATGACTGTGCTGCTCTTTGGCGTGGTGAACGCTGCGTCCATCATGATTGGCAACAGCATCGGCGCGGGCGACCGAGATCGGGCCATCCTTACGTCCCGGCGCATGCTGCTGGCCGTTGAAGGGCTGGCTGCGGTGACTGGCGTTTTGTTGATCGTCCTGAGCGCGCCCATTCTGTCCTTTTTTAATAGGCTCAGCCCGGAAACCCTGGATAAGGCTGCCATCATTCTGCTGATTGCCGGGTGCATGCTGCCCTTCCGTTTTTTCAACACTATCAACATTGTGGGCGTGCTGCGAGCCGGCGGCGATACGATCTTTTCCATGATTCTGGACGCAGGTTCCGTATGGATCATTGGGGTTCCCTGCGTAGCGCTGGCTACAGTGGCGCTGGGCTTGCCCATCGAGGGCATCTTTCTGTTCAGCTTCATTGAGGAACTTTTTAAAATCTGCGTGGGCTTGCCCCGGTTCCTGAGCAACAAATGGATCAATAACCTGACTACCATCGGCAAGGAAGCGGCGCCATGATTAGCGTGAGCAGCCTTCCATCCAAAAGTTCTTAACGGCGATGTGCATTGCGCTCATATCGCCATGGGAAGATGCGGATCGTACAATCAATCGGCATCATAAAATTTTCGTACAACGTAACCAATAATGAAGGAGGAATGTACCATGGTTGATCCCCGTTATGATACCCAATTGCTCATCGAAGGCCACGATCTGGATGAAGACGTGATCCGCGATTACTTCATGGAACACTTGCAGGGCGACTGCTTGCTGGCCGTGGGTGACGATGAACTGATCAAGATTCATTTCCATACCAACAAGCCTTGGGAAGTGCTGGAATACTGCTCTACCCTGGGAGAAATCTACGATATCGTGGTGGAAGATATGGACCGTCAGTCTCGTGGGCTGCAGGGCTAAAAAAGAAAGAGGCGTTCGTAAGCCGTGACCCATGAACAAATCGGCATGATCCTGAGCCTGATCGGCATGACGGTGTCGATCCTCTCCTTTCAGTTCAGGAAAAAAACGCTGTTTTTGCTGGCCCAGTCCATCGGCTCGGGCATCTTCCTGATCTCCTACATCTTTTCCGGCGGCGGCATGGCTGTATGGCTAAATGTGGTGTATCTGATCCGCAATTTTGTGTTCGTCCGGCTGGATAAGATGGATGAATGGGTGAAGCGCAAGGCGTGCTTCGTATTCTGGGGCCTGATTCTTTCCGTGTACGTGATCTACACCTTGTCGGTGGGAGAAGCGTTTCCGGAAGCGGTCTGGAGCTTTCTGCCCGCCTTTGGCAGCCTGTTCAGTTCCTATGCCTATACCCAGACCAGCGCCATCCGCCTACGGCTGATCAAGCTGGTGGATTCCGCCTGCTGGATCACCTACAACCTGCATATCGGCATCGGTGCACTGGGCGGCACGCTGTGCGAATTGTTCAGCCTGGTGTCCATCGCTATCGCCATCTGGCGCTTCCTGCGCCAGGACAGGCAGCAGACGGCGGTTCAGTCATAAGCGACTGCATTCAAAAACGCTCCGCATAAAGCGGAACGTTTTTTGAATTGCATTTTAGTATAACGGGTACGCGGCGGTCAGCTTGGCCACTTCTTCCTTCACAAGGGGCACGGCAGCTTCCTTTCCACGCAGGATGCGGCTGATCCAGCCGGCAATCAGCGCCATTTCGGGCTCCTTGAAGCCCCGGGTGGTAACGGCAGGGGTGCCGATGCGCACGCCGCTGGTTTCGGCAGGCTTGCGCTGGTCCCGGGGCACCATGTTCTTGTTGACGGTAATGTTGGCCATGCCCAGCCAGGTTTCCAGTTCTTTGCCGGACACGAGGGTGTCACACAGGTCCAGAAGTAGCAAATGGTTGTCCGTACCGCCGGATACCATACGCACGCCTTCCTTATGCAGAGCTGCTTCGAGGGCCTTGGCGTTTTTCACGATTTGGCGCTGATAATCCTTGAATTCAGGCTTGAGCGCTTCGCCGAAGCACACGGCTTTGGCGGCGATCACATGCTCCAGCGGGCCACCCTGAATGCCGGGGAAAATGGCTTTGTCAATGGCTTTTTGAAAAGGCTCCTTACACAGGATCAGGCCGCCCCGGGGGCCTCGCAGGGTCTTGTGGGTGGTGGTAGTTACCACGTCGGCATAGGGAATGGGAGAGGGGTGACAGCCTGCCGCCACCAGCCCGGCAATGTGGGCCATGTCCACCATCAGCAGCGCGCCTACATCGTCGGCAATTTTGCGGAATGCCTCAAAATCCAGTGTCCGGGCGTAAGCGGAAGCGCCGGCTACGATCAATTTGGGCTTGCATGCCCTGGCAGCTTTGAGCACCTGGTCATAATTGATCATTTCCGTTTCCGGGTCAATGCCGTAAGCTTCAAAGTGAAAATACTTTCCGGAAATGTTCACGGGGCTGCCGTGGGTCAGGTGGCCACCGTTATTCAGGCTCATGCCCAGCACAGTATCTCCGGGCTGGAGCAAGGCGAAGTATACGCCCATATTGGCTTGGCTGCCGCTGTGGGGCTGCACGTTGGCATGATCGGCACCGTACAATTCCTTGGCTCGCTGAATGGCGATACTTTCTACCTCATCCACGCAGCCGCAGCCGCCGTAGTACCGCCGTCCAGGATAGCCCTCGGCGTATTTATTGGTCAGGGGACTGCCCATGGCGGCCATAACTGCCGGACTGACAAAATTTTCGGAGGCGATCAATTCGATGTGTGCTTCTTGCCGGGCGCATTCATCAGCGACAGCTTTTGCTACTTCAGGATCAGCGTACAATGACTGAGGCAGTTTCCACATGGACGGTTCCTCCCTGGTTTTCTATGTGATTCCCTGAGCAAAGAAGGATATAAAAAAACCGTGTATGACCGCCAGACTTTGCCGCAGCACACGTTTCATAATGCTTACTGCTGCTTCCTTCCGGACCTGACAGGGTTCACACCGAAACATCGCACGGGGCCCGCCAGTCATACACGGCTTATCTATTATACTGCATTTGTTCAAAGAACGCAAGCATTATTTTGCGGTGTTATTTATTCCGGTAATCGAGTGGTGATCCCAGAATCCTTACGTTACAAAGTCTCTCGCATATTTTTTCTAAAAAAGTTTCCCCAAAATCGTTGAGCTTTGGGGAAAACTTGAATAACTGCCCTCATAATCAAGCTGCCTTCTTTAATATCTTATATCTTTCTTATCGTATGAAGAAGCGTATTTCGCATGATGAGGCAGTAGCGTATGTCCAGAGCCTGCCATTTGTACAATTCAAGGAGATTGACGAGCGGTATTCCAAGAAAACAGGCAAGGATTTCTCTTTGGAAATGGCTTCTACGATCATATCAAGCATGGAAAACTATCTTGCTGTAAATTTATGTTATAAAGACACATTTGGGGGCAATGTATGATATAATTTTTCGTAATGATGTTGATCGAAACTATGGCGTAAAGGAGGAAACCAAAATGAAAAGGTTCGCTGCGTTAATGATGATGTTTTTCGCATCGGCAGTTAGCTTTATCCTGCTGTCTGTGGAGTTGCCCTGCGATGCTCGTGCCGAGGACTGGAGCAAGCTGGCTGCGCTCTATGAGCCTGTGCTGGATGAATGGGCGACAGGGCTGGCGGCAGATCCGGAGGATATGTTGGAGCGGGATTCCATTGAAAATGCCCGCCGAAATGTATGGATGAACGGAGGCCGTGATCCGCTGGAGGCCATCGGCTACACCTATCTGGATATGGACAGTGATGGTAGCCCGGAATTGGTGATCGGCACTGTGGACGCGAAACAGCATTTGGGGACCGACATTTTTGAAATCATAACAATAGAGAAGGGTCGGCCTGTCACCATCCTTCAGGGCTGGGAGCGGAATCGGCTTAGCATTACCTATGATGACAAAACTGGACGAAACGGCTTTTATCAGGAAGGCTCCTCCAGTGCGTTTAATTCAGTTTACCTATACTGCCCGGCCGGGTGGCAGGACGCGCAGCTGTTGGAAGCCAATACCGACTTTGATAGCGACAAGACAGTCTGGACGCTGAACGGCAAGGAGATGGCCGAGAAGCAGGCCCAGGAGCTGATCGGTGATTGGCAGGCCCAGATGACCCGTGTTAGCATGATTTCTTGTGCAGAGCGGGACGAACTGGAGGAACGGCGAGGCTTTGTTGATGACCTGACCCCTCGCGCCGCTGGAGCCTATTGCCGCACAGGGCGGGTGACGGCGGACGGACCGATGCTGGATATCATGATTACTGATACCGGCAGAACCAATCCGCCCGAAGCCTGGCATGAACACATCCTCAGCGTTAGCGTGTCTGTCCGTGGCACAGAGAATGGCTTTTCCTTTGAATATGACAGCGACGAAACGCCAGAAGCGTCCAACGGGTGGATTTTTGAAATGAAGGATGTGAACTTTGACGGATATAAAGATTTGGTACTGGTGACTGCCCGAGGCGCGTCTATCGAGTTCACGATTTTTGGCCTGTGGAATCCGGAAACAGATCGGTTTGATCGCCCAATGACCTACTGTCCCTTTGACCTGGATAACGCGTGTTTTTCCCAAGAGGTGGTGCCCATAGAGCTGGCGAATTACAGCCTGAGAAAGGGCGAAAATGATTTTGGCTATCTGATTTCCTACGAAAATGATGGAGTTGTTAGCCACACTCAGTCTGTATACCGGTATGAGCAAAAGGAAGCCGATCATGTGCTGTTGACACTGGTACATGATGTGCAATCTGGCTATGGAGATCAGCATGACTGTTTGCGTGAACGCGTGTTCGCTTTCGGCTCTCGGCGTGAAAAGGTATGGGATCACTTGTATCCTGAAGATTGGTATGGCGATACAATGGCTTATAACGACCATTGGGAAGCGGTGCAGCACTACCGGAAGGACGCGGATCCCCAATATATGGCCGTTGCCAACGTGGATTGGGTCAACCTGCGGGAACTGGACAGCAAGCAGTCCCGCTCCCTGGCCCGCTTGAATCGCGGAACCGAGGTGCGGGTGCTCAAGGAAAACTGTGCCGACGGCTGGACGATGGTATTATGGAATACTGGTGAGCCCCAGAATGCCTGGTTCGGCGATCGAACGGAGATCGGTTATATCTGGCACAGCTATCTGGAATAAAAACAATAGGCTTCTATACCCATGTAATGATTGAGATATCAAGCGAATTAAGGCGCTATCCATGCAGGATAACGCCTTCTTTTTTTACCTATTAACTTTAGGCCGCTTTTGTAAACTTCACCAGATTTTTAAATGCTTTCACATATCGCTATTGCGGCGGCGCGTTCAAAACCGTACCAGTTGAAAAGTTTTCGTCACTTCAAATAGGCGGCTTTTTTCTTCACACACAGCGAAGCTGTATGAAATTTTATCTGAATTATGCTTTGAGAGCTTTATATGCTGTGTAAATTGTATGAAAGAAAACATTACATATTGTTGTTTTGTACTCGTGGCTCGCTAATTGGAATATGTAATTGGGGCGTTCTGCTTAGCAATTCATTTTGTTACGCTTTTGCTTTCTGGCCAATCTTGTTTTCCGTGCCGTTTCTGAGACGCTCAATGTTGGCCCGGTGGCGGTACACGCCCAATATCAGCAACGCCAGCGCCCACACAGCGGTGGGCCAGAAGGGCTGTGTGAAGGCCAGCAAGATGAAAAACACTGTCAGCATGGTCATGCTGCCCACGGAAATGTATTTCGTAACGGCAATCACGCCCAAGCAGATCAACGCCGCAACGGCCCCCTGCCAGGGAAACAGGATCAGCAGCACCGCCGTGGAACAGGCAATGCCCTTGCCGCCCTGAAAACCGAAGAACACCGGCCAATTGTGACCCAGCACCACGAATAAACCGCCTACCATACCGCCATATTGCCCGGCAAGGAGCAGGCCCGCCGTTACGGCCAGGGCCGCTTTGGCAAAGTCGCCCAGGAAGGTGATGGCTCCGCCTTTTAAGCCCAGGATACGCAGCGCGTTGCTGGCGCCGGTATTATGGCTGCCCTCCTTGCGAATATCGTGGCCGCTTTTGCCGGCTACCAAAATACCCGTCGAAATGCTGCCCAGCAAATAGCCAATGATGGCGCAGAGCAAATAGCGGATGATCATGCCTTCACATCCTCCTTCTTTTTCTCCCGCAGGGAGAAGCGGATGGGTGTTCCCTCAAAGCCAAAGGCCTTACGGATACAGTTTTCCAGGTACCGCTGGTAGGAAAAGTGCATCAGTTCTTCGGCATTGATGAACAGAGCAAAAGTTGGCGGGCAGACGGAGGCCTGAGTGCCATAATAGATTTTCAGCTTACGGCCGCCCATCATGGGGGGCTGCAGGGCCATTTGGGCGTCGCCCAGCACGTCGTTGAGTGCGCCGGTGCCTACCCTGCGGCTGGCCTGTTCCCACACCTTGTTCACCTCTGGCAGCACGTTCTGTGCTCGTTGGCCGGTCAGGGCGGAAATGAAGAGAACAGGAGCGTAATCCATGAACTTCAAGTCTTCGATGACCTGCTTTTTGAATTTTTCCAGCGTGCCGGTTTCTTTTTCCAGCGCGTCCCACTTGTTCACGATCACCACGGCGGCCTTGCCTTCCTCGTGGATCATGCCGGCGATGCGGGCGTCCTGCTCGGTCACGCCTTCCTGGGCGTCGATCAGCAGCAGCGCCACATCACACCGCTTGATGGCGGCGATGGAGCGCAGCACGCTGTAACGCTCCAGGGATTCATCTTCAATGGCCCGCTTGCGGCGGATGCCGGCAGTATCGATGATGTTGTATTCAGTGCCGTCTGGCCCGGTGAACTGAGTGTCGATGGCGTCCCGGGTGGTGCCGGGGATATTGCTGACCATGGTGCGTTCCTGGCCCAGGAGCCGGTTGGTCAAGGAGGATTTGCCCACGTTGGGCCGTCCCACCACGGCCAATTGAATTACATGGCTTTCTTCGTCTTCCTCGGCCTCAGTTTTGGGGGGAAGGCGCTTGACGATTTCATCCAGCAGATCGCCCAGGCCCAGCATGTTGGTGGAGGAAATGCCGATGGGGTCGCCCAAGCCCAAGGCGTAGAATTCATACAGCACATCGTTGAGCCCGCCGTGGTCCAGCTTGTTGACCACCAGAATGACCGGCTTCCTTGTGCGGCGCAGCATGGTGGCCACTTCTTCATCATCGGGGGTCATGCCGGCCCGGGCGTCGGTGAAAAAACAGATCACATCGGCCATTTCCATAGCTATTTCGGCTTGACGCCGCATCTGGGACAAAAGCACATCCTCGCTCCGGGGGTCAATGCCGCCGGTATCAATGAGGGTGAATTTGCGGTTGGTCCATTCCACATCGGCGTAGATGCGGTCCCGGGTAACGCCGGGGATATCCTCCACGATGGCGATACGGTGACCGGAAATTTTATTGAAGAATGTGGATTTGCCCACGTTGGGCCGCCCCACAATGGCGACCAGAGGTTTTGCGGAAGGCATGGTTATGCTTGTCCTCCTTTAATAGAATCGGCGCCATACAGCGCTTGGATGAGCGATGCGCCGTCATTGGGTACCAGGGTGATAGGCGGCTTCAATGCCGCGCGCAGGTCCGAAAGAGGCATATCATCCAGGAACAAATCGCCCTCGGCCCGCAGGGTATTTCCGCACAGCAAGATCTCATCTACATCGGCATCCTTTAGCTGCTCTTTCAGATCGCCGCCGGTGATCAGACCGGTGACGGTGACAGTTTCGCCGAAAAAGGTGTTGCGAATGGGCTGCACAGTCACATCGACTTCTTTGGGTCCATAGGTATCTACCCAGCGGCGCATGACCGGGGCAATCGATTTGCCACAGGGGATGAGTACCCGGCGAGGATGAACGGGACCGTGGTCTTCTCTTGCCGCTGCGGCCAGGGCGTTTTCAAATTTGCGCAGCAGCCCCACACCGTTTTCCAATTGGGGGAAACCTTCGTATTCGTCTTCGCTTGGCAGTTCTTCTCCCGCAATCAGCACCATCTCATCCGAGGGGAACACAAACCGAGTGCCGATGGTGCCCAGCATTTTCTGCTGGAAAGAACGGGCGTATTCCAGCACTTTTTTGGCGCCAGTCTGGTCAAAAGGCTCCACATGAGCCAGCCGCTGGCGAAATTTTGTCAGGCCCACCGGCACCAGGGCGGCGGATTGAGCGGCGGGATACATGGCGGCCAAGTCGTTTAACGTTTTTTTCAGCACGTCTCCATCGTTGTATCCGGGACACAGCACGATTTGACAATGAAAATGCAGTCTTGCGTCAGCCAGGCGGTGCAGCCTGTCCATAATGAAGCGGGCGTTGGGATTGCGCATCATCTTGACCCGCACATCCGGGTCGGTGGCATGAATTGATATATACAGGGGAGAAGCCTTGCGCTTAAGAATGCGCTGGAATTCCTGCTCATCCACATTGGTCAGGGTGATGTAATTGCCCATCATCAGGGACAAGCGCCAATCGTCATCTTTCACATACAATGTTTTGCGCATGCCTGGGGGCATTTGATCGATAAAGCAAAAGACACATTTGTTTTTGCATTGCCGGGGCGTGCAGGCCAGTGTATCGGCCAATTGAAGCCCTAGGCCCGCTTCCTTTGCTTTGATGATGCGTACCGTTTCTTCTCTTCCGTCAGCTCGGCAAACCAGAATATCCAGCTTGGGGTGGTTGATCAGCGCCTGGTAATCAATTTCATCCAGGATGGGCTCGCCGTTGATGGCGATCAGGGCATCGCCAGGCCTAAGCCCTCGGCGGTACGCCACTCCGTGGGGCTGCACCGCAATAATTTCATGGGCCAATGACAGCCCCTCCTTTCCGGTAAATACCCATCATATTATCCTTCATAAGAAGCAAAAAGTCAAGCAAAGTGGGGTGAATCATGAAAAATAAAGCGTCAAAACGATGTCAAGGGAAAGAGAGCGATTGACGATTAGGCATGATCAGTGATAAAATATGCTGTACTCTTTTATTCACCCTTTCATAAGGAGATATTGTTTTTATGCGCATTAAAACGCCTCTGACCCCGGAAAACATCAAGCATCATTTTACATATAGCAGCTGGAAATATGTGCTCCTGGTAGTGGCCGCCGTCATGGGATGGAGCATCATTTATACCACCACGGCCTATCGCTCGCCTCAGGAAAAGCGCATTGATGTGTATGTGCAATCACCTACCACGTCCAATGAGATTCTGGATGCTTTTTTGAAGCCGATTTGGGAAAAAGCGACGCCAGAAATGGAAACGGTGGAGGGCGTGACGCTGTCGCTGGTGGATGATTATTATACCACCATGCAGCTGGCCACCTATGTGTTTGCCGGGGAAGGGGATATTTATTTCCTGGCGGAGCAGTATTTTAAGGGGCTGGCGTCTCAGGGCGCGTTCCTTCCGTTGGAAGATTACGTGGAAGATGGCACCATCGACATGGAAGGTATCGATCTTTCCAAAGGGTATGTGACAGTGGTGGAAGCCTACGATGAAAACGACGTGCCTCTCTCAACGGCGCAGCATCTGTACGGCATTCCGCTGGATTCTTTCTATGGCTTTATGAATGGCATGCAGATCGACAACCGGGGCATGTACGCCGCGATATTGACGAATAACCAAAATGAAGATAACGTGATCCCGTTCTTCGATGCCCTCATGCAAGCCGGACGAGGAGAAAAGGAAAACTGGATTACAGAATGATCAAGAGCATATCAGCAAGGGGGAGCAGAAGATGAAAATCAGGATTGCAGGCACGGTGAATGAAAGCATTGTCGATGGCCCGGGCCTTCGCTTTTCGGTGTTTACACAGGGCTGCCCGCATCATTGCCCCGGCTGCCATAACCCGAATACTCACGATCCCATGGGCGGCCATGAGGAGGATACGGCGGAGCTTATCGCGCGGATGAAGAAAAATCCGCTCCTGTCCGGCTTAACGCTGTCCGGCGGTGATCCGCTGATGCAGAGCGAAGCCTGCCTGGAATTGGCCAAAGCGGCCCATCAAGCGGGATTGAACGTGTGGATGTACACGGGTTTTGTGTGGGAAAAGCTGCTGGAGGAAAATGATCCTGCCAGGATGGCCCTGCTCCGGGAAACCGACGTGCTGGTGGACGGCCCCTTTATCTTGGCTGAACGTTCGCTGGAATTGGAATTTTGCGGCAGTAAAAATCAGAGGTTGATCGATGTGCCCGCTTCTTTCAAAAGCGGCCAGGTGGTGCTGTGGCAGCCACCTAAGTGGTAAAGTAATTGAAGGATACGAAAGAAAATGAAGTCTGATCACCCGGGAGGATGGAACGTGAAAATCAAGTTATGTGCATCTTTTTTTCTGGCGCTGGCCCTGGTGCTGTGCGCCACTTTTGCGTCGGCGGAAACGGCCCGGGTGGTGACCCCCGGCGGCAAACTAAATATGCGCAAAGCGGACAATGAAAAATCCAAAATCGTGACTGATGTGCCCAACAAAGCCCTGGTGGAAGTAGAAGAAGTGGGCGATGTGTGGAGCAAAATTACCTATAAAAAAAAGACCGGTTATGTGAAAACATCTTTTTTGAAGATGGCTTCCCAGTTGGTGGGCAAACGAGTATATGCTGATGAAGGCACCCTATACCTGCTGACGGAGCCTGACGCTTCCGCCGCTATTGCGGCCCCGGTAGGCTGCCAGCATCCGGTAACAGTGATTAGCGTAGAAGGGGATTGGGCGAAGGTCAGTTGCGGGGAAACAACGGGCTATGTGGAATCATCTCGCTTCTCTTATCAATTGGAACAGCCTAATGGAAAAGCAGACTGGATCAGCGAACCAGCTGTGGTGGCTGCTGACTGCGTCATGCGGCTGAGGAAGGACGTTTCTTCGGACGCTGTGGCGACGTTGACGCCCGGACAAGCTGTGATCGTTACGGTGATTGACGGGGACAGTTGCCTGGTTATTGCCGAATCGGGTTGCGGTTATGCGCCGATTGGCTCCATCCGTTTGAACGGCACAGAGGACGGCACGGCTGCCACCGCCGCTGTCACCGCTGCGCAGACTGCGCTGAAAAAGAATTTTAAGGCGTTTGCAAAAGAAAAACTGTATGAGCAAGTAGAAACCATCGAAGGAATCGACGGCATTGGAGATCCACTGTACAAATGCGGCTTTTACAATGAAAAAGACCAGTATGTCTATGCCGCGTTGGTTGATCAGGCCAGTGGAAACGTAGTTTTTACCGCGTCCTATGCTTCGTTTGCAGAGCCGCTTTCCCAATCAGCGCTACTAAAGGAAGGGGATGCGGAGATCGAAATCAGTGCCGATAGCTTGGCTGTGGGCGAAGTATTGGATATTACTGTCCGGGCATGGACCAACTATCAGTGCCAGTATTCCCTGACCTGCAACGGCAGGCAGATGGCTGGCGGTACGGCAGGTCGGCATTTTACTGCTTCCTTCCGGCCCAAGGAAGCAGGCGCATATCAATTGGCCGTCACCGTGCGGGATGAGGGCGGGCAGGCGGCCACATTGACCCGGGATTTTACCGTTTCCGCCCAGGAGACGGTAGAAAGTGGGGAAAACGTGTACAGCCAAAAGGATGGCTGGTGGGACGCAGTGGCTTATCGCAAGAGCACCATGGAGCACTCTGGCTGCGCCATTTTTGCGCTGTCCCACGCGTTGCATCGGATGGGCGTGACGGGGGAAAATACCCTGCCCCAGGCCTTGTGCAAAACCTACGCCCTGTGCCTGACGCCGGAGGGCACCAACAATGAGCGGCTGATCACCACCGCCGGGAAGGATTTTGGATTCAAAACTCAGCGGCAGCTGATTGACAATGAAAAAGAAATCAAGAAATTATTGCAAGCGGGCAATCTGTTCAGCTTTTCTGTGGCCCGGGGCCACATCGCCATGATCAGCGGCTTATCGGAGGATGGCAGCATGGTTCGAGTGGTGGATTCCGCCCCGTCGGCTACGTTTGATAGAATAGTGAATGCTTCGCTGTATTATCAAATGCGCAGCGGCAGCTTCCGAGCAGCCTTGAGCCTGGATGACATTCCTGGTTCCCGCTGGTTTATCGATACCGAGGATTATGGCGGTTTGGAATACTGGCTGCCTCTGAGCTATGCCGCCAAAAGGGGCGTTCGGCTGATTCAGCCCCAATAACGGAGGATAGGCAATGAAGAAAATCCTGTTTGTTTGCCTGGGCAATATCTGCCGCAGTCCCATGGCGGAGTTCATTTTCCGTGACATGGTGGAAAAACGGGGGTTGGGCGGTGTGATTGCCTGTGCTTCCGCCGCTACCAGCACTGAGGAAATTGGTAATCCGGTTTATCCGCCGGCGAAAAGAAAATTGTATCAGTTGGGTATCAATTGCAGTGGTAAACGGGCCCGGCAGATGAATCGGGCCGACTATGATGCGTATGATTTGTTGCTTGGCATGGAAAGCCGGAATGTGGCTCGAATGAAACAGATTTGCGGGGGAGACCCGGAAAACAAAATCCGTCGTTTGCTGGATCATGCGCCCCAGCCCCGGGACATTGACGATCCCTGGTACACCGGCGATTTTGATACTGCCTGCCGAGATATCACGGAAGGCTGCCAAATTCTGTTGGACGAAATCAATCTTTCGCATGCAAAAGATTGACGTATGTCCGGACCATGCATAGAACAAGGCCCTGGAGAAGTTGATTTTCTCCAAGGCCTGTTTTAATGTGATTCATACTATTCTCCATCTAAAACATGGAATCTTCGGTTCCTTTTCCGTTCTGGCTTTGCTTCATTCCGGCCAACGCAGCGCAGCTACGCCTCCCTTTATTCAGCTGAGCCAGAGCAAAAAATTCATCCCGAATCTTTCAATCTTTTAGACGTCAAATGGTATAAAGCCTGTTTCTAAATTCGGAAAGAGACATTTACGGCGTCTCGTTCGGCATTTCTGCTATGCTTTTTCTCGATTTACTTCCAGTAAACCTTCGTAAAGCGTCTTGCGCTGCAAGCCTATCCACTCGAAACTGCACATTCACCATTTTAGAAACGCACTTTCATTGTGTTAGAAGGTTCTTTCCAATGTGCCCACGTAGTATACCGCTTCCCGGGCTTTGCAGGTATCCCGGCTGACGAAGGTTTCCTCCACTACCACGCCGTTTTCCCAGCGCTGCAAGTAGGTTTCATTCACAAAGCCGTCCCGGGCCTTACGGACCTCATAAGGTTCTTCATCCTTATAGGTGACGTAAGTGTGTTCCGTATCTGGCACATAAGTGGGGGTTAGGGGCGCCAGGGTGGTTTCCACTGTTTCAGTGCGCAGGGAGTAATACACGTTGTCGCCCAGGCTGGGGCCGTAGATGCATACCTCAGTTTCGTATTTGTTCTTTTTAACCTCATTCACATGGGCGGTCATGTACACCGTGCCGGAGGACGTATTGCGGAACACCAAATCCAGTCGGCCATACACCACCGTAGCGTCCTGCCCGAAGGTAGTGTAGGCCACTCGATCAGAGTGGGATGTGCGGCTGATGATTTCCATGCCCGATTGTAAGGCCGCCAGGTACACCGTGGTGCTGGCTTGGCACACACCGCCGCCAATGCCCATTACTTCCATGCCGGTCTGATACTCGATGGCGTATTTATAGCCGTTTTCAAGCTTTCTTGCTTTGGTAACGTTGTTGAAGCTGAATTTCTGCCCGGGAGCCAGAGTTTGGCCGTTGATATGGGAAAAGGCAGTGCGGATATTGCTGGTGCGCTCCGCGGTGGAGGCGGATGAAATGGGTGTGGTGGCCCTGCAAAGCAGTTTCACCTGATTGCGCACATCGGCGGTAGTCACTTTAGGTGCGATCTTTTCCGGCACGATTTCCAGAGAGCCGCTATTGCCTTCTGCCGCCATAGCCAGGATTTCTTCCTTTAGCTTGGCAGTATCCAGGGAGGAGCCGTACTGTTCGTCCTGGATGATAAAAGGGTCGCTCAGGTCGGGATAAAAATAGGCCACGTACGCATCGCTGGGAGCGACGGTCAATTGAGCTTTGATCTGGTTCAGGATGGAATCAAGATGCTCATCCGACATATCGCTCTGGGTGGTGAACGCGTAATACGGCTGGGCGGCCAAAGCGTCCATTTCCTGCTTGCGTTCTTCCAGCGTGCCAATCTTGCCCTTTTGATACAGTTCCTGGAGCAAGGCATATACCTGAGCCACATCGGTGCGCACGCCCAGGGTGTCATAATTCAGGGTGTAGAAGGTGTGGCCTTGATACGTCAGATTCAGAAACCAGCTATTTTGACGGGTGTTGATTTGGTTCAGAACGGCATCAATGCCTTGCTGCGCGGTCAAGCCGCCCAGGGAAATGCCGTCTACATAGAGATTAGGAAGATACACGTTTTGCATGGCTTCCACTTCAGCTGCCAGCGCCTGATGCGCCTTATGGGCTCGGGACGCATTGGCGCCTGCAATCACACCGCCTGCTACGGCGGCAGCGGCCAGAATACCGGCAAGTACTGCTACCCATGCCTTCCGTTTCCTGGAAAGCGCTTTGCCCCGGTTCTGGTTCTGGCTGCCGGAGGATTGAGGCGGCCGATAGCCTTGCTGTTGATACATGGATACAATACCTCGTGGAATAGGGCTTTTCCTTCACAAAGGAGAAAGCCGGAAAATCATTGGTAAAAACAGGAACTTAGTTTTTTTGTCGGACTGCCTGGAACAGGGCCCAACCATCCTCCCCGGCAGTGCGCCAGGCGGGAATGGTTTCGCCGATCAGGCCATGGCCGGGGGAGCCGTCGTGGTAATCGCTGCCGCCAGTGACCAACAGCCTGCGCTCCCGGGCCAGCCGGTCCCACATGGCGTAGTTGTCTTTGTTAGCGGGGTGATATACTTCAATACCCATCAGGCCTGCGTCCTGCCATGCTTTGATCATGGGCAGCAGCTTTTCAATGGGCCAGCGGATCAAGCCGGGGTGAGCGCACACGGGCACGGCTCCACGCTCCCGCAGGAGCGAAACGGCTTTCGATGCGGCCAGATAATCCCGGGGCACATAGGCATAGCAGCCCTTGCCGATCAGCTTCTGAAAGGCTTCTTGGGTGTTTTGCACGTATCCTGCGGCTACCAGCGCCCGGGCCAGGTGAGGCCTGCCAATGCTGGCTCCAGCGGAAGACATGATGTTGTCCAAAGGCAGCTCGTACCCTTGCTCAATCAAGCGCTTACCCATGGTGCGGAAGCGTTTAATACGTTCCTGCTCCATTTGATCAAAAAAGGCGGTGAGCACCGGATCATTGTATTTTACGCCATAGCCCAGGATGTGCACTTCTTCATCGCCTTCGGTGCTGATTTCCACACCGGGGATAAAGGCCAATCCTCGCTCATAAGCGGCGTCGATAGCTTCGGGGATGCCGGTCATGGTGTCATGGTCGGTAACGGAAAATAGCGTCACATCCGCTCGCTGCACCAATCGTGCCAATTCATAGGGCGTGCACGTGCCATCGCTGGCGGTGGAGTGCATATGCAAGTCAGGGCGCATCATTCCACAGAACCCTCCGTAACTACCGGCTCAGCAGCCGAAACGGAATTCATAAAGGCGAGGAAATCTTCTCTTGTGACGGTTTCTTTTTCGATCAGCAGTTCTGCCAGGCCCTTGAGCTGGGGCATGCGATCGGTCAGGATCTGGAGGGCCTGCTTATAAGCATTGTTCAGAATCGCGCGCACTTCCTGGTCGATCAGCGCGGCAGTTTCCTCGCTGTACTCTCGGCTT
>JAFUFC010000089.1 GCA_017470095.1 Clostridia bacterium | reverse complement strand
TGACCATGAACTGCCGGGAGCTATTACATTTTTTCTCTTTGCGCTGCTGCAACCGGGCCCAGTGGGAGATCCGGGAAATGGCCCGGCAAATGCTGGCCCTGTGCAAGAAAGAAGCCCCGGTCATCTTTGAAGCCGCGGGGCCCGGCTGTGTCCGCGGCCATTGTCCTGAAGGGGCAAAAACCTGCGGCCAGGCCGCGCAAGTGCGAGAAAGCTTCAAAAATCTTTAATCGATCAATAGAAATGAGGGACATGCATTGGCCTTTTATCAAGATTTTAAGAAAAAGAAAATGACTCGAGCGGATCATTTGCGTTCGGACAGCAAATGGGAAGAAGAAGGCGCCCGCTACCGCCGCTCCACTGCGCAGGCAGATGAACAGCGCCGGAATTCTCAAGCGGAAAACGATCGCCGTCCCGGCGGCTATTCAAGCTGGGGAAAGAACGAATTCCACCAGGACAAGCGGTTTGACGCCGGCAAAGGCGGCAGGAAATTTGACGATTCCAAGAAGGAGCGTCGTTTTGCTCCCCACAAGGGCGACAAGCAGTTTGACGACCGGCGCTTTGACGCGCCCCGGCCCCTGAAGCCCGCTCCTGCGCCCAAGCCTGCCCCCCAAATGGAATCTGTCAATCCCTATGAGCCGCCGGAAAACCTGCTCTCCGGCCGCAATCCTATCCGGGAGGCCATCAAGAGCGGCCGCGATATTGAAAAACTCCTGGTGGCGAAAGGCGACCTGAGCGGCACAGCCCGGGAAATCGTGGCCATGGCCAAGGAAGCCCACATCCCCGTTCAGATGGTGGAGCGTTCCAGACTGGACGAAATCACCCGCAATCACCAGGGCATGCTGGCCTTCGCTTCCGCCTATCGGTATTACGAGGTGGAGGATATGCTGGCAGATGCTCAGGAAAAGGGTGAGGATCCTTTCCTGGTGGTGCTGGACGGCGTGACCGACCCGCAGAACCTGGGAGCCATTATCCGCACTGCCGCCTGCGTTGGCGCCCACGGGGTCATTGTGCCGGAACGCCGGGCCGTCGGCCTGACGCCCTCCGCCGTGAAGGCCTCCGCCGGGGCCATTGAAACGGTGAAGGTGGCCCGGGTGACCAATTTGAAGCGCACGTTGGACGAATTGAAAAAGCAGGGCATCTGGCTCTATGCCGCCGATATGGTGGGCGATGATTACCGGCAGGTAGATTTTGCCGGCCCCATGGCCCTGATTGTAGGCGCGGAAGGCGAAGGCGTCAGCCGCCTGGTGCTGGAAAACAGCGATTATCGGGTGTCCCTGCCCATGAAGGGCGGCGTAGGTTCCCTGAACGCGTCGGTGGCCGCAGGCATCCTGATGTACGCCGCGCTGAGCAGCCGGGGATAAAATTCTATCATTTCGGAGGCTTCCATGTCTGACAACTTCCCCATGTCGGATGAACAAAAAGAATTTGAGCGTTTTCAATCCATGACGGATGAGGAAATCGTTGTGCTTGCCCAGCAGAACGACGGGCAGGCGCTGGCTTTTCTGTTGAATAAATACAAGAATTTCGTCCGTTCAAAAGCCCGCAGCTATTTCCTCATCGGCGCGGATCACGAGGATATCGTTCAGGAAGGCATGATCGGCCTGTACAAGGCCATACGGGATTTTCAGCCTGCCCGCCTGGCCTCCTTCCGCTCGTTCGCGGAATTATGCGTCAAGCGCCAAATCATCACCGCCATTAAAGCGGCCACACGGCAAAAGCACGTGCCCCTGAACAGCTATGTTTCCCTGAATAAACCGCTCTACGACGAAGAATCGGACCGGACGCTGCTGGACGTGATCGAGGGCCGGGTCACCAACCCGGAGGACCTTTACATCAGCCAGGAGGATCTCTCCCGCATTCAGGGGCAGATCAGCGAAGTGCTGTCCGACCTGGAAAAGCAGGTGCTGGACGCGTTTATGGACGGAAAAAGCTATCAGGAAATTGCAGAGCTTCTGGGTCGCCACGTGAAATCCATCGATAACGCCCTGCAAAGGGTGAAACGCAAGCTGTTTAAATTCCGGGAAGAAAACGAGGAATAAGATCAGCATTTTTGCGAGAGGGGCATTCTTTCCTGGGGAAGGAATGTCCCTCTCGTGCGCTAAAGAAAGAAGGGATCTTTGCATGCGCCTATCCCGTGGCAACCGGGAATTGATTTTAAACGGCAGCCTGGTGCGGGCAGTGCTGGCGATCGCCCTGCCGGTTATCGCCAACAGTTTTTTGCAGACCCTGTATAACCTGACCGATACCTATTGGTTGGGCCGCATCGGCACTGAGCCCCTGGCCGCCATCAACCTGGTTACGCCCATGCAGAATATCGTCATCAATTTCGGCAGCGGCCTGACCACCGCCGGAGCCGTGCTGATCGCCCAATTGATCGGCGCGGGGGACGACAAACGAGCCAGCCGCATGGCCAGCCAAATTTTGTTCTGCGCACTGCTGTTCGCCGTCGTCAGCGCCGGAGCGCTGAGCCTGCTCTCCCCTGCCATCGTGGCTTGGCTGGGAGCCGAAGGGCTTACCTATCAAAGCGGCGTGGATTATCTGCGCATCGTGATCCTGGATATGCCGTTTTTGTTCCTGGTCAATATTTTTCAGGCCGTAAACCAGGCCCAGGGAAACACCGTGCGCCCCATGGTGCTGAACCTGAGCGGCATCGGATTGAATTTGGTCCTGGACCCGCTGCTGATGGTGCATTATCATTTGGGAGCCGTAGGCGCCGCGCTGGCCACGGTGCTGGCCAAGGCCGTGCCCGCGCTGATTGCCCTATATCTGCTGACCAACCCCCGCGAACCCGTGCGCGTTGGGCGGCAATGGATGAAGCCGGAAAAGGAAAACCTGCGTGCCATCATCAAAATTGGTCTGCCCACCGCCCTGGGCGGCAGCGCCATGCAGTTTGGCTTCCTGCTTATGAGCCGCACGGTAAACACCTATGGCGTGCAGGCCATGGCCGCCTACGGCGTAGGCAACAAAATCAACGGGCTGATTACCCTGCCCTCCAACGCCATTGGCTCCGCCACGGCCACCATCGTGGGACAGAATATGGGCGCAAGAAAAATTGAACGAGCAAAGAAAGGCTATCTCATTTCCATGGGTATGGCGGTTTCCTTCCTGTTCATCGGCGGCTTGGTGATGGGGCAAAAGAGCATTTCGACCGCCATCGTTCGCCTGTTTGCCCAGGAAGAGGAAGTGATCCGTCTGGCAGCGGATTTTCAATCCCTGATGGCCACATGGTGCTTCTTTAACGGCGTCTATAACGCCACCACCGGCCTGTTTCAGGGCAGCGGGCACACAGAAATCACCATGGCCAGCGATGCGTCCCGCCTGTGGGTGTACCGGTTCGCCACGCTGTATTTCTGCCGGCATGTGCTGCGCATGGGCGTGGAAAGCGTGTGGTACTCCGTAGTGGTCAGCAACGCCATTGCCGCCCTGGTGTTGCTCCTGCTTTATTTTACCGGCATCTGGAAAAAGAACCGGGTGAAAATTCAAAAATAGACAGGCACACATGGCCTGTCCTGCATTCGATGATTTCAATGCCCTTCCGCTTTTCTTGGAAGGAAGCTTGATGGGAACCACCCTTTGGCGCCAAAGGACAGTTCCCCTCAGTATTTTTATTCTTCTTTCTCTTCTCTCTGGGGCAGCACCACGCCGATGCGGGTGCCAAAATCCTCCCGGGAGAATACGTCAAAGTAGCCGCCGTGGCGCTCCACAATCCACTGGGCGATCGAAAGGCCCAGTCCCGTGCCGCCGGTGGAGCGGGCCCGGGCAGGATCAGAGCGGAAGAAACGGTCGAAAATGTGGCCCAGGTCCTCCTGCTTGATGCCAATGCCGTTATCCTGCACCTCAAAGCAAGGCGAGCCTTCCTTACACCGCACCCGCAGGGAGATTTTGTCCCCCTCCTCGGTGTAGCGCACGGCGTTGTCCACCAGGACGCGGGCGGTCTGCTTAAGCAGAGCATCGTCGCCCTGCACGGTCACCGGCTCCTGCGCCGTCTCGATCTTCCAGGCCCGGTCCGGATGAATCATCTGGTATTCCTCGTAGACCTCGCTCATCATTTGATTGAGGTTGATGGTTTCGACGGTCAGCTGGGTGCGTCCATTATCTCCCCGAGCCAGGAAGAGCAATTGTTCCACCAGCGTTTTCATGTGGGCTGATTCGGTCTGGATGGCCTCAATGCCCTCATTCAGCACCTTTTCATCTTCCTTGCCCCAGCGGGAGAGCATATCGGCGTAGCCCTGGATGACGGCAATGGGCGTGCGCAATTCGTGGGACGCGTCGGACACGAACCGAGTCTGCTCCCGATAGGCTTCCTGCATCCGGGACAGCAGATCGTTGATGGCCTGTTCGATGCCCTGCAGTTCTTTGTCCCCCGTTTTCAGCTTTACCTCGCTCGTCAGGGTGCTGACGCCGGCGATGGCGTCCTCCAGGTGGTGCAGCTTTTCCGAATCGAACCGAGCTTGACTCAGCTCCTGGGCAGTTTGTGTGATGCGCTCCAAAGGCTGCAATAGCCGGCGCGCCCTGTCCTTCCCCACGCGATATTGCAAAAACATCAGCAAGGCTTCGGCGCCGGTCAGGAAGGGCAGAAAATATTCCGACCGGATGATCAGCCATTCATTGGTTTCCATCACCGCCAGAACAACATCCACCAATACCAGCAGCAGCACCGTGCGCCGCATCCAATAGGCGTTGATGCGCTTGGCGATGGACTTGACTTTTTTATCTTCTTTCATGCGTCATCCCTCAGCACATAGCCCACGCCCCGAACAGTAATGAGCAGCTTTTTTTCAAAGGGGTCGTCAATCTTTCCCCGGAGATAACGCACATACACATCCACCACATTGGTTTCCCCCAGATATTCGTAGCCCCATACCTTTTCCAGCAATTGATCCCGGGTGAGCACGATGGTCTTGTTTTCCATCAGCGCCTGCAAAAGAGCAAACTCCCGGCCGGTAAGCTCAATTTCCTTCCCGGCCCGGGTGACCCGGTGACGGGATACGTCGACGGTCAGATCGGCGCAGGCAAGCAAATTCTCTTCCTGTTTTTGAACGCTTTGCTTTCGCAGGGCCACCCGAATGCGGGCCAGCAGTTCTTCGATGGAAAAGGGCTTGGTCACGTAATCGTCCGCGCCCATGTCCAGCCCGGTCACCTTGTCCATCACCGCGTCCCGGGCAGTGAGCATGATGATGGGCATTTCCGACCCTGCCCGCCGCAGCCGGCGCAGCACCTCAATGCCGTTGAGGGCGGGCAGCATAATATCCAGCAGCATCAGGTCATACCCGCCGCTTTCCGCCATTTCCAGCCCCGTGCGACCATCCGCCGCCTTGCCCACTTCGTAACCCTCGTGCAGCAATTCCAATTCCACGAACCGGGCCAGTTTTTCTTCGTCCTCCACCAGCAAAATCTTCATCATGACGTTAAAATCCCCTTTGAACCCGCGAAAAGGAGAGGCAGTGTGCCTCTCCTTGCGTTTGGTTTATTCCCCCTTGTTTTCATCCTCGTCCAGGTGCACTTCCACCGCGGAAGCAGCCTTGTCCATCACTTTATTCACCGTGTCGTTCACCTTTTCGGAAATGTCGGGTCCCCGGAAGGTGTAGCGCACGCCGAAGAACAGGGAGATGATCAGCGCAATGGCGGAAGCGGGCCAGAGCATCAGCGCCACAACAACCGCCACCGTGATGGGCATAGGCAGGATTTCCTGGCCGTTACGGCTGATCACGAACTGATTGGAATTGCCCTTTTGGAACAGTTTCTTGAGCAGCTTCCACACCTTCGCAATGCCTTCCTTCACGTCGTGGTCATTCTTCGCCTTCTGCACCGGCTTTTGCTGGGTGGTGAATTCCGGCGCGGCTTCTTCGCCCTTCACTTTGCCTTCGCTCTCCAGCAGCACCAGCGCATCCAGAATATCCCAATCGCTGGCTTCCAGCGCCGCCTTGGCTTCCTCATAGCTCACATTGGCCTTGGCCCGCAGCTTTTCTACCATTTCATAGTGATCCATCTTTATTTCCTCCTTGGCGTCTGCCATGCATTTTTTTGTCATCCCCTTGGGACGTGTATAGCATACCGCCGGAACATGAGAAACGCAGGGGGGTTTTCATTAGAAAATGATGAAAAAATGCCAAAGTTTTCTAAAATTTTATGTTTTTTGATAGGTGATGCCCGTGGAAACGCTGGGCGCTTCCGAGAAATTAGGTGTGAAAGACAATTGACCGTTCTGCAAGCTGATCACCCCAGTGGAGCCCTTCACCGTGCCATTTTTGAGCAGCAGGGTCACCACCTTTTCCGACAGGATAGGCCCGCCGCCCCGGGTTAAAGCGTTTTTCCACAGAGTGAAGTGGCAGCCGTTTCGCCAATCGGAGCAGCCGAAGGCTTTGCTGTTTTCGCTCACGGGCTTTCCGCACAGGGGGCAGGCGACCCCATCGATGTTCTTGGCCGCTGCGGTCTTTCGCCTGGCGCCCTTTTTGCCCCGGCGCATTTCCTCGGGAATATTGGCTTCCTGGTTGGTATTCTTGGCATAATCCACCAGGAAGGTAGTCAAGTTCCGAATACCCTGCATAAACCGCTCTGTATCCCGTTTGTTTTGAGCGATTTCGTCCAGGGCCAATTCCCACTTGCCTGTGGTTTCTGGGGAAGCAATTTCCTCCGGGGCGATGTCGATCAGGGACACGCCCTTTTCTGTGGCGCTGATGGCCCGCCCCCGGCGGGAAGCATAGCCCACCTGGATCAGTCGCTCGATGATGGCGGCCCGGGTGGCCGGGGTGCCCAAACCGGAGCCCTTCATCTGCTCTCGCAGCTTTTCATCCTCCAATTCCCTTCCCGCGTTTTCCATAGCGGCCAGGAGGGAGGCGTCAGTGTGGGGCGCGGGCGGCTTGGTGGTTTCTTTTTTAGGTGTGGCCTTGCTCACTGTGCGGCCGTCCCCCGTTTCCAGGGATGGCAATGCATCCTCGGCTTTCTCGTCGCCGGCATACACGTCCTTCCAACCGTTAACGCGCACCGTGCGGCCTGTTGTCTTGAAAGCGTGGCCTTCGCTTGTCGTTACCACCTTGATGGCGTCGTATTCATGGGGCGGATAAAAAACCGCGATGGTCCGCCGGGCGATCATGTCAAACAGCTTTGCCGCGTCAGGCGGCAGCTTATCCATGGGCGCGGTTTGGGGCGTGGGAATGATGGCGTGATGGTCGGAAATCTTGGCGTTATCAAAAATCCGTTTGGAGAAAGGCAGCTTGCCCTCCTCCCGCCAAGGGATGTTGTCCACAAAGGGTTTGTATGTGCCCGGCAGCTTTTGCAGCGTCTGCTTGGTGCGAAGGATCATATCCAGGGGCAAATACCGGCTGTCTGTGCGGGGATAGGTGACGGCTTTCCATTTTTCATACAGTTCCTGCGCAATTTTCAGCGTTTTATCAGCGGTAAAGCCCAGCTTCTTATTAGCCTCCCGCTGGAGGGATGTCAGATCGTACAATTGAGGCGGCCATTCCTTTTTTTCCTCCGCGTCCACGCTCTTGACGCGGGCTTCCTTGCCCTTCACCTGGGCGGCGATTTTCTTGGCCGTTTCCTGGTCAGGAATGCGGTTGGCCTTCTTTTCGTCCTCCGTTTTTTCGTTAAACCACTGGCCGGAATAATCCCCAAAATCAGCGGTGACGGTGTAATATTCCTCGGGCTTGAAATTCTGAATTTCCCGATACCGCTTGACCAGGATGGCCAAGGTGGGCGTCTGCACCCTGCCCACGGACAGCAGCGCGTCAAAGCGCAAGGTGAACGCCCGGCTGGCGTTCATGCCCACCAGCCAATCGGCCTGGGATCGGCAAGTGGCGCTGCGGTACAGCCCCTCGTATTCGCTGGATGGTTTCAGCGTCGCAAAGCCTTCTTTGATGGCCTCGTCGGTCATGGAGGAAATCCACAGCCGGTCGATAGGTTTTTTGCACTTAGCCTGGTTGTAGATCAAACGGAAGATCAATTCCCCTTCCCGCCCAGCATCGGTGGCGCAAATCACCTTTTCCGTGTCCTTGTCGTTAATCAGCTTTTTGATAATGCTGAATTGGGCTTTGGTTTTGGAAATCACCTTCGTGGGGATATTTTCCGGCAGGATAGGCAGGTCGTCCATCCGCCATTTCTTATATTTTTCATCCATCTCATCCGGCTCGCACAGCGTGACCAGATGGCCCACGGCCCAGGTGACCAGGTACTTTTCCCCCTTCAGGAAGCCATCCCCCTTCTCCCTGCATTGCAGCACCCGGGCAATATCCCGCCCCACGCTGGGCTTTTCTGCCACCACAACAATCATGCGCCGTACCTCCGTTTTCGTCTGAGAAAATTATACCATAAAATTTCAAAAAGGAAAAGGAAACGATTTTTCCCGAAAAAACCTCTTTTCCCAGCCATTTCCGGGTTTTTTCCCATAGACAAACCAGAAAAAATGTGGTACACTTCAATTGATTACGAAAGTGTTACGATCTGCTTTCAAAATCGTTACATTGGAGGAAACCATCATGTACCACCGCAGCACAAACATCCGGCTTCTGGCCCTGCTGATGTTTCTTATTTCCTGTTTTTCCTTTTCCGCCCAGGCAGATACCGTGCCGTCCGCGCCGCTGAAAAACGGCAACAGCCAAAATGGCATGGTGCGGGTGCGTTTGTTGTCCCTGGGTACCCCGTCCAGCTTGAAGCTAACCATTTCCGGCAGCTACACCGTCAACGGGCAATCCAGCCGCACCCTAACTTCCGGCTCTGCCATCACCGTGAAATACGCCGGCGGCCGCCTGTCCCTGACCGCTAACGGCGCTACCGCCGATATGGGCACTTCCTTCCAGCTGCGCCGCCATGAAACCAGCGGATCCAACGGCATCAAAATTGCCCAAGGCCGCATGCCCGGCAACCTGTATCCCGGAGATTTCACTTTTACCATCAAAGGCGGCACGCTGTATATTGTGGCGTCCATTTATATGGAAGATTACCTCTACGGCGTTTTACCTTATGAAATGGGCGATTCCTCTGGCCTTGAAGCGTTGAAAGCCCAGGCCGTGGCCGCCCGCACCTACACCCTTCGGGCCATGAGCAGCCGCTCCAGCCAATTGTACGATGTGGTGGACACCACCGCCGATCAAGTATATAACGGCACCCCCTCCGGCAACTTGAACTGCAAGCAGGCGGTCGATGCCACCAAGGGCATCGTGGTTAAAAACGGCTCTGCTTTCACCGCCACTTATTATACTGCTTCCAACGGCGGCCAGATTGAATCCATCAAAAACGCCTGGGGAACCAGCGGGCTGAATTACCTGGCCGTTAAGGATGATCCTTTTGATCTGGCCAATCCCGCCGCGACGAAAAAAACCTTTACTGTAAACGCCTCCGGCAAACAGAGCAACGCTAAACTGAACAACCTGCTGAACCAAAAGGCCGCCGCGGCCTTCGGCGCCGATGCCGTCATCACCGCCGTTACCGATGTCACCGCCCACACCCCCATGTACGCCGAGCCCAGCAAGCTGTACACCAAATTGACCTTCTCCGTCAACTACACCGCCAAGGGCCAGAGCTGGACCGGCGCGTTAACGTTCGGCATTTTCAGTGAGCTGGAAAGCGCCTTGGGCATGAGCATCAATTCTTTGAAAAATGAACTGTGGTCCGTGGAACGCACCGCCTCCGGCTTCACCGTCACCGCCCGGCGCTTTGGCCACGGCATTGGCATGAGCCAGCGAGGCGCCATGCAGATGGCCAAGCAGGGCTACACCTACGATCAAATCCTGGGCTTCTATTATGAGGGCTGTAATCGGGTGCAGTACACCCTGAACCGCTCCATTTTAAGCCCTGTCGTTTCCGGCCAGGCCAGCCAAGAGCAGGTAATTGCCGAGCGGCCTGCCGATATCGAAATCTCCCCCGCCCCTGCGTCCACGTCCACCCCTGCTCAGGACGGCGTGGTCACCGCCCGGGTGGATACGCCTCAAGGCTCCTTGAACCTGCGCAGCGCCGCTAAGGACACCTCGAAGGTGCTGCGCACCATCCAGCCCGGAGAAACAGTTTCCGTGCTGGAAAAAATGGGCACATGGAGCGCCGTTTCTTACGATGGAATCGATGGCTACGTGATGACCAAATTCCTGAATTTCCATCCGTCCACGCCCGCGCCTGCATCGACCCCCGCGCCGGATATAACCCAACTTCCGGATGCTGCGAAGCCGGCAGAAGATACCCCCGCTCCCGCCGCACAGGGTTTGTACGCCTATGTCACCACGCCTCAGGGCTCCCTGAAATTACGCAAGGCAGCCCAGGAGAACGGCAAAATCCTGCTGACCATCCCGCAAAACGCCGGCGTGACCGTAGTGAAGAAGAACGTGAAATGGACAAAAGTGACTTACGGCGACACCACCGGCTTTGTGATGACCAAATTCCTCACCTTCACCGATACGCCGGTTCAGCAGCCCGCGCTTCCTGCCGCACCGGCTCCAGCTTCCACTTTGGCCCAGAAAACCACCGCCGGTTCCACAATGATCGCCACGGTGAACACCAAATCCGGCTCCTTGTATCTGCGGAAAACCATGAATGGTTCCGCCAAAATTCTAGCTTCTATTCCTCAGGGCGAGAAAATCACGCTGCTGAGCAAAGGAAGCAAATGGTGCAAAACCACCTACAACGGCAAAACCGGCTATGTAATGACCAAGTTCCTCTCCTTTAGCGCCGCAGCCGCTGCCCCCGCCCCCGTGACCCAATCCTTGCCCGCGTCCGACACGCTCACAGCCCTGAAAACCGCCGTGCTGGGGCGCATCGTATCCCAGAACGGGCGGAAGCTGAACCTGCGGGAAACATGCGCCTCGAACGCCCGCATCCTAAAGCAGATGCCAACCGGCGACACCCTGACCATCACCGCCGTGGGCGATACCTGGTGCGCCGTTCAGTATCAGAACCTGACAGGCTACTGCATGAAAGAATATTTGGAGTTCACTTTATATGAATGATCAATCGTTATTGCTGCCCGGCGAGCGGATCGACGATCTGCAACTCATGAACCTGCGCATTATCCAATCCCCTGACGCCTTCCGCTTTGGCATGGACGCTGTGGTGCTTTCAGACTTTGCCCACGTACGCAGGAAGGATCGGGTGTGCGATCTGGGTACCGGCACCGGCATCCTGCCCCTGCTGCTCTATGGCCGGGACCATTCCATCATTTGCGACGCCGTCGAAATCCAGCCTGATTGTGCTGACCGGGCCCGGCGCAGCGTGGCGCTGAACGGATTGACCGATGTTATTACCGTCCACACTGGGGATCTGCGTGCCATCCGTTCCCTGCTCCCCCACGCTTTCTACGACCTGGTGATCTGCAATCCGCCTTACAGCCCTGCGGACGCTTCACTGCCCAGCCCCAATCCATCCCTGCGCACGGCCCGGCAGGAAGGCGAATGTACTGTTGAGGATATGGTCGCCGCGGCACAGTGGCTGCTCAAATACCACGGCCGCTTCTGCCTGATGCTGCCTGCCGCCCGGCTGACCGACGCCTTTGATACCCTGCGCCGCCACCGAATTGAGCCCAAGCGGCTGCGCCTGGTGCACGCCAACGCTGCCCGTCCCGCCCGCCTGGCCCTGATCGAGGGCATGCTGGACGCCAATCCCGGCCTTGCCATTGAGCCGCCGCTTTTGCACAAAAACGCCGATGGTACTGATACCGATGAAATCCTGCGGATTTATCACCTGCGCTAATCCAACAAGCCTTTCAACAAAACACAGCAAGTCTTTCAATAAAACAAGCCCATCCGGCGTTTGCTGGATGGGCTTATTAAAATCAAGTGAAAACGGAGCCTTTCTCTGGGGCATTTCATTATTTGTTCCGGCGCAGGAAAGCAGGCACACCCAGGTCATCCTTGGCGTTAGCCGCGGGCTGAGCGGGCACCTGATACACCGGCTGCTGATAAGGCTGTTGGTAAGCGCCGGGCTGGGCTGTGGCACCCTGTTGGGGCTGGCCAAACTGGCTCTGGTACTGGGGCGCGGCATAGGGCTGCTGCGCGGGAGCACCGCCATAGGGAGCAGCGGCCGGGGCGGGCGTCATGGGACGGGCGCCGCCGGGGAAATAAGCGCTGTCCCCTTCATAAGTAGCGGGAGCAGGCGCGTCAAAGGCCTGATCACCGTTCACCTCGGCCCGGGGGCGGCTCTCATAGGGATTGTAGGAAGGAACAGCGGTGCCATAGGGTGTGGCGGAGCGGTTCTTCTTCTTATCCCGGGTGGGGAATGGCGTTTTTTCAAAACCTGTGGCAATGACGGTGATGCGCACTTCATCTTCCAGCGTTTCATCAATGCCAGCGCCGAAAATGATGTTAGCTTCGCTGTCAGCGGATTCCATCACCAGGTTAGCGGCTTCGTTAATCTCCATGATGCTCATATCCTTGCCGCCGGTCACATTGATCAGCACGGCCCAGGCGCCATCAATCTTGGTTTCCAGCAGCGGGCTGGAAATGGCCTTGTTGGCGGCGTCCACCAGGCGGGTTTCGCCCTTGCCCACGCCAATACCCATGTGGGCCATGCCGCCGGATTCCATGATGGTCTTCACATCCGCAAAGTCCAGGTTGATCATGGCAGGCACAGCGATCAAATCAGAAATGCCCTGGATGCCCTGGCGCAGCACGTCGTCGGCGATACGGAAAGCTTCCAGCATGGTGGTGCCTTTGCTGACCACCTGCAACAGCCGGTCATTGGGGATCACAACCAGCGTATCCACGCTCTGCTTCAGTTCGTTGATGCCCACTTCGGCGTTCTTCATTCGCTGCTTGCCCTCAAAAGCGAAAGGCTTGGTGACGACAGCGATGGTCAGGCAGTTGCTTTCCCGGGCAATTTCCGCCACCACAGGCGCTGCGCCTGTGCCAGTGCCGCCGCCCATACCAGCGGTAACGAACACCAGATCGGCTCCTTTAATGGCCTGGGCGATTTCCTCCCGGCTTTCCTCCGCCGCCCGGCGGCCCACATCGGGCACAGCCCCGGCGCCCAGACCCTTGGTGAGCTTTTCACCGATCTGGATTTTCACATCGGCCTGGGAAAGGGCCAGGGCCTGACGATCCGTATTCACAGCGATGAACTGGACGCCCTGCAAGCCGGCCTCCACCATCCGGTTCACGGCGTTGGTGCCGCCACCGCCGCAGCCGACCACCTTAATGGATGCAAAAGACGGTTGATCCACTTGTACTTCAAAAGACATGGTTTTAACCCCCTATGATGAATATGGCAAGCAGCGCTCAGCTGCCAAATAAACTGCGGAAGAACCCGCTGACGCCGGAATTGATCCGTTCGTTATCGTAGGTGCTGATGACCAAGTCCAGCAAGCCCAACGTGCTGGTATAAGAAGGGTTGGACAGCTTGACCGCCTTATGGGGCAGTTCCTTGACGGGCTTGTCCAGCTTCGAAGAGAGCAGATCCCTTCCGCCCTTATTGAGCACCAGGCCGCCGCCGGTCAAATATACGGGGCTCCAATTGCCCAGCCGCGCGCCGGATTCCTTGATAGCATCCTTGATCGCGTCGCAGATTTCATCAGCCCGGGGCTCCAGCACCTTGCCCACCTCGTCATAGGTGAATGTTTTGGTTTCCCCGTCCCTTGTGGTTCCTTCAAAGGTGGTGGTGCCGGTGGACAGACCGTATACATAATTCCGCTTGATCTGCTCAGCGGAGGTCAAAGTGATCTCCAAACCATAGCACAGATCGGCCGCGATATGGCCGCCGCCCATGGGAATGGTTTTGAGGAAGGTAATCGTATCGCCCTCAACAGCCATCACATCGGTATTCAAATAGCCCACATCCACCAGGATGGCAGTGCGGTCCCGCTCCTCGCCGGAGATATACAGCATAGCCTGTCCCACGGAGGAGGGCATAAAGCCGCTCACGTTCATATTCAGACTCTGCAGCCGGGCATTCACATCTTCCATAAAGAAGGAATCGGCAATCACAAAGGAGACCATGCCCCGCAGTTCATGCCCGCGCATGCCCACGGGGGCCACCGTCTTTTTCCCGTCATCTACGGTAAACCAGGCGGGGCTGGAATAAATCACGTTATTGAGCAGGACGGGATCGATTTCTTCCCGGGCCCGCTCCATCAAATCCCGGATGTCCTTATCCGTCACCTGGGGATCGGCCCCCTGCAGCGGCACTACCACTTCCGCGGTTCGCACCTTGCAAAATTCGCCGGGTACGCCCACCTGGATATCCCGGATCTTATTGATGCGGGACTGTTCCTCCGCCTCGTGCACCGCACTGGCGATAGCCTCGTTCAGCGAAGCGGGGTCGTTCCATTGGCGGTTGGTGTAGCCGTCATAATGCACCGTACCGGCGCCGATGATATCGCAGCGCTGGCGGCCACTGGTTTCCGCCACCAGGGCAACGATTTTGCTCGTGCCAAAATCCAATACGGTCAATGTCTGTCTCATCCGTCCATCATCCCCTGTTCATCGGTTGGAGGGCGCGTTTTCGCCACAGCCGGAAAAGCCGATAGCACAATCCACCTATTCGGTCACTCTATTGTAACCTTTTTGTGATAATTTGGCAAGTGAAAAACGCGAAAAAAGTATACTTTTTTTCATATTTTTTCGCACTTTTTCAATTTTTTCCGCCTTTTCTCCGGCCCATTTGTCGAAATCCCGCGCTCCCAGACCGGCTGGATCAACCAGATCGCGGTCTCAGTCATCCATGGGCATATAAGTGGCCACACCGGGAACGGACGCTTCCAGCATGCCGCCGTTCCTGCGCATTTCCCTCAGCTTGGCCACCACGGCCCGCACCGTGCCGATCTTGGCCCGCAGTTCCGTCCCGTCTCCCAGATGGGCGGTATAGCCATCTTTGGTAATCAGGTATAGGCTGTCCGGATTTGATAGATTCAATTCCGACACTTGGTCTGAAAAGCCCTGCAAAATCACTTCCTGCATCAGGCCTTCATACGCGTCCATCTGGCTGGCCATGGTGGCAACGATGGGGCTGCCCACCCGGATTTCCCTGGTTTGGAAGCCAGTCACGGTGATCAGATCGCCGCTGGGCTGCACATTGCCCAGCCGCTCGAGGATCATGCCCTCCTCGTCCATCTGGTAGGTGACGCCCATCACCTGCACGTTGGCCCGGGGAACACGCTCCTTGACATAAAGGATCACGCTGTCCGGGAACTGCTTTTCC
>JAFUFC010000088.1 GCA_017470095.1 Clostridia bacterium | reverse complement strand
TTCTCCGTCTAAACCATGGAATCTTCGGTTGCCTTTTTCTGCTCTGGCGTTGCTTCATTCCGGTCAATGTAGCGCAGCTACGCCTCCCTTCATTCAGCTGAGCCAGAGCGAAAAATTCATCCCGAATCTTTCGATCTTTTAGACGTCAAATAGTATTATAATTCCTGATAAACTTCCTGTATCACCCGGTTCATATCATCCCACTTATCTTCCATTTCGGATACCAGTTTGAACTGGGTGCGGCAGCGATCTAGGTTATGCTTTTCACGGCTGATGCTGAAGTAGGTGTCTCCGCCCAGATAATCAGTCAGGAACCGGACGCCACATTCCAGCGTCATCAGTTTGGCACCCAGGGGCAGGGTGTCAATTTCGGGACGGGTGAGGGTTTTTCCACAGGCGCTAAGGAAGCCTTTGGTATAGGCAGTATACAAAGGAAGGGAAAAGCACACCCTGCTTAGGTCGATTTCATCTTCCGCCGCTGTGCTGGCGCCGAAACGGATGGAATCTCCAAAATCATTAGCTGCCAGGCCGGGCATCACCGTATCCAGGTCGATCACGCACAGGGGTGTGCGGCTGTCCGCATCCAGCATCACGTTGTTCAGCTTGGTATCATTGTGGGTAACACGCAGGGGCAGCTTCCCCGCTTGCAGCATCCGCACCATTTGCCCCGCTTCTTCTTCCCGGGCCAGCACAAATTCAATTTCTGGCAAGCATTCTTGGGCGCGCCCTTTTACATCTGCTGCCAATGCTTCCTTGAACTGCCGATAGCGGTCGATGGTATCGTGGAAGTGGGGGATGGTTTCGACCAACGTATCCGCGGGAAAATCGGACAATTGATTCTGAAATTCGCCAAAGGCAACAGCGCTTTGGTAAAAGTCATTCTCATCGGACGCCTGCTCCAGACACACGCTATTTTCCACAAATTCAAACATGCGGAAGTAATCCCCTTCCGGGGTGCGGGTGTAATAGCTGCCATCCAGCGTGGGCACCAACGTCAGCACCCGGCGGGGATCGCCGGGGTTTTTGATGTGCAGATGAGCGGTCACAGCAATAATATTGTTCATCAACGCATCCACATCTTTGAACACATAATGATTGATGCTTTGCAGAATATAGCGGTGGCCGGATGCGGTGGTGACGGTAAAGGTCTTATTGATATGGCCGTTGCCGCTTGGCACGCAGGATACGGGCACGCCGTCCATACGAAAGGCGGATGCGAGAGCGTCCATGTTCATGGTGTTATTTCCTCCATAAGTAGTCAGGGTACAATCCCGTTTCCTTCATGCGCCGGATGGCGTGCTGCAAGGCAGGCAAATCATCGTGATAGGTAATGCCATACCATTTTTCCGGCGTGGGGATGATCTTCACCCGACCGACGCCTTCCTGGATCAGCTGATTGGGAATCAGGGGCAGGAAATACTCGCACTTAAGGGGATTAATGGGCAAGTGTTCCCGCAGGAAAGGTGCGAACCGGCTCTCAATTTCAGCCATCATATTCTGGTTAAAGCCCCAGAAATTCATGGACACGATGGTGCCATCGGGCAGGAAAGTCCACGTTTCGCCGTTGTCTTCGGCAAACGCTGCGCCGCCCTCCCGGGGTTCGATGCGGGTGCGTTCGGTAATGCCGCTCAGGTATTCGCCGCTTTCGTCCGCCTGGCACACGCCACGGGAAACAGAGCCGTTTTCCGTGAGCGTATTTTCTACCCGGTAGCCCACCATGGCATGCTCGGCTGCGGGATGATCGGAGACAAGGAAATCATAAATGACCTGGAAAGCGCCAGGGCCATAGTAATCATCCGCATTGATGGCGGCAAAAGGCGCGTCAATTACATCCTTGGCACACAGCACGGCATGGGCGGTGCCCCAAGGCTTGGTGCGGCCTTCGGGAATGGAAAAACCTTCCGGCAGCATATCAGGCTTTTGATGAACGTAAATGATCTTGGCCTGATCGCCGAGGCGCTTGCCAAGGGTATCCCGGAAGAGAGGCTCATTTTCCTCCTTGATGATGAGGATGATCTCGCCAAATCCGGCCCGCAGGGCATCGTAAATGGAATAATCAATGATCCAGTGGCCCTGCTCGTCAATGGGTGCCATTTGCTTCAATCCTCCGAAACGGCTGCCCAGCCCGGCTGCCATAATCACCAATTGGGGTTTCTTCATGCAGGTTCCCTCCCGCTTTTTCTCTGTTTTTCTTGAAAAACAACCACTATATTATACGTTATTTTCTTCCATCCGTCCACTCTTTTTTTATCATCTTTCTCCTTTCAGTGCAAGCGTTCGGGTGGCGGTATGATCGATAAACGCCTGATCGTGCTCCACCAGCACCATGGTGGGATGGAACTGAGCGATCAGCCGCTCGATCTGCATGCGGGACAGCACGTCGATGTAGTTCAGCGGCTCATCCCACAAATACAAATGGGCAGATTGGCACAGGCTGCGGGCGATGAGCACCTTCTTTTTCTGTCCGGCGCTGAAGGACGCCATGTCCTTTTCAAACTGTTCGCGCTTGAAATCCAATTTCCGCAGGATGGTTTTAAACAGCGTTTCGTCGATACTGTTTTCCTGAATGAAATCCCGCAGGGATCCGGTCAAAACGGCCTGCTGGGGCACGATGGAAAGCACCAGCCCGCTGGCCAAGCGAGCCGTGCCGGAAGACGGCGCTATTTCGCCGGACAGCAGCTTCAGGACGCTGGATTTTCCGCAGCCGTTGGGGCCGGTCAAAGCAAGAATGTCACCGTTGTGGATTTCAAACGACAAGCTCGACAGAATGGTGCGGCCGTCGTAGGCAATGTTTACCTCCCGGCATTCCGCCAAGCGAGACACCGGATGGCGCTGGGGAAAGATTTTCAGATCGTCGCTTTTTTCGATGTTTTTGAGCAGCTTTTCCTTTTCTTCGATTTCCCTATTTCGCCTGGTTTCCACAGCTTTGCTGTGCCGCATCATCTTGGCAGCCTTGGCTCCGATGGCTCCCCGGTCGCAGGCACCGTGACCGATCTTGGTTTCTTCCACCGCATCCGACCAGCTGGCTATGCGCCGAGCGGCTTCCTTCAATTTGCGAATATCCTGCTTGAGATGCTCGTTTTTTTCCAATTCAAATTGATCCTGCCGACGCTTATTTTCCTCCCAGGAGGAAAAATTGCCCTTCTGCACGTCGATGGTGGCCCGGTTGATGGACAGGATGTGGTCCACGCATCCATCCAGGAACGCCCGGTCATGGCTGACCAGGATGAAGCCCTTTTTGCCGTTCAAATACCGGCTCACCACCTGCCGCCCGGCCAGGTCCAGGTGGTTGGTGGGTTCGTCAATCAGAAGAAAATGATGCTCCTGGGCAAACAGCGCGGCCAGCAGCACCTTTGCCTGCTCGCCGCCGGAGAGGGTGGCAAAAGGCCGGGCCAGGACGTCGTCCGCCACATCCAGGCAGGCGATTTCCTTCATGAACCGCCAGATCTGGCCGTCTGGGTCCATGTTCGCTGCAATATCCAGGGGCGTACTGTCAGGGGTTTTGATGGGAAAAGGAAAATAATCGAGGGCGACGGGGGAGGAAACCGCACCGTGGCCGTCCAACTCGCCCATCAGGATACGCAGCAGGGTGGTTTTGCCCCGGCCATTGCGGCCCACAAAGCCCAATTTCCAATCGGTATCAATCTGGAAAGATGCGTCGTCAAAAATCAGGTCGGGGCTGCCGTCGTAAGCAAAGGTCAAATGAGAAATTTGAATGCGTGCCATAAAGAAAAACACCTCCGGAAAATCCTCCGCAGGCGAGCAAAAACAGGCATATTTTCCGCGCGTCAAACGCACGCAAAAAAGATGCGCATTTCACCGGCCTGCCAACGAACACACGCAAACGAAGGATGAATTCCATCCTCTGTTTCAATGCTCGTTTTGTTATCACAAACGGCAGGTCATGCCTTGCGCATCTTTTCACCCCTTCCCAGAAACTAATTTTATTGTACAGGAAGGGGTGGAAATTTGCAAGCAGAAATTGATCAGATAAATTCCCCGGTAGTTTTTGGCAGCTTCAGGTATGCGATAAACTGCTTGATGTGCTCATCCCAGAAATCCCAGGTGTGAGCGCCGGGAGCTTCCACATATTTGTAATCAAAGGGGTTGCCCGGAATTGCGGTGAAGAAGTCTCGTGCGGTGTGGGCGTTTTCCAGCAGATAATCCTGATCGCCGCAGGCATGGAAGATGCGGGGACAGGGAAGCCCCGCTTTTATAATCTTCTCCGCATTGGCAAAAGGCTGCTGGTAGGCGGGGGCGGCATCGGAACTGTCGCCAAAGGCAAAAGTGCCGAACTTGCCCTTGCGCATGTTGCTGTGGGTGTTCACTGCACCGGCAGAAAGACATCCGATGGCGGCATACTGCTCCGGTTTGCTTAGGCCAATCATCATGCTGCCCGCGCCGCCCATCGAAAGGCCCGCGATGAAGTTATCCTCCCGCTCGGTGGACAGGTTCAGCATCTTGGGCAGCACTTGGGGCAATTCTTCCGCAATGTAGGTGTAAAACTTCATCCCATGGGCCATATCGGTGTAGCTGCTGTTGTGACCAGAGGGCATGACCACTGCCAGACCGTAAGGGGCCGCATACCGCTCAATATTGGTGCGGCGACACCAATCGCTGTAATTGCCGTAAGCTCCGTGGAGCAGCCAAAGAACAGGCACTTTTCGGGCTTTGTTCGGTTCTTTATACTGGGGCAGGATGACATTACAGGTGACACACATACCCAAAGCTTTGGAGAAAAAGCGGATTTTTGCCAGCGCCATGTTACTCTTCCTCCTTTCCAAGGGGCAGCCAATTCAGGATGGTTTGAATCTTTTCGTCCCAGCAAGCCCAGCTGTGGGTGCCAGGGGATTCTTCGTATGTCAAATCCAGCTTCAGCTTTTGAAGATGTTTTTTCAGTTTCACGTTCTGGCTGTAAAGGGCATCCTCTGTGCCGCACCACATATAAAGATGTATGGGCGGCTTCTCCTTTTTTTTCGCGTAGTCTTGGCCGGCGGCGAACAGATCGTCAAAAGAGCCAGAAATGGCATCGATGTCACCGTAAATATCCTCCCAATAATGGCGGCTACCCAGGAATTTGGGATCGTTATGCGCCACAATGCTTACATCCGCCACAGAAGAAAGGCCGGCAGCATAAGAAAAGGTATTGTACGCCCGCAGGCCGCATTTGAGCGCGCCATAACCGCCCATTGATAATCCGGCCACATAGGTATCTTCCCGGCGAGGACTCAGCTGGGGGAAAAGGGATTGGCACACGCTTGGCAATTCTTCGGTAATAAACGTCCAGAAAGGGTCGCCCATTTTTTGATCGGTATAAAAGCTCAGGTCAGCACAGGGCATAATAACGGCCAATCCCTTTTCTGCGGCGTAGCGCTCGATGGACGTGCGGCGCAGCCAGATGGTGTGATCATCACTCATACCGTGAAGCAGATACAGGGTAGGGCAGATGGAAGCGTCTGCGCCGCCCATACCGATCATTCCTCGAGTGTCCTCAGGCAGGATAGCCAGTAAATCCACCTCTCTTTCCAGCACTTGGGAAGAGATAGTTATATCAATCAGTGCCAAATGTTATTCCTCCCTTATCAGGTTGTCTGTTTCGTTTGTGTCTGGGTTGGCAATGCCATAATCCAGTTCTTCAACATCGTCCCGCAGGAAACGGGAAATGATCCTCAGTTCATCCCGCGTGTGAACCCGCCCGGCAACATCCACGCTTTCGGCCAGCAAATAATCTGTTCCGGTGCCCAGAAAATTGGCGATATCCACCAATGTATCGATACTGGGTATACGCATACCCCGCTCAATATTTCCATAAAACGAAGGGGAAATATTGATGGATTTGGCCAGTTCTTCCTGCGACACTTTCTTCATCCGGCGCTTATAGCGGATGCGTTTGCCCATGGACTCATAATCAACCATACGATGCACCTCCGAAAAAACGATGAAATTAGTATATAAAAATTATACCTTGGCTGGCTGGAAATGTAAAGAGAAACAGGCGTATTTCCTGATCTGAATCGTGAGAAAAGGTAATTCGATCTTTTTAAAAAAATTTTTACAAATGGCTATACAAGCGGGAAAACCTGTGTTATAATACGGAACGAAGACCAAGCCAATGGATTTCAGGAAGGTTCCTCCCGGTTTTGTTCATCGTCAAAGGATGGATGCGAGCCCCATGGAAACGACCGAAACGTATCACTGGGTTTGGCGATAAAAATCAGGAGGTTTTGATCAATGTATCAGGACAAGACGCTCACATGCCGTGAATGCGGCAACGAATTCGTGTTCACCGCCAACGAACAGGCTTTCTACGCCGAAAAGGGCTTCCAGAATGAGCCCGGCCGTTGCCCCGCCTGCCGTGCTGCCCGTCGTCAGAATGGCGGCAACCGTGGCGAACGCCAGATGTATGATGTCATCTGCGACAACTGCCAGCGCCCCACTCAGGTTCCCTTCAATCCCCGTGGCGACAAGCCCGTCTATTGCCGGGAATGCCTGCAGAAGCTGCGTCCTCAGTACTAATTCAGGCAAACAAGAGCGGCCAAGCCCAATGCTTGGTCGCTTTTTTGTGTTACAGAAGGAAGGCTTGTCAAATGCTGGCCCTTGTGGTATAATGCAGAAGAAGAAAGAGCAATGGAATACAAACATTGTTGTGCACCGGGCAGAATGTGCATCTGCATGGTTCAGAAAGGAAAGGGTATGAACATTCATCAATCGGCTGAAGATTATTTGGAAATGATTTTGATGCTCAAGGAACAAAAGGGTTATGCCCGCTCAATTGATATTGCAGCCGGGTTGAATGTGACCAAGCCTTCTGTTTCTTTTGCTATGAAGCGCTTGCGGGAGAATGGCTATATTACGATGGATGAAGATAATTATATTTCCCTTACTGAAAGCGGCAATGAAATTGCTCAGCGCATCTATCACCGGCACAAAGCCCTGACCAGACTGCTCATTCAAATGGGTGTGGATGAGGCTATTGCCCGGGAAGACGCCTGCAAAATTGAGCATGATATTTCAGAAGAAACCTTCTCTGCCATCCTGCGCCAGATCGGAGAAATTCCAAGTATAGAAAAATAATAAATATTTTTGAAAATGTATGGGCGTCAAGCATCGGTAACATGAAAGTCAAGCAACTACCTGTCAAGGGAAGGGTGGAGATTTTCCGGCGATACGAATGCCGAAAAATACGACCCGACCTTGACAGGACAGCAAAGAAGCACAATGGGCTGT
>JAFUFC010000087.1 GCA_017470095.1 Clostridia bacterium | reverse complement strand
TGGATGAAAAAATCGTCAATATTCTTTTACTGGGCACCGATTCAGCCGATATGAGGGAAAACCGGGGCCGGGCGGACGCGCTGCTGCTGTTCAGCGTCAATGTACAGACGGGGGATGCCAAGCTTGTATCCCTGCCGGAAACAGCCCGGACGGCGCTGCCCGAATTGCCGGAGGCGATGCGGCTCAAATACCTCAATTGCTTCGGGGGCCCCATGCTGGTCATGCGGCAGATCAATCAGGCCCTGGGTTTGAACATCACCCGGTACTGCGCGGTGAACTTTGCCGGGTTCGAAGCCGCGATCGATGAGATGGGCGGCGTTTGGCTGCCGCTGACGGATCGGGAGCGGGTGGCGGTAGACATTGAAGACGGCGTTGAGCGGCTGGATGGGCGGCAGGCTTTACGGTATGTGAAGCTGCGCTGGGGCGAAGCGGTGACGGATCGGCCGCGCAAGCTGCTGGAAGCGCTTTTGCGGCAGGTGACGGTGCAGGGCATCGATGGGGCGTTTTCCCTGATGGGCGCATTGCTGCCTGCCACCGATACCAATTTGACGATCGCCAATTTGACGGATTTATTGTTTGCGCTGCTGGGGCAGGAAACGCCCCCGTCCTTTGAAACGCTGGCGCTGCCCAGCCAGCAGGGCATGATCCCTCAGGATGCGGCGGCATGGTGCCGCGCCGTGCTGTACGGTAGGTAATGGGGGATTCTGCATTTATCCTGTCTTTTCTGTCCGGAGCGCTTGCACCGGACGTTTTTTTTATCATATAATGACAAAGGAATGCAATTCCCTTGGACTCTGGATACAGAAGGTTGAATGAATATGCCAAATTTTTCCTTACCTGACACTGTTTTTGAAGCGGCTGCCCGGCGCTTTCCCACGCCCTTTCATCTCTACGATGAAAGGGGAATGCGGGAGAACGCTCGGGCCTTGAACGCCGCCTTTGCCTGGGCTCCCCATTTTCGGGAGTATTTTGCCGTCAAGGCCCTGCCCAATCCACATATCCTGGATATTTTCAAGGAAGAGGACTGCGGCGTGGATTGCTCCAGCGAGTGCGAATTGCTGCTGGCGGAAAGGTGCGGCTTTTCTGGTGACCACATCATGTTCAGCGCCAACGCCATGCCGCCGGAGGAATTTGACCATGCCCGCCGCCTGGGCGCGTTGATGAACTTGGACGATATCAGCGATATTGAAACCCTGCAGGACCACGGCGGTATTCCGGATGTGGTGTGCGTCCGATTTAATCCCGGCGGGGCATTCACTCTTGGCAACGCCATCATGGGGGCCCCCGGCGAGTCAAAGTATGGCTGGACCCGGCAGCAACTGAGCGTAGGGCTGCCGAGGCTGAAAGCCTTGGGAGCCAAGCGCTTTGGCCTGCATGCCTTCCTGGCCAGCAATACTACCGACAACACCTATTACCCCAAATTGGCGGGTATCCTGTTTGATCTGGGTGCCACGCTGGAAAAGGAAACGGGGCTTGAACTGGCCTTCGTCAATTTGTCCGGCGGCGTGGGCATCCCTTATAAGCCGGATGAAAAACGGGCGGACCTGGCCGTGATTGGCGAGGGCGTACGGCAGGAATATACCCGGGTGTTCGGCGACCCGAAAAACGCTCGCGTAGCCATCAAAACCGAACTGGGCCGGTTCATGACTGGGCCCAACGGCTGGCTGCTCACCCACGCGGTGCACGAAAAGAAAATTTACCGGGATTATATCGGGGTGGACGCCTGCGCGGTCAACCTGATTCGCCCGGCCATGTATGGGGCGTATCATCATATTCACGTCTGCGGCAAGCGGGACGCCGCCGCCGACCATGTGTACGATGTGACCGGCTGCTTGTGCGAAAATAACGACAAATTCGCCGTCGAGCGGCCCCTGCCGGAAATCCGCAAAGGCGATTTGCTGGTTATTCACGATACCGGCGCTCACGGCTTTGCTATGGGTTATCAATATAACGGCCGCCTGCGTAGCGCCGAGGTGCTGTATAAAGAAAACGGCGAATTTCAGTTGATCCGCCGGGCCGAAACGCCGGAGGATTATTTCGCCACATTGGTGTAACACGCAAAAAAGCGCATATCCGATTGTTCGTGAGCAAAGGGGTTTCCATTCGTTTGAACGGAGGGGAGGCCCTTTGTTTCGTTTCCCTGGGGAATGGTTACATTTCGTTCATAATTCTTGCTTTTTTTCTGGAAACAAGGTACAATAAAAATGGAAAACTTGGAAACCTTGAAAGGAGACGGAACTGGTGGAACAGAATTATATTTTTATGACCGACAGCGACAGCGATCTGCTGTATTCCATCGCTGATGAACGAAATATTCCCGTAGTAAAAATGCCTTACACGTTGGACGGTAAGGAGTATTTTGATGATAATGGCCGCTCTGGCGTGGAGAAGGTTTTTTTTCGCCGGATGCGGGAAGGCGCGGCGCCCAGCACATCCCAACTGCCCACGGAGGCTCATTTGGAGATTTTTGAGCCGCTGATGAAAGAAGGAAAGGATATTCTGTTCGTTTCCTTCTCCTCCCAAATGTCCGCCACCTACGATAACGCTGTTAAAGCCAAGGATATCCTGCTGGCCAAATACCCGGAGCGAAAAATGATGGTCATTGATACCCTGAGCATCTCCGGCCCCATGACGGTGCTGCTGCTCAAGGCGCACGATCTGTATCTGGCTGGGAAACCCATGGAAGAAGTGGCTCAGTGGCTGCTGGACAATCGGATGCGCTCCCACGCTTGGCTGACGGTGGGTGATTTGAAATATTTGGCTCGGGGCGGCCGCATTTCCTCCACCAGCGCGCTGTTTGGCTCGGTGCTGGATATTAAGCCCATCATCTGCATGGGAAAGGGCGGCAAGCTGGACCCTGCTGAAAAAGTGCAGGGCCGGAAAAAGGCGCTGCGCACCATCGTGGAGCGCACGGCGGAAAATATTGAGCATCCGGAAGATCAAACGGTGATCATTCTCCAGGGCGATGTGCCCGAGGAAGCGGACAAGCTGGCCGATATGCTGCGCCAGCGCATCCCTGAAATCAAGGAAATCCGTATCCAGATTATTGGCCCGGTGATCGGGGCCCATTGCGGCCCAGGCACCCTGGCCTGCTGCTTTATGGGCAAGGAGCGCACGATTTAAATGAAGCATTATTATGTAGACCCAGCGCTGCCCCAGTGGAAGGGCAATTTTCACTGCCACACTACCCAAAGTGATGGAAGCCGTCCGCCCCAGGAAGTGGCGGATTTGTACGCCCAGGCGGGCTATGATTTTCTGGCCCTGACCGATCACCGGAAGGTGGTCGATCCTGCGTCTATCGATGCGCCTTTGCTGTTGATCCCCGGCATCGAGCTGGATTACGTGGTCACCAGGCGGCACGCCCAGGCGGTGCACTTGATCGGCGTGGGCGTGGGGCTGGATTTGATGAGCGCCCCGGGGGTGATGGAGTCGCCCCAGCAGGGCATCGATGCGATCATTGCTTCCGGCGGCAAGGTCATTTTTGCTCATCCCGCCTGGTCGCTGAATGATCCGGAGGAGATTGAGGAGCTGAAAGGCATCAGCGCGGTGGAGGTGTACAATCATATGTCCGACGAGCCCTGGAACGGCCGCCGGGGAGATTCCACCGCCATTCTGGATCTGTGCTGCGCTCATGGCTTCTGCCTGCCTTTTGTGGCGGGGGATGATTGCCACCGCTATGATGTGGACCAGTGTCATTCGGCACTGATCGTCTCCGCGCCGGAACTGACTCGGGAGGGGGTGCTAAGCGCCCTCGAACAAGGGCTGGTGTACGCTTCCCAGGGCCCCCAAATTAAGGAATTGTTTATTGAGGACGGGGTCGTCACCGTGCGCTGCACCGCCGCTATGCAAATCATTTTTAACTCCAACGCATTCTTCTCCCGGGAGCGGGTGGTGAACCAGCGGGGCGTGACGGAAGCCAGCTACACCCTGCGCCCCACCGAAACCTACATTCGGGTGGAAATTACCGATGTGTGGGGCCGGCGTGCCTGGTCTTCGCCCATTTCGCTGAGGTAAGGAAAGGGAATTTGCGCTCTTTCTCTGAGTCAAAGAAAGAGCCCAAGAAACCTCTAAGGATTGGTTTGGGAGAAGAAGCAAGGCCGATGGAAGGGCTGCGATCAAGAAACGTGTGAAAAAAGCCATGCTCTATTGTGGGGGCGCATTTTATTCGCCCGAAAAGCAACGCCCAATACATGCCGGAAAAACCAGGAAAATTAATATTTTATAGCGACTGCTTCTATATTCGGAAAGATGCATTTTCGGTGTCTCAGGCTGCACTTTGGCGTTGCTTTTCCTCGTTGGATCCTTCGGCCCCGGCAAACCATCGTCAAAGCGCCTTAAATTGCAGCCCAATCCGCTCGAAATTGCGCATTTCTCATTTTAGAAACACACCCTAAAATACTGATGGACCCATCGGGACTGGTGAGGATGATGGAATGAATGATTTTGGAATCAATGAAATGATTGAAATGCAAAAGGCTTTGCAGGAAAGATATAAGGATCAATGGAAGCCGATATGCCCCGACCGCGGAAAAGACCAGTTGCTTTGGATGATCGGTGAAATTGGGGAAGTAATTGATATTATAAAAAAACATGGTGGGGAAAAAGCAAGCCAGGATGAGGTTTTGCGCGAGACACTCATTGAAGAACTGGCAGATGTGCTTATGTACTACAATGATGTCCTGCTTTGTTATCGGATATCGGCAGAAGAACTGAAACAATCCTATATCAGTAAATTTGAAAAGAATATGAAGCGCTGGTAAATTCCCGTTTGTCGGTGCTCAGGGCGGTAAACAAAAAAGTGCGCTTTTTGCAATCTTAACGGATAAAACTATAACGAACATAAAAAACGGACTGCTGTGCAATTGCTGCGGCGGTCCATTTTCTTATGGCGCTTCCTTTTCCCGGCAGAGGGATCGCTCGGTGGAGAAGCCCTCCGGGTAGCGTGCTTTGAGTTTATCGATGTTCATGCGCAGGATATCATCCAGGGGATAACCGATGGCCTGGGCCGTTTCGGCCAGATACCAAGCCACGTCGCCCAGCTCTTTGGCCTGGCGTTCCTTGTCCAAAGGATGGCCCTGGGCCAGGTGTTTTTTCACCAGGTCGATGGCTTCGCCCGCTTCTCCGCACAGCCCCATCACGCCGTTGATCAGCACGTCCTTTTCGCTGAGCGCCGGGTTCAGGGTAATCATTGCCAGGCGCTGGTATTCATTGGCTTCCATCGGTAGAACGCCTCCTTTTCTGGATGCATTATACCGGTTTTCTCCGAGGACGTCAATCCAGAATCTGGCCGTCGGTGGAGATCAGCACCACCTGCCAAGGAATGAATTTTCCACTGTTTTGCAGGGCGCGCTTTGCGGCGTTTTCGAGCCCGCCGCAGCAGGGCACTTCCATCCGCACGACAGTGACGGACTGAATATCGTTGTCCGCAATAATCTGGGTCAGTTTTTCGGTGTAGTCGACGCCATCCAGCTTGGGGCAACCGATCAGTGTCACGTGCTTGCGGATGAATTCCTGATGAAAATTGCCATAGGCGTAGGCGGTGCAGTCGGCGGCGATGAGCAGGCGGGCCCCGTCAAAATAGGGCGCGTTCACCGGGGCCAGTTTGATCTGTACCGGCCAGTTATACAATTGGCTGGTCACGGCGCTTGTGGTCGGGGCGGGTGCGGCATCGGGCCGCTGCATGGCGCGCATCCGGCTGCCGGGGCAGCCTCCGGCCATCGCAATGCCGTGCTTCTTCATCCGGGCCTGGCGCACGGCTGCTTCATCATAGGCTGGGGCTTCCCTTTCTTCAAAGGTGATGGCTCCGGTGGGGCAGTTGGGCAGACAGTCGCCCAGGCCGTCGCAGTAATTTTCCCGCGTCAATTTGGCTTTGCCATCTACCATATCGATGGCGCCTTCGTGGCAGGCGGCAGCGCAGGCGCCGCAGCCGTTGCATTTTTCTTCGTCAATTTTAATGATCTTGCGCATCATGTTCTTTCGCGCTCCCTTCTCCGCTTGACCTTGTGAGGCGATTTTACTATAATGGGCAGGGAAAAGTATGTTGAATTTTCAACATTTTGGAGGAAAAATGAAAAAATATGGGGAGATTTTGAGCGCCTGTCCCTTATTTGCGGGCATGACGGAGGAAGCGACCGAAGCTGTTCTAACGACCTTGGGCGCCCGGGTGTGGCGGAAGAAAAAGGAGGCGTGGATTCTGCCGGAGGGCAGCCCGGCCCGGTATCTGGGCATCGTATTGCAGGGCGTGGCGCAGGTGGTACGGACGGATTATTACGGCAACCGCAGCATTCTGACGTGCCTGCATCCTGGGGATATTTTCGGCGAGGCCTTTGCCTGTGCGGGAATGGAAACATTGCCAGTGGCGGTGATGGCGGTGACGGAGACCGAGGTGATGATGCTGGACGCCAGCCGCCTGTCTTCCCTGGAAAACGGCGCGTTGACCTGGAATCTGCTGCGAGTAATGGCGCAGAAGAATATGCTGCTGAACCGGAAGATCGAAATTACGAACAAACGCACAACGCGGGAGAAGCTGATGGCTTTTCTAATGATGCAGGCCCAGGAAAAGCACGCCTCCGCCTTTGAAATTTCCTTCGACCGCCAGGCCTTGGCGGACTACCTGGGAGTGGACCGCAGCGGTTTGTCCGCCGAAATTGGAAAATTGAATAAAGCAGGTGTGTTGCAATGCCGGAAAAATTGGTTTGAACTGCTGTAAAGCGGCTGTGAGAATTGTTTTTTTCGCTCGGACAGTGCTTGTACATTCTGTGGAATATGGTATAATTATTTTTGTTTTTTTGTATCCATTAGAGGGAGAATGGATACAGAAAACGGACGATGAACGCATGATGGAGAAGCAACTGCCTTTTGATACGGAGATGGATGATGAATTTCCCATCAGCGCTTTTATTTATGAACTGGTGTTGGATGAGGGTGGGTTTTTTCAGAATTATCGCATCGCATACGCCAAGCAGGTGTTTCATGATCGCTTCCTCAAAAAGCCGAAGGTGGATTCTATTAAGCCGAACCGGGAGGATGCTCACCGGCATGGAGGGCAGCGCGCAGGAGCGGGCGGTGGCGGAATGGCTGTCTCGTTTGGCTTCCATGCGGGAATGCCGGGTGATTGCCAAGGGCGGGGAAAGCAAGGAAATGCGGGATCAGCTGATTGCTTTTCCTATGGTCGCCTTCCAGGGCAATGATTTCGCGAAGCCTGCTTCTGAGGAGCAGATTCTGGCCTGGATCGACCGGAAAACGGCGGGCCAGTGAATGGAATGAAAGGGGCTTTCTTGCCATGAACACGGATAAACTCATTCGCAGCAGCTGTCGTACGGTGCTCATTGTGGAAGACGAGGCCATCAATCGGGAAATCCTGAGCATGATCCTACGGGAAGAGTATGACGTGCTCTGCGCGGAAAACGGCAGCCAGGCCCTGGAAGTGATCCGGGAGCAGCGGGAAAGGCTGTCCATGATCCTGCTGGATATCAACATGCCGGTGATGAGCGGGATTGAGCTGCTGAAAATCCTGGGCAGCGATGAAACGCTTCCCAATATTCCTGTTATCGTGCTCACGTCCGACAAAAACGCCGAGCTGGAAAGCCTGCAATTGGGCGCGCTGGACTTCATCATGAAGCCCTATGATATGCCGCAGATCATTCTGGCCCGGGTGCGCCGGATCATTGAATTTGTGGAAGATAAGCAGATCATCCGGGATGTGGAACACGATGATCTGACCAACCTGTACACACGGGGCTTTTTCCATGAGTACTGCCGCCAATTTTTGCAAAGCCAGCCGGGTACTTCGTGGGATATGATCGCCATCGATATTGACCGCTTCCGCTTGATCAACGAGGTGTATGGCAAGCCTTTTGGGGATGAAGTCCTCTGCGCCGTGGCTGACGGAATTCGGGAAGGATTGAAAAGCCGCTTGGGCATGAGCTGCCGCAGCGACGCCGACCTGTTCTATATTTTTGTCCATCATGCCGATGATCATCAGGCGCTGTACCAGGATATTGCGGGCCGGCTGCAGGCCCTGACCATCAAGGCCAACATTCGTCTGCGCATGGGCGTGTATCAGGGCATTACGGGAGATGCCCGGCAGAGCATCGAATGGTACAGCGACGCGGCCAAGGCTGCGTGCAGCACCTTGCGCAGCAATTTCAGCAAAAATATCGTGATTTATGATGAAGCGCTGTATAAGAAAGAACTGTTCAATCAGCGCCTGATGGCCGATATGGAAGAGGCCATGCGCCAAAGGCAATTCAAAGTCTATTACCAGCCCAAGTACGATATTACAGGCGTCACGCCGCGCTTGAGCAGCGCCGAGGCGCTGGTGCGCTGGATTCATCCGGAATTGGGGTTTGTCAGCCCTGGGGCGTTCATTCCTTTGTTCGAGGAAAACGGCCTGATTACTAAGCTGGATGATTATGTCTGGCGGGAAGCCGCCCGGCAGATTTGCGAATGGCGCCGGCGCTATGGCCGTACCATTCCCGTGTCGGTCAATTTGTCCCGGATGGATTTGTTCGATGCGTCCTTGCGGGAGCGGCTGCTAAGTATTGTGGGCGAAAACGGCGTAACCCCACAGGATTTCCTCCTGGAGATTACCGAATCGGCCTATGCTGAGGATACTGAGCAGATGCTCCAGACGGTAGGCGGCTTGCAGCAGGCGGGCTTCCGTGTGGAAATGGACGATTTTGGCTCGGGCTATTCTTCCCTGAATATGCTGTGCATGATGCCTGTCGACGCGCTGAAGATCGACATGAAATTCGTTCAGCACATGATCGATTCCGGCAGCGGCTACCGCATTTTGGAATTGGTGATGGATATGGCTCACAGCATGAACCTGCCCGCCATCGTGGAAGGCGTGGAGGATGAGGTGCAGTACGCCTTGATCCGGAAAGTGGGCGGCGACATCATCCAGGGCTACTATTTTTCTAAACCTGTGGACGCGCCGGCCTTTGAGGAGTTGATTCGCAAGGATGCGCAAAATGGCGAGGGGGCTCCGGCGGAGGAAGTGGATTACCGCGCCGTGCAGCGCGTTGAGCACACCCTTACTTATGCCCGGATCGTCCAGGCCTTGAGCCAGGATTATTACAGCATTTATTATGTGAACATCGAGACCGATGATTTTACTGAGTTCAGCACCCAGGGCGCTCAGCATGCCTTGCATGTGGAACGCCATGGCGTGGATTTCTTTGAGGATTGCAAGCGTTCCATTCCCCAGGTGGTGTACAAGGAGGACCAGGAAGAGGCCCTGGCTGCCTTTGAAAAGAAGCGGCTGCTCAAGGCGGTGGCCCAAGGGGAAACTTTCACCATTTCCTACCGCATGATGGTGGAGGGAAAGCCGGTGTACGCCGGACTGAAGGCCCTGCTGCTCAATGGGGAGGACGGCACGCACATTGTGATCGGCATCAGCAACATTGACGCCCAGATGCACCGCCAAAAAGAATATGAGGACGTCAAAGCCAGGAGCCTAACTTACGCCCGCATTTCCCAGGCCCTGGCCGCTGATTATTTCAGCATTTATTATGTGGATACCGAAACCGACCGTTTCATTGAATACAGCTCTCATGACGAATATCAGGATCTGGGCATTGAAAAGGACGGCGAAGATTTCTTTAACCTGAGCAGGAAAAATATTTTGCGGGTCGTGTATCCCGAAGATCACAACAAAATTCTTACTGCCTTTACCAAGGAAAACTTGCTTAGGGAACTGGAAAACAACCATACCTTCACCCTCAATTACCGGCTGATGTTTGGCGACGTGCCGACCTATGTGAGCATGAAGGCCACCCGGATGGAGGATAGCCGGGGTAAGCTTATCGTTATTGGCATTAGTAATATTGACGCGCAAATGAAGCGGGAGCAGGCCTACGCAAGAGAACTGAACCTTGCCCGGGAAACTGCCAAACGGGATTCCCTCACCGGGGTGAAAAATAAGCATGCCTACACCGAAAGCGAGCAAACGATGGATGAGCGCATCGCCGGGGAAGACAAGCCGGAGTTTGCCATCGTGGTCTGCGATGTGAACGGGCTCAAGCAGGTGAACGACCAGCAAGGCCACAAGGCCGGCGATCAGTATATCAAGAACGCTTGCATGGTGATCTGCGGCATTTTCAAGCACAGCCCCGTGTTCCGCATCGGTGGGGACGAATTTGTGGCGCTGCTGCAAGGCCAGGATTATCAGCATCGGGATGCCCTGCTGGCGGAGCTGAACGCCCAAGTGCGGGAAAATAGGCGCAGCGGCGGCGTGGTTATCGCCAGCGGCATGGCCTTGTTCGATCCCGCGCGGGATGCCCATACCGTGTCCGTCTTTGAACGGGCCGACGCGGCCATGTACGAAAATAAATCCGCCCTGAAAGCGGGAACCATATGATGCCATGCTCTCCTAAATGCCGCGCATGCTGAATCTGTGGCGCTCGAGGCATAGGCTTTACTGACGGCTGATGATTCTTTTATTGTATTGCATGGAGAAAATTTGCGCAGCTCAGACGCAATGACGAATGGCGATCTGGGCTGGTTGCTCTGGGAAAGTGAGAAAATCCATCGGTCCACCAGGGGATGAAATGAGGAGGGGCGAATATGAAGCGATCCATCCGGCGGAGTGACGCGGTCTTTACCTGAGGGCCAAGAGCGGAACAATTGATCTGCTTGTGTCCGGCGTTCAGCTGGCAGGGCGATGGAAGCCTTGTGGAAGGCATGGTGGAGCTATTCCTTGTATACAAGTTCATCAGCAAAATCCGCGCCATTCGGAATCTCTCGAACAAGGTTATTTTTTATATGTTGCCCGGTCCTCCTCCACTGTCTGTGTTTCTATCACCGTTTTCCTCACGTCCGGGAAATGCGCTTTTCCACAGGGACTTTTACCTGGACCTTATACTTTATTCACCGTATTCTCCATACTCACAGCCAATATGTGTCGCTTCCACCTCATCCGCCAGCACAAGTTCGCCATTCTGCTTATCATATAGCCTGATCGTGCCCCAGCCGTTGCCGCCGTTCCAAAGACGGTTGTGGCGTTTGCTGCCGTCAGGGGCCTCATAGTTGATCAGTAACATATCCTTCTTCCGGCAATGAACTTCCGTTTCCATCACCGCATGGATGTTCTCCTGGCGCACATGCCAGACCACTTCTTCCTCCAACACTTCAAAGCTGAATTCCGTCTTGACCATCAGGTGCAGCTTGGAGAAGTTGAAATCGTATTCCTTGCCTTCATAATAGAATACGCCCAGCAAGCGACGATCCAGCGGCACAAAGTAAATCTTCGGCCTGCCGCCGCCAATATCAAATACGCTGTTCTTAAGCTGCTTTCCCGTCTTTTTGCTGGTCAGGCAGTTGGAGGACAGCCATACCCAAGGGCTGGTAAAGTCCCGCCCCCAGTTTTTATCGGCATAGCCATAGCTCTTTTCGGGCGTGACGACATACTTTCTGCCATTGAAAACAACGGTGCCGCTATATGCGCTTTTCATACCCTCCGCGTGCCAATACATGGCGAAGGCTTCCGCGTCCCGCAGGGGTTTGCTGGCACCGTAGCCTACATTGAAGGCGATCTGCTTGTCAATGGTCAGGTTCCAGCTGAGGTTGCCCGCGCCACACATCCATTCAGGATGCGCAGTGGCCTCTTCCGGCGTGATGGCGATACTTCCTTTCAATACGGTTTCGCTCGCAAGGCAGTCTGCTGCCTGGAACTGATAGGGCACGCCGTCGTGCATCTTCACATTCTTCCATGCGAAGAAGCGGTGGAGCTGGCACGCATCCTCGCCCCAAGTGCCCGCCTTGACCATCAGGTAGGATGGTTTCTTTCCGGCAGCCTGGTTCGCAGGCAGCTGGCCCAGCACTGGCTCGTCCTCTGCCAAGGCGGGATTGCAGACAAAGAACTCGATGAAAAAGGGCTTATCTTCGCCGGTTTCAGCATCCTGCGCCGTAAACGAATGCCACCACCAGTCATAGCCATGGTGGGCCAGGGGTCCGTGCAGCATGCAGGCGTTGCGGGTGATATCGTGATGGTTGAACATGGAAATGCCTCCGGTTGTTTTTACTTTTCTTGCGCTATGGTTTACAGCCCCTGATAAAATGTGACGGCTCCCTGAATTTCTTCCGCCGTCGGATGCCCCTTCGCAAGACCCCCCACCCATTTGAACGGCCCGAAGGTGTCAAAGCCCTGGCAGCGATATTCTCCGATTTCCCGGCAGCGCTTTTCCTCTGCAATGGCTCTGATGCCTTTGAGAAAGTCCCCTTTGGGCGCGCCATGGGTATAGATATAGAATACTTCCTTGTCCTCAGGTAAGTATTTTGTCGCAAAGCTCAGAAGCTGCTTTGCAAAATTACTGTAATAGACGCCCGAAGCAAACCCAATGCGGTCGTACCCGGAAAGATCCGCAACAGGAGCCGCAATAACATCGATCAATGTCACTTCGTTGTTCGCCGCAATGGCATCCAGCAGCTTCTTGGTGTTGCCATGATGCTTGGAATAATAAACAATAGCTGTTTTCATGATGGTTCACTCCTTGCACGATCCAATAATTAAATCAGAATCCCATCGCAGTGATCCACCTCATGCTGGATGATCTGCGCAGCGAATCCTTCAAAAGTGCCAGTTTGCTTCCGAAACAGCTGATCCTGGTACGATACCGTGATCCGCTGATACCGCTTTGTTTTCCGCACGCCTGCCAGGGACAGGCATCCTTCCGCAGCTTCATAGGGGCCTGATTTCGACGTAATCACTGGATTGACCATCGCCAGCTGCATGGGCCCATTGCAGAACGCGATGATTCGTTTCTTTTTCCCGATCATGTTCGCCGCCATGCCCACGCAGTGGTCCAGGTTGGCGCGCAGGGTATCCAAAAGGTCGGCGATGATCTGCCTGTCCGCTTCAGTCGCTTGTTCAGATTTCTGACCGAGAAATAAAGGATCATGCACGATGGGCTTAATCATGAAGCGCCTCCTGTATCATTCGTTCAAAGCTTTCCGCAAACCGCTGATCGTCCTCTTCCGTCCGCTTGGCAGGCCCTTTCAGGTGATGTTTGCTGCTCTTGCGGGCTTTCTTTGCTAAGTGGCGCTCCATCAGGAGGCCATCGATGTTCTCATTCGTATACCATCGTCCGCTCTGATGAATTGTCCATGCGCCCTTGCCCAGGGCCAGGGCAGCCACACCGTAATCCTGCGTGACCACGATGTCATTCCTGCGGCAAAGATTAATGAGCGCAAGATCCACTGCGTCGGCACCGGCCCCGATAAAACGCACTTCGCTGTAATCGGAAGTCAACACATGGTTGGTGTCGCAGAGCAGCGTTACGGGGAGGCCATGCGCCTTTGCGACGCGCTCCACAATTCCAGTCACCGGGCAGGCATCTGCGTCCACATAAATCATCATGGTTTCAAAAACACCTCGTAGCCAGCAATCAGCAAAACAATCTGAGCAATTAGCATTACGGGAAAAAACACCTTGAAATACCAATGTTTGGTTTTGCGGTGGCAAATGCGCATTCCCAGCACACCACCCAAACCACTGAAGCAGGCAGTCGCCAGGAAAAGCGCCTTGAATTGCAGCCCAATCCGCTCGAAACTGCACATTCCCCATTTTAGAAACAGACTCTAGAAGAATCGGAAAAAAGGACTTTTTGAAAGCAAATAAAATCGATGGGAAATGTTTAGTATAAGTATACTCGATAAGGAATCAGATTTCAACCAGAATATCCGAGGAATACAGCATTTAGCCAAGAAGACGAACGATGGGGTAAGTTTATGTTGCTTGCCCCTCTTATGTTGTTTCTCTCTCGATAATTCTGGGAATAGTGCAATAGCTTTGCGTCTGCAATTCCGGCATGCGGATTTTGCGCAGGATGAAGCGTGCAGCCTCCTGCCCCATATCAAACATGTCGGCTTCCACAGCGGTCAGTTGAGGCTGGGTCAGCATGGAGAAGGGATAATTGTCGAAAGTCATGATGGCAATATCCCGCGGGACGGAAAGGCCCTTGTGCCGAATGACCTGCAGGCAGGCCATGGCAAGATAATTGTTTGTGCAAAGCAGAATTTCAGGACGCGGAAGCAGCGCAAGCGCTTCTTCCGCCAAGACCAAGCCAGATTCATAGGTGCTGTCGCCATATAGGGTAGTAAAGGATAATTCCTCTTCCTCAAACATTTGCAACATGCCATCCCGACGAGCGGCGGAAATCTTATCTGTTTCCCGATCCCCCATGAGGAATACCATCCGACGATAGCCTTTATCCAACAAATAAGTGGCTGCTTTTTGCCCTGCCTGCTCATGGTTCACATCCATCCAGCAAATGGGTGTAGGAAAGTTTGGCTTGCCAATGACCAAATGCGGCATATCCAGATGACGCAACATTCCGGCCAGCGCTTTGCTCAAAATCGCCGCATGAATGATGACCCCATCCGCCTGCTCCCGGATCATCAGTTCTTTGATCATCTGCGGCGCATCTTTGGTCGTCACCAGGTGCGCCACATCTTCTTGGCTTTCACCAGCTTGTTATTGATGATGATCGCCAGGACCATGCCGAAAAAGTAGTTGGTGAAGGTGGCGAAGATGGCCCACACGATGGTCCAGCCCAGGATGCCGGTAAAGGTGCGGGTTTTGGTAGCGTTGCCCAGGAAAATATCGGTCACATTCTGCATTCCTGTCCAGGTGAACAGGTTGCCCGGTGGCTGATGATTAGCGTCAAAGTTGGTGAAGGCAATCAGGATCATGAAAATGATGGGCAATACGGTGAACAGCAGCAGCGTGGTCATGGGCGCGGCCAGCAATGTCACGTGAAAACGCTCATTCAGCAGCGTTTCCCCATCTTCCCGGAGGGACGGGATATGTTTTTTCCAGCTGATACAGCCGGGAAGCCGTTTTCAGGTTCATAACCCACAGGCAAAGGAAAAGCAACGTTACAGCGATGGTCAATACGCTGAACAGCAGGATCAGCATACTGTTGTCGCCGGGCACCCGCTGATAGATTTGCATTTCCTCATTCCAGATTCGCAGCTGGGCATTTTCGCCCAGGGTTAGGAAATGGCTCAAGTATTTCGAGCCAAAGCCGAAAAAGAACAGGAAAAACAGGATTTCTGCCGCAAGATAAGCTAAGCCTTTTACGATCTGCCCGCGCTTCAGACAGCCCAATCCCATCACCAGGCAGGAGCCTTTAACCCAGATATCCCCCTGCGCAAATTCCTTCCAAAATCGCATCATATGCTCGCCTCCAGATTGCCTATAAAGCTCGGGATGCATCGAAGGGCCCGCAGGCCCTTCGATTGTATTCCGCAGGTGGCGGCATGTACGTCGCCGAGGAGCAACCGGAGGTTGCTTCCTGTATCAATTCCTGCCCGCAAAATGAACATTCCCGATATCATGAATGATTCGGAAATGCCATTTTGCAAGGAATTGATGGAACGAATGAAAGCGGAATCCTGATTCCACTTTCATTCGCGGGTCAGATAGTTATTGACCGACCGTCTGAGCTACCCACTGATCCAGCAGGGGCTGTACGTCCACCGTGGGATCGGCGATCAGGGCATTGCCGAAGGCGGTGGCGGGCGTCCAGAAATCACCAATGATCAGCTGGGTCACGGCATAATCGCTTTGGGCCGCCAGGGCGGAAAGCGCCGGATCGGAAGCAATGGCTTCGCTCTTGGCTGCGTTAATGTTGGAGGGACCGTAGCCGCGTACCTGAAAACGGCGCAGCTGGCTTTCTTCGCTGGTCAGGAATTGTGCCAGGTTCATGGCTTCCACGGGATAGGCGCTCTGGGTGTTGACGCCCAGGATCTTGCAGCCACCGAAGGAGCCCATCTGCACCTGCTCCCCGTTCACCGTGAAGGAGGGCAGCTTGGCGGCGGCGTAGTTGTCTCCCAGCCGTTCCTTGATAGCGTCGGCCACCCAGGTGCCGCACACACCGGCGCACACGCTGTCGCCGATGGTGCCCGTCAGAATATTCTGGTCGCCGGGCAGGAAGGCGGGATGCGCGCACAGGGCTGCCACAGCCTTGGCAGCTTCCATGCCCTTTTCATTGTTAAAATCGCAAACCTGATTGCCATTTTCATCCAGGGTGATGGTGCAGCCGTTGCCCAGGAAGAAGGAAGCCAGATACCAGCCGTTGGCAATGTCGAAATTGAACTGCTTCCCGGCTTTTTCAGCCGCTGCCAGAATGCCATCCAGGGTCTGCACGTCTTCTTCGGTGAGCACAGACTTGTCGTAGAACAGGAAATAGCCGTTGTCGGCGGCCATGGGATAGCCAAGCAGCGTTCCCTGATAGGTAGCGGCATTGACGGAACCAACGCTGTTGGCAGCTACAATGGCGTCGTGATTCCTGGTCACTTCATACAAAGCGTCGGCCTGCGCCAGGCGGATCAGCTGATCGTCCGGGTAAACAAACACATCCGCGGCAGCGGCAGGATCTTCCAAATACCGGGCGCTGGCATCAGCGGTGCCCACCACGCCGTACTGGAAGGTGTAGTTGTTTTCGGGATGCGCGGCCGCATAGGCTTCGCACAGCTCCTTCAGCAGCTCCTGATCATCCTGCCCATCCCAAACCTTCAGGGTGATGCTCTCGGCCAGGGCAGCGCAAGCGGTGCAGCAAAGCACCAGCGCAAGGAACATGGCAACAAACTTCTTCATGTGCTTTTTGCCTCCTTATTCTGTCACAGCTTAATCAAGCTGTGCGATCTGGTTACATTATCGCCTTTACATACAGAAAGGTCAATGCAAATTAACGGAAGCGCTTACGAAGTCATGCGTTTTTTCAATTTCCAAAAGATCCTCATTATTTTTTCGGATCTATTGATAAACCAGATAACAGAGAATATAATTAATTATGCAAACGGTTGCACGCTGTAGAAAAGGGAGGTGGGTGAAGCATGGCAGTAACAATTCATGATGTAGCCAAACTGGCGGGCGTCAATTCATCCACTGTTTCCCGGGTCATCAATGGGAAGGCCACCATCACACCCGATACAAAAGAACGAGTGTATGCTGCCATGCGGGAATTGGACTACCATCCTAATTCTCTGGCGCGCAGCTTAGCCAGCGGTCTCAGTGGAGCCATTGGTGTGGTTGTCAACGCCCGGGATGCCGAAGCGTTCAGTAACTTTTTCTTCAGTCGCAGTTTATTTGCAATTGAAAAAGTTGCGCAGGCCCGGGGATATCAAGTGATCATAGCGAACGGCGCACAAAGCCGGGACGGCACGGTGGAAAGCCTGATGAAGGAGCATAAGGTGGACGGGCTGATCCTGCCGCCCACCACCGTAAAACCTGCTTTGATGGAGACCATCGGCGACTTTCCCTATGTGGTGTTGGGTACACCAGACACCCTGCGCAGTGAAACCTGTTGGGTGGATAACAACAATGAACAGGGCGCTGAAATGGCTGTACAGCACTTGAAGAAAATGGGCTATCAGCAGATTGCCTATTTGGGCGGCTATCAAAAGCGCGGTTTTACCAAACGGCGTATCCGCGGCTATCAGAACGCGAACGAAAGCACAGAAATAATCCTCAATACAGACGGCACTTCAGAAAACGCCTATACCGTAGCCATGGCCGTACTGCAAAAGGAAAACCGCCCTGATGCCTTTGTCTGCAATGACAACCTGGCGGCCTTTGGTCTGCTGAAAGCCTGCAAAGAGCTGCATTTGCCGGTTCCGAAGGATATTGGCATCGTGGCCTTCGACAACTATCCCCTCGCTGAATATATGGACCCACCCTTGACGATTGTGGATATTGATACTGCTATGCTGGGTGAACAATCGGCTCAGCTTCTGTTCCGACGCATTGAAAACAAAGTGGGCAATCAGCAAATCATGCTGTCAACCAATTTGGTGATCAGAGCTTCATCGGAGAAGAAGGCGAAATAAATGAACACCTCTGCCATCAGGCACCTTTTTTTTTACCCATATGTGCAAGCGCTTGCACGGCGAAAGGCGAAATTCCATTTGGAAGCTGCCGCTGATGATTTAGTATGGAGTTATCTTTGAAAAGTAAAACTATTTTGGCCTTTCACTATATAATATTAGCCCCAGCCAATCTGGCTGGGGCTTGGGTGTGAGTTGGTTAGTTTTTATTGTGATTGTGGATGAAGATTTATTTCGTCATATCTTCCACAGCGGATGCGCCAGCCCGACGGCCACAGGTGGCATACAGGCCCAAGGAAGCGCCCAGCATATAGTTTTCGTTGTAGAAGTAACGGTTGCTCATTTCACCAGCAGCATACAGGCCGGGGATAAAGGAACCGTCCGCTTTCAGCACCCGCTGTTGCAGATCGGTCTTAACACCGCCAGTAGAACCGAAGGTGGTGGGCGTCCACTGCACAGCGTAGAAAGGAGCGACAGTCAGCGCTATCATATTATCGGCAGCCTTGCCGAATTGAGTGTCTTCGCCCGCTTCGCAGAGGGTCTTGTAGGCTTCATAGGTTTCTTTCAGCGCAGCTGCGTCCACGCCGATTTCAGCCGCCAGCGCTTCAATGGTATCTGCTTTGTATACCACACCTGCATCCACGCCCTGCTCCAGAACCGCGGTAATTTCTTCATTGGCAGCGTCGTAGATATAATAGAAGGGAGCATTGCCATCCTGAATCATGTCTGAGGCCAGACCATCCACATAGGAACCAGCCACGGCAGCGGAATCTTCACCGCGTTTATACACCACAGCAGATTCGGAGGCAAACCGCAGGCCCTTGGCGTTCACGCCCAGCTGGGCAGCGGTGGTCAGTTTGGAAGCGTCGATCGCCTTGGATACTTCGGGAGCAACCTTGGCATTCCACAGAGCGGAGAAGAAGGAATCAAATACTTCAGCGCCCACTTTTTCGGCCATCAGCAAGCCGTCACCGGTGGAACCGGAAGCAGCGCCGGATACCACGCCAGCCTGATGAATCTTAGGAGAGTATTGGGCTACCAGTTCTTCGTTCTGAGAAATACCGCCAGTTGCCAGAATCACGGCTTTTGCGGCAAAGGTGATTTTGGCATCCTTGGTTTCAGCCACAGCGCCGATCACAGCGCCGGTTTCATCAGTTACCAGGTCGATGGCTTTGGTTTCGGTGCGCACGTCCACACCGGCTTTCACCAGCATATCCACCATCTCGGCAGCCATACCGGCGCCCGCTTTCACATGCTTTGCTACAGGATAAGCTCCGCCATCAAAGCCCATGTAGGGAGCTTCTTCAAAGGATACGCCGCTTTCGGCCAACCAATCCACGGTTTTGCCGGTATCGCCCACGACGCTTTCCCAGCGTTCCCAATCAGGATAGCCGGATTCTACGCCGGAATACGCCATATGCGCTTCCCAGGCCTTGCGGAAGTCTTCCAGGGAATCGGCCACGTTGGCACTGTCAAAAATGTCGGCGTCACAGGCAATCAGGTATCCGCCCGCAATAGCCAGGGTGCCGCCGGTTGCCGCATTTTTTTCGATCAGGGTCACCTTGGCACCCTTCTGCACGGCTTCCAGTGCAGCAGCCATACCGGCCATGCCGCCACCGATGACCAGGATTTCCGTTTCTTCCTGCTGCTCGGCTTTTGGAGCAGCTTCCGCTTTCGCGGTCTGCAGTGCTTCTACATCGCCGCCCGCCTGGGCCACAGCGTCAGCCACAGCAGTCAGGATGGCGTTGCTGGTGTTAGTAGCACCGGAAACGGTGTCCACCGCCAGGCTCTGCTGAGCGACGATGTCCGCGGGAATGCGTTCAATAGCGGGATCGGATACGCCGGGAGTTTCCGCGTGTTCACTTACTTCTACACGGACGATCTGATCGTCGGAAAACGTGACGGACACTTTGACTTCGCCGTTATTGCCCTTACCAACGCCTTCGTAGGTGCCGGCATGATAGCCGTCGGCGAATGCGGCACTGATGCCGCAGGTCATCACCATCATGACTACCAGGATGAGAGACAATGTCTTTTTCATGGGTAAGTTCCTCTCTTTGCTCAATGAGCATTTATTTTACCAGCGAATGATCGCCGATAATTCAAAAGTAGTGGATTTTCTCTGCGCCGACAGTCGTTTCATCCGAATGGCCTGAAAACAGCCGGGTTTCATTCGGCAGGATCAGAATGCGCTGACGAATGCTTTGCAAAAGCAATCTGCCGTTGCCGCCTGGGTATTGGTCGTTGCCGCGGCTGCCCTTGAAAATTGTGTCGCCCACAAAAGCGGTGCTGTGTTCTTCGTCATAAAACACCACCGAATCGGGCGTATGACCGGGCGTGTGAATTACCCGCAGGAAGCTGCTTGGATTGCTGTCTAAGCAGAAAATATCTCCATCCCGGAAATACTTTGCGTTATGCACCGTCATATCGCAATGGCAGTAACGGGATAAGTTCAGATGAGTATCGGCAAGGTAGACTTTTCCTGCTTCATGGATATAAACGGGAATATCCGCTTCCTCCCGGATAGCGGCAATGCCGCCAATATGGTCAAAATGCCCGTGCGTAAGCAGGATTTTCTCAATGATCCACCCTTGCTCCCGGCATAGTTGCATTAGCTCATGGCCCTGCGCGCCGGGATCAATTAGGAAGCCGTGCTTGCTTTCATCATCCACCCACACATAGCAGTTGACCTCAAAATAGCCCTTGACGGGCACACGGGCGATCATGCCTTGTGATCCGCGATCCGGCAGCCCTCCGGCCCGCAGGTCATTCCCTTCATTTCGGTTTTCTTTTCTTCAGCCAGGACTTTTTGAATGGCCTGTTCCATGCTTTCCACCGGCAACGCGCCCGGAATGGCAAGCTGATTGTTCAGCACAAAATAGGGCACGCCGCGCACACCGTACCGGGCTGCTTCCCGTTCATCCAGCCGCACATCCGCGGCGTATTCATCCGTAGCCAGCAGCGCCTTCACCTGATTGGCGTCTATACCCTCCTCGGTGGCAATGCGCAGCAACACATTGTGATCTGCCAATTCCAGCCCTTCGGCGAAGTATGCCTTGTACAGCCGCTCAGACAGCCGATCCGCCAGGGTTTTATCCTCGGCTTGCTGTGCCAGCTTCGTTAGCCGATGAGCGTCAAAAGTGTTGGTATAGCGGGTTTCAGCATAACGGAAATCCAGCCCGGCATCTCGTCCCATCTGAGAAATACCGTCGATACGCTGCTGCGCTCCCTGGATGGACAGACTATATTTTTTTGCAAAGCGATTTACGGTTGCGCCGGTGTATTCTTTGCTGGCGTCCGGGTCCAGCTCGAAGGCTTTCATTTCTACTTCGGTTTGATCGCCTATCCCAAGGTTCCGGATGGCCTGTTTCAGATAGGTTTCGCCGATATAACAATACGGACAAGCGTAATCCGACCAGTAAGTAACTTTCATGTTCCGCCCCTCTTTCATAAATAGAACACGTTTCATTTGCGATTTTACACGATCCGTGTTATGATGTCAAGGGGAAATTTAGAACAAGTTTTATTTTTTCTGGAGGAAACATGAAAAAGAGCGGGCGACCCGGCAAAAACGAGATCAACCGGGAATGCAAGGATGCCATTTTGGAAGCGACGGTGGAATTGATCGGCAGTATCGGGGCCGATGCGGTGACAGTACGGAAGGTATGCGAAAAAGCCGATGTTTCCATTGGCACATTTTATCACTATTTTTCCGATAAGAACGATCTGATGATGGCCTTTGTGCGGGAGGAATCCTTTGATGGATTCGATTTGGAAACACCATTGGCCGATATCGCAGGCCGATTGACCGAACTGTATATGCACCTGATCGGTAAGTATCAGGAACTGGGCAGGGATTTTATGAGGAGTTTTTATACCACCGGGAATCAGGCTCTGTCTGCCTATCTGGATGAAGAAAACGGGCATTTTGCAGAGGGAACGGTCATGGCACGATCTGAAAAAGAAATGCTGGAAGCCGTGAAAACCGGAATCCTTCCATCCGATCTAAACATTCATCAGATCGCCATGGACGTATGCACCATAATAAAGGGCTGTGTGTTTGAATGGTGTCTTACTGACGCAAGGATGGGGATTGAAGCAACATTGCATCGAATCATATGCTGCTATTTTTCAGGTTTGCTTTGCCCGGATGAAAATTAACTCGTCATCTTCAAAATGCTGTCCATAGCTGTATACCTTATGGTCTACAAGATGAATCGTGTCATATGGTTTGCCTTCGAGCAGATTCCTTGCCAGGGCAACCGTATGACCGTTTTTATTGGGGCTCCCATTGATAAACAGGATACGCATGGTTTCCGCTCCTTCCTTACCACCAGCCAAACTGGCTCTTGTCAAGATCCAGCACATAGAGTGATTCCATTTCTTCCGCATTCAGTTCAAAATCAAGGATATTCATGTTTTCTTTCATTCGTTCCATATGCGTGGATTTAGGAATGATCACAATACCTTGCTGATAGAGAGAGCGAAGGCCGACCTGAGCGATGCTCTTTCCGTGCCGTTCGCCAATTTCCTTCAGCACGGGATTTCTGAAAAAACCGTTCTGGCCGCAGGCAAGGGGAGACCATGATTCATGGATGGTTCCATTTTCGTCCAATAGTTTACGAAGCGTGCGCTGCTGCCGGAATACGTGGGTTTCCACCTGATTGACCGCCGGCACGATTTTCGCTGTTGTCAGCAAACGCTTGTAATTTTCATTCAGGAAATTGGCAACGCCGATTGCCCGGAGTTTTCCTGCTTTGTACGCATCTTCCATGGCGCGGTAAATTTCATGGAAGTTTCCCGTCGGTTCGTGGATCAAAAGCAAATCCATATAATCCAGATGCAGGGCTTTCAGCGATCCGTCAATAGAAACTGCCGTATCGCGGTATCCGCGCCCGCCCCACAGCTTGGTGGTGACAAACACCTCGCTGCGGGGCAGGCCGGATGATCTGACCGCTGCGCCAACCTCCCGTTCATTGCCGTAGCACTGGGCGGTGTCCACAGAGCGATAACCAAGGGACAGCGCGTCCCGGACGCAGCGTTCGGTCATTGCCGGCGGGATCTGATAGACGCCATATCCGATACGCGGCATCTCAACGCCGTTATTCAGCCTGACCGTATCTTGCATGATGAACCTCCTCTTCTCCCGCCAGCATGGATGATCAGTAAATGATTTCGTTCTTGTCCCGCTGCGTATAGGACTGCCCTTATTCTGTTCTGAGCAAAGCTGGGAGAATGATCTGCCAAACTGGTGTGGAAACCGGATCCAGGAACTTCGGCTGGAAGGTTCGTTCCGATTGGCCTATAACGCCTCTCTGTTCGCTAAAGAAGGTCTTGGTTATTTGTTGACTTTTGACCATCTGGTAGATACGTCTGCTGACTCCGGACTTGTTTTCCGACCGCTGACGCCAGTGCTGGAAACAAGGCTTTTTCTGGTCTGGAAAAAGTATCAGGCCTTTTCTCCCATTGCTGAACGGTTTCTCGGGCAGATCAGGCAGCATTTCAGTGTCGCGATGCAAAGCTGACGACTGCCTTCGGCAAGGCAGGAGACTGCATTGGCTTCGGCCAGCGCGAAAGCGTATGATCCCAGCATCTGCCCATCATCAAAAAACCGAAAGCTGTTATCCGCACGCTTCGACCATTGAGCGGTATACAGTATCAAGAGGTCGTTTTTCAATGGCGTGTGTCGGCATGTATTGTAGACAATTACTATAAAAACAGCATTCCATATCTATCAGGAAGTTCATAGAAGTTCATAAAAAAGTGTCATCTGATCATATATTCACCGAGATCAGCTTCATACTATTCTCCGTCTAAAACACGGGATCTGGGGTTGCCTTTTCGGCTCTTTTTGCTTCATTCCGGTCAACGTAGCGCGGCTGCGCCTCCCTTTATTTAGCCGAACCAGGGCGAAAAAAACATCCCGAATCTTTCAATCTTTTAAGACGGAGATTGTCAAGGGTAATTTTAGATTTACAACAGAACTTTTTAGATCAACAATCTATTATCCAGCGTCAAAGTTCATCGTGATTTGATTATCAATCCAGCTTTCCTGCTTTGCGTTATGCACCTGGTCGTCCGGCAGCAGATGACCGATGAGCAGCGGAGATGCCGGATCATGCAGCGCCTGGTTTTTGCGGACGACAGCAGCGTCGTAATTGGCATAGCAGTACCGGCAGAAATGGGCGCAAGTGTTATAGGCCCCAATGTCGCCGCCCAGGAAACAGGCGCATTTCTTGCGTGCGGGCTGGTGAGATGGCACTTTGAGGCGGCAATGGATGGCGCGCTCATACATTGCAACGGTCATACAACCACTGCAATCCGCTCCAAACTGTGCAAGATCTGACCCTTCGGCGCAAGGCCGGAGGGTCATTCCATGTGCGTGGGCGATCTCCGCCATGGCCTTGCCAAGGGTCAAGCAATCCTCAGCGGAAACGGATCGCGCCTCCGGAAAATTGCGTTTGGTCTTTTCATACAGGTCGATAAAGCTGATCACGGCTGTCCGGGTATAGCCGGACAATGCTTTTGCCATGTACTCAAAGGCTTTGATGTGCCGTTCGACAGGGTATTGCTCACTGATGAAAATGGGATCGTACCGCCAGCCCATGCTGTCGGGGCCGACGATGTTTGAAAGATGTTTGAAGCTGTCCAGCGCTTTCAGTTTATTGGGCACGTTTGGTTCAATTTCTCTGCCGTAGAGCGTGATGGTCACATACCAGAATTGACCGAAAGGCTTGAGTAAATCCATGTGCGGCAGCATGGGCGCGGGGTTTTTGGGGCAAAAGCCGATCACGTCCACCACGTCTGGAGACAGTCGGTAATGTGTGACGCTCTTTGGATTGTAGGGATTTCGCACCATCACGAATCCCTCCCGCAGACGGTTGCAGAGCCATTCCGAATAAAAGGCAGGGATATCGGTGCGCTGTCCTGTGTTGATGATCATGCTGTCAGCTCCCGGATTACCGTGTCGGAATCGCCGCCTATCACGATAGAGCGCGCCTTGATTTCCTTGGGCACGGGGTCCTCCTCCATGTTCAG
>JAFUFC010000086.1 GCA_017470095.1 Clostridia bacterium | reverse complement strand
TGAGACAGTTCGGTCCCTATCCATCGTGGGCGTAGGAATCATGAGAGGCGCTGTTCCTAGTACGAGAGGACCGGAATGGACGCACCACTGGTGCAACTGTTGTCGTGCCAACGGCATAGCAGGGAAGCGAAGTGCGGACGGGATAAACGCTGAAAGCATCTAAGCGTGAAACCCACCTCAAGAATAAGGTTCCCATTCTTTTAAAGAAGTAAGACCCCTGGAGGACTACCAGGAGATAGGTCATCGGTGGAAGTGTGGTAACACATGGAGCTTGATGATACTAATCGGTCGAGGGCTTGATTTCAAAGTCCTGAGACGAAAAGGTCGGAAAGACAAAAACAATCTCGAATTTCTCTTCATGTGCGGTTGTCAAGGTGTGACAGCGGGCCTGGGTAGGAAGGCGGAGCGAAAGCGAAGAAGCCTTGGCGAGAAGGCAGCACGCATTAGACTTGATGCGCGAGGAGCGCAGCTGGAAGGGTGAGCAGCCCGGAAAGCAGGAAAGGCAGAGAGCCGCCAGGCGACGGGCCGATCCGGGGAGAGGAAAACTCCCAAAGAGGAAAACATAGCAACCTTGGGCAAGTTCTAACGGAGCGAAAGAAACGGAAAGCCAAGCGAAAGCGGAGCGAAGAAACTAAACGAATCGTCCTCAGCCCCCCAAACAATGATACAATTTCCGGTGGTAATGGCGAAGGGGTCCCACCTGTTCCCATACCGAACACAGAAGTTAAGCCCTTCAGCGCCGATGGTACTTGGCTGGACACGGCCCGGGAGAGTAGGTCGCCGCCGGATTCCAATAGGATGTGGTTCATCCCACATCCAAATGCCTCAATAGCTCAATGGCAGAGCATTCGGCTGTTAACCGAAGGGTTGTAGGTTCGAGTCCTTCTTGAGGCGCCAGATAAATCCTTGTGAATCCATGATTTGCAAGGATTTTTCTTTTGCTCGGAAAGGAACCATCCCATACGAAATTACGGCATGGGGATAAAAATTTCTTTTTGATGGAGCATAATGCGGGATTCTCACGTCTTTATAGTGTATCGGGTTACGATAAATAAGGATGTGATGGCATGGATGAGCAAAGAGAACGTTTCTTTATTGAGACGGTGAGGGCAAGGCGTCAGGCGCTGTGGCGGGTGGCGTATGGGCTGCTCCATTCGGCAGCGGACGCGGAGGACGCGGTCTCCTGCGCGGTAGAGGCCACCTGGAAGCACTTGGGCCGTCTACGGTCGCTGGACGCGCTGCCGGCCTACCTGATGCGCAGCACCATCCATGCCGCTCACGATGAGCTGCGCCGGCGGAAAAACACAGTGCCTGTGGAGCTACTGGAAAATGTCCTGAGTGCGCCAAGGGAAGCGCAAGGTATTGCCGACTATGTGTGGGGAATGGAAGAAAAATACCGGCTGCTACTGATGCTGAAATTTGATGAGGGATTGCAGGAGAAAGAAATCGCGCAAATTCTGCGCATTCCCCGGGGGACGGTGTCCTCCCGCATCTCCCGGGGGCTGGAAATGCTGCGGCGGGACATGAAGAAGGAGGTATCAGGACATGCTTGAACAGGAACTAAAAAATGCGCTTCATGCAGGCCGTCCTGAGCCTCCTCAGGGGTTTGACGCCCGGAGCGATGCGCAGCTGGCCAGGTTGACGCAAAAGGATCAAGCGCCGGTGAAGCGGTTTTCGAGGGTGACCCTGGCGGTGGCCCTCATCCTGGCGCTGGGCATGGCCACGGCGCTGGCGGCGGCCAACGGCTGGGACGTATTGCAGTTCTTATTTTGGCAGGGGAACACCTATCCGTCTGACATGCCTATCACCGAAATCAACCGGGAAATGGAATCGAAAAGCGCTTCCATGAAGGTATCCTCCGCGATGTACGACGGCCGGGCGTTGATTTTTGACTGGTGTGTGAAGAACAAGCAGGAGGTGCCCCTGTACGCCGTGGTGAGCCGCTTTACGGCCAACGGCGAACGCATCTGGACGGACGGTGCCGACAGCTTTGACTGCACCTGGATTGGCTACTACGACGACAGCTGGCAGGACGGGGAAATCATCCTGCTGCCGGACAGCGTCGTCGGCGCGGAAACGCTGCGCGTGGACATGGAGGTGACCTTCTACCGCCCGGAGCGGCCGGTGTATCGCATGGAGGAATTCGACCCGGATGGGGCGGTCCAAAAGGCGGCGGAGGGGTATTACGTGATTCCGGACGCTTACGGCGTGACGGCTTATGATGAGGAAGAAAGTAGATGGGTTGTGTGCATGCTCAGCACGCCGGAGGAGAACATGGGTGGCCTGCAAACGGAGCGCATCGCCTTCTCCTTTGATCTGGTCCTGCCGACCGAGGGCATCCGCCATCTGCCGACGGATACGGTGTATGAAAATGCGCATTGCACCGCCTTATACACCACGGCGGATTTGACGCCCATGGGGCTGTACCTGACCTTGCGGCTGTATCCCAAGGAGGAGGATGGCGTCATCCAGCAGCTTGAATTTGGCGAACTGACGGACGGAGAGGGCCGCGTCCTGTTCGGACCGGACGATCATGATCAGGTGGTTAATTTTCAAGGCGTTGGATACGGCCACTTCGATGAAAATGGCGATTTTTGCGTGGTCTATGAATGCCAGTGGTACGGGTTGAAGGAAGCGGAACTGCCGGACGTGGTTTCTTTGAGCTGGGTGACGGAGGAGGGGAGCGCGATGGTGTTCCCGGTGAAAATACGGTAAATAACGACGGTGCATAGGCCGTTTGATGATCCTTCGCGTTTGTGATAAAATAATACAAGAAAGCAGCTGCGCTTATATCATGGATGGACCGGCGTGGGCAACAAAGGGGATGAGGAAATGGGGCTGTACGCCATCGGCGATCTGCACCTGCATTTTCAAGCGGAAGTGAAAGCCCGGGGCCAGTTGACGGATCCGGCTTGGAAGGATCATGAGCGTCTTTTCCGGCAAAACTGCGAAGCCCTCATTGGGCCGGAGGACACCCTCCTGCTGGCGGGTGATCACAGCTGGGGAAAGAACCTGGAGGAATGCGCGGCGGATTTGCAGTACATCATGGATTTGCCTGGGCGGAAGATCCTGCTTCGGGGGAACCATGATATGTTCTGGGACGCCAAAAAGACCCCGGCGCTGAATGCGCGCTTCCAGGGGCAATTGGCGTTTTTGCAAAACAATTATTATGTCTATGGGGATTATGCCTTGGTGGGCACCAAGGGCTTCACCTTCGAGGGCCCCTTTTATCTGGATCGAAAAGGCCGCCTGATGGGCTGGGATGAGCAGGCGGAGGCCCACGCCCGGAGGATCGTGGAGCGGGAAAGTGCCCGGCTTCGGCTGTCGCTGGAAGCGGCGAAGGGGGCAGGGTATCAAAAATTAATCTTGTTTTTGCATTATCCGCCTACCAATATCCTGGAAAAGGATAGCCCTTTCACTGCCCTGGCAGAGGCATACGGCGTGGAGCAAGTATTCTATGCCCACTGCCATGGGGAAGCCCGGTTTCATGACAGTATTCTTGGCATGAAAAACGGCATTCGCTATAGCTTGGTTTCCGGCGATTATCTGCGCTGGCGACCCATGAAAATTCTTGATTAACAAAAAAAGGGGGATTATTCCGAAAAAAATATATTTTTTTGAATTTAGGGCTTTACAAATCCACTGTTCTGTGATACAATACCATTTGTCCGCGGGAGAAACCCGGGATGCTCAATCGGGGCATTAGCGCAGTTGGTAGCGCACAACACTGGCAGTGTTGGGGTCAGGAGTTCGAGTCTCCTATGCTCCACCAGGAAAAATCCTTGAGAAATCAAGGATTTTTCGCTTGTTTTGGGGATTTAGTACCATCGTTCGTACCATTATCGAATTTCGGACGGCTGTTTTTTACGGTTTCACGCCCGGTCAGACTTCATCAATGAAGGGTTAACGTTCATAAGGAACTAATCCTTGGGGAGACCGCGTAGCCGATGTGGCTATGCGGTTTTCCTGTGCTTCGGCGATGCTTCCAGGATGATCGGTTCCGTCAGGATGGGAATCTCGATCTGGCCGACAAAGTTGAAGACGATCTCCACCGTCTGCCTGCGGTGCCCAGAGGA
>JAFUFC010000085.1 GCA_017470095.1 Clostridia bacterium | reverse complement strand
CAACCCCTCCGCCGGCTGAATAGCGATCGAAAGAATATCCTCCTCCGACCTGCTCAGCAGCGCCGGCTTCGGCCCCTCATCCACAATTTGGGGCACTACCGGCTGACGCAGGAAATACACCCCTGCCCCTGCCAGGAGAATCACTCCCAGCAAAAGCAGCGCCGCCATTTTTTTATTTATGCCTTTCCGGGGCTTTTTTTTCGGTACTTTTTCCATGCTTATATCCTATGGGAAAACCGCTTCTGGAAGCCCAAACATGGTTTTCCCCATTCCCTTTCCGAGAAAGCCGCTTGATATGGTATATTTTCGTTTTTCTTCTTATAAGAACGATTCTTTGACGCCCATCATTCGTTGGGCAACTGCATTACAGGTTCTTTCTGGGCATCAGCACCAACAGCGCCCCCAGCAGCACCAGCAGCGGCAGCGCCACAGTAACTACCACGGCGGGGGTCAGGGAGCCCAAGGTCATTCCTTCCCGCAGGGCCGTTTTGGGCACGATGTCGAGGTTCACCGGAGATCGGCCCTGAAGGGAACGCAGCATTTGCAGCAGGAACGCGTTGGCGTCGGTGCTGTTTTGCACCCAATAATCCAGGAACATGCTCATGTTGCCCACCGCAAGCATCCGGGACACCGTGCCGTCCTCCTGCATTCGATCGCTCCACAGGGCCACGGCAAACGTGCCCTCCTCATCTCCCGGTTGCTGATCGCTCAGGCTGAGCCCATCCTCAAAATTGCGGATATAGGCCTGCCCCGTCATCAGCACCGGCGAGAGCATCACCCCCTCCGGCAGAGCGTTTGGCAGCTTGAACGCCCGAGCCCCAGCCAGGAGCAGGATATCCTTCCCCGCGGCAATGAGGGAAGACGTGGCGTCCGTCTCCTGCATGTAAGGCATCAGGAACACAGGGGAATCGGCATAATAGCTGGCCGTATCACTTTCCTTGGCAATCACCAAGCCGGGGTAAATTTCAATGCCGTAGGAGCGCAGGAGAGCGTTAAAATTTTCCAGGTTGGCCGGATCGGCATACTGGGTCGCGATGAAAAAATCGCCTCCCGCCTGGGCAAAGGACAGCAGTTGATCCAACTCCTCCTGGCTAATATCATACCGGGGTGACAGGATCATCAGCGGACTGTCCGGATCCATAGCATCCCCGGCAGCCAGGTTCACCCGCTTCACCGCGTAATTGGCCGATACCAAGGTGGCTTCCAGCGCCGCCGTATCCGTTTCCGTCAATTCCCCATGGCCGGACAACAGCTGAATCGCCGGCAGTTCATCCTGGCTCACGTACAAAATGGCCTCGGTCAGGCTCTTTTCATAGGTGAAATAAGCTTCGTTGAAGGTGCCTGTATCGGTGTTGTATGAGTAAACGTAGTAATCATTTTCGTTCAATACCCGGCTGCGGCCGGTGGCGGGGCAATGAACGATCAGGCAATCATCCGTCACGGTCCGGTCCCCTGCGGCATCGGTGAACTGGTTCTGCAAAACGGGATTGCGCACCAAGCTTTCCCGGCTCCAGGTCACATGCGCGCTGGCCGCGCCATATTTTTCCAGGAGAGATAGAAGGGTAGCGTCGCCCCCGTCCGCCGGCACCACAGCGTAAATGTGCACATCCTTATTGAGGGCACTCAGCACCGCGTCGGTAACCGCGCTACGGGTGGCAGCGCCATTGAAAGAAAAATCCGCTTTCAGGGCATAGCGGTCTTCGATTCCGTCCGCCAGTGCGCCCAGAACCAAAACCAGCACCACCGCCGCCGCCGTCAACGCCGCAGAAATACCGCCGCAGCGAAATTTTTTATTCTGGCAGATGGCCTGCCACAAATTCGTCCATCGTTCCTTCATCGGTTACGCCTCGCTCCAGCGCCGGGCGTCGATAACCCGCACGCTCATAAACAGCATGATAAAAATAAACAGCAGGTAATACAACACGTTGGAAAAGCTCAGTTGTCCCCGGGCAAAAGGCGCAAAGCGCTGGTACAGGCTGATGAACTTGAGCACATATCTCAATGCCTCCACCGTCACGGCGGAAGCCACCACGTCGCTGAGCCACACCAGCAGATTGGCCCCCACGCCCACGATCACCGCCGTCATCTGGCTGCGCGCAAAGCAGGAAACAAACAAATCCAGCGCCAGGAACGCGCAGCCCTGCAAAATCAGCCCCAGATATCCTACCAGTGTTTCCGCCAGATACAGCCTTCCATAAATGGCCACGATCAACGCGTACACAAACGTAGCCGCCACCGTCAGCAGCAGCACCGCGCAGGCAGCCAGGTATTTTCCACCCACCAGCGCCCCCAGTGAGCAGGGCGAGGAATACAGCAATTGGTCCGTATGCCGCCGTCTTTCTCCCGCCAGCAGCCGCATGGTCAGCACCGGGGACAGCAGCATCCATAAATAGCTCAATTGGGACAGCAAATTCAGCAAATTGCTGCTGCGGGCGCTCAGATTGCCCACAGCAAAAAAAACGCTGCCCAGCATCAGGAAAACGCCCATGAACACATAGGCAGCGGGCGTATAAAAATAGCTTTGCATTTCCCGCCGGAAAATGGCGCGCATCGGATTTTTCTCCTTTCCTGTATCCATAAATCAGCCAGCGTCGCCGGTGGCGCGAAGGAAAATTTCCTCCAAGCTGTCTTCCACCGGAGACAGGCGCAGGATGGGTGTTTGCAGCCCGGACAGGAGGGTAAACAATTCCCGTTCCACAGGCGCATCCCCCTCGGCCGTCAGCACCACCTGGGTGGTGCCCGCTTCACTTAAGCGCTCCACCTGCACATATTTTACGCTCTTGAGCTGCCGCAGCCTTGGCAAAAGCATCCCTTCCCCACAGGCGACCACTGCCCGCAGCCGCCTTTCGCCCTGGCGCAGGGCCTGCAAAGCGCTGTCGCAGATGATCCTGCCGTGATGCAATATGATGATCCGATCGCAAATGGATTGGACTTCGCTTAAAATGTGAGAGGAGAACAGCACCGTGTGTTCCCCAGAAAGAGCCTTCACCAGTCCGCGCATCTCGCTGCTCTGCCGGGGGTCCAAACCCACGGTGGGCTCATCCAGTACGATCACCTCCGGGCTGCCGCACAGGGCCTGGGCAAAGCCCACCCGTTGCCGGTAGCCCTTTGAGAGATTACCGATTTTCCGGTCCATCACATCATTCAGGCCGGTCTTTTCGCCAATTTGGGCGATATGCTTTGGAATGGCGCTGCGCTGAACCTCTTTCAATTCGCAGGCAAAGCGAAGATAAGCCCGCACCGTCATTTCATCGTACAAAGGTGCCTGCTCTGGCAAATATCCCAACAGCCGCTTGGCTTCCCGAGGCTGGGCCAGCAAATCGAAACCACCAATAGACACTTTGCCGCTGCTTGGGGCCAGGCAACCGGTCAAAATATTCATAGCGGTGGTTTTGCCGGCGCCGTTTTGCCCCAGCAGCCCCAGCACCTGCCCCTTGGGCGCGGAAAAAGAAAGTTCGCTCAGGGCCTGATAGGCCCCGTAGCGTTTGGATACCTGATCAAAAACGATCATATTTCCCTCCGGAAAATACGAAAATCCCGGCTGCTTCAGGCCGTTCACCCATATGGTATCATAAGATCCTCGGCGCTGCCCTCCAGGAGCCGTCGAGATGGATAATCAGCCTACGGCCGATTCCTTTATGATTATATCATAATCGCGCTCGAAAGTGCGTGAACAATTTGTAAAGCCTGCAAATGGGCATGCGCAGGTCCGGGCTTTACGAATGGGCAGAAGATGTGTTATAATATGGTTCACGCCTCCACTTCGGGCAAAAATGTGCCTCTTTGGAAGCGCACAATCCCCACTATTCGACAAGAGAGGAAATTTCTGCATATGATGTATCGCGATTCATCCTTTAAAGTACACATGAACAACGGCAACCTGCGCCTGCAGCGCCGAGTGTTGGTTCTGGTGTGCGCCGTACTGTTGGCCGCTGTCATTATGCTGGGCGTCACTGCCATCCGGAGCAGTGCTTACAAGAACCAAGCCAATAACCAAATCAAGCAGCGTATGATCAGCGCCGCCGCTTCCGCCATTGACGAAGTGAACCGCATGAATAGCATCGTTACCAGCAACACTCCCTCAAGGCTGGCCAAAGTGCGGCAATATGTGTACCTGATGGAGCAGCTGAATAACCTGAATATGGCCGTCAATGGCGGCGAGAGCGGGCGGCTGGCTTACGAAGATGCCTTTACCGCCCTTTTTGCCGATCTGGATGCTTTGGATGTAGTCATCCAAGCCGCCAAATCATCTACCTTGGATGGGCGCACGGCCCTGCTGGCCCATCTGGTCATGCTGCAAAACGACCTGGCGGGACAATAAACGCGGAGCCCATCCATGGCCGCTTTACAGAACCGGCCATAGCAAGAAAGAAAAAGCCCCTGTTTGGATGCGTCTACTCGTTGGCAAACCAACGAGCAAGCAATGATCCAACAGGGGTTTTTATGAAATCTTGCGAAACGCCGATCCCCATACCTCCCGGACAATACCCACCGAAGTCCGGGCATCCCGGGCATGGGCATCCGCACCGCTTTGGCAGCGCCTCCTTCCCCAGGCCACCACCTCATAGCCATAGTTTTCCAGCGTCATCTTGACGATGTTTTTTCCGATATCGTGAATATCACTCCGTACCGTGGCCACCAGGATACGTCCTTTGCTGACGCCGGTTTGGATGGAAAGCGCCGCCCGGAGAACAGTCCGGACGGCGGCAGCGTTTCCATTATTAGTTATCTTCCACGGGTGTGACCATCACCCGGCCCCCCGCGTCGGGATACCGGAAGCCCACGAACAGGGTATCCGGCAGCTGTTCGAGATTCAGCATCGCGCCCCATTCCACATGAGGCAAATCGTCATAACGGATGATGCCGCTCTCTGCCATGCCCCAGCGGATTCTCTCTCCCTGTTCATCACAAAATTCGATTTCGCCGCTGTACGCGTCCTCAAAGCTGTACCCATCCCGCAATGTGAACTGGCCCACCACGTAGGCCCCGGCCACGGTCTGCTCGGCGGTGACAGCGTTGAGGGTCATGCCGTTTAAAAAGTCAAAGGGCGCTGCGGGGACGTAGGTTTTCTTCGCCATGGGTGCGGGCACGTTCAGCGTCACGTCAAAGCTTTCGTCCCATCGGTTCAGTTCCTTTACTTCCTTGTATTCCT
>JAFUFC010000084.1 GCA_017470095.1 Clostridia bacterium | reverse complement strand
TGCAAGCTCGTTCTAGCAAATGAACCTGAATAATGCGCGTCTGCCAATTCCGCCATTCCCGCATTTTTGGTGGGCAGGGGTGGATTCGAACCACCGAAGTCTGTGACGGCAGATTTACAGTCTGCTCCCTTTGGCCACTCGGGAACCTACCCATGTTTGAATTGTCAGGATACGCTCCCGGTCGCTTCAAGGAACATGCCGTCCTTCGGCACCTCTCTGGACTCGGCCCGGAGAAAATGGAGCTGGTGAAGGGACTTGAACCCGCAACCTGCTGATTACAAATCAGCTGCTCTGCCAATTGAGCTACACCAGCATCACCCAATCGAATCAGAGAAATGGCGACCCGGAAGGGGCTCGAACCCTCGACCTCCAGCGTGACAGGCTGGCATTCTAAACCGACTGAACTACCGGGCCATATAATGGTGGGCCTTCAGGGACTTGAACCCCGGACCAACCGGTTATGAGCCGGCCGCTCTGACCAACTGAGCTAAAGGCCCTTGGGCTCTCCTTCCAAAGCCGATCGCTGGATGAAGAGGGAAAATGGTGACCCCGCCGGGACTCGAACCCGGGTTACCGCCGTGAAAGGGCGGTGTCTTAGGCCGCTTGACCACGGGGCCACATGCACCCTTGTCGCCCCGGGAAAGATGGTCGGGGTGAAGGGATTTGAACCCCCGGCCCCATGCTCCCAAAGCACGTGCGCTACCAGACTGCGCTACACCCCGAAGGCTTCTTTCAGTCGCATCTTCAAGCGACGTGAGTTATTTTACACAAAGTGGGCTCTTTTGTCAAGGGCTTTTTCAAAAAAAATAAAATATTTTTGCGGCATGGTTTTCCAAAGAAGCAGCACGGCGCGAAAGTAAAAAAAACGCTTGGTCGTCGCGGAAGCCAAGGCCAAAGGCACTGAACGGGTGATTCCACCGAAACCACAGTGAAAGACGGCGCCTATACCGCCACCGTTTCTCCCCTGATTGACGCCGAAGGCCTGGCCGGTATCGGTGAACTGAGCATGGGGCGGCCTTCGCCAACAACGAAATTACCGCCATCGTCCTGCCCGCCTATAACGGCACGCCCATCATTGGCGGCATGGCCTTTGACAGCCTGACCGAACAGGTGCTGGCCAATCAATCCACCAGCGTGGACGTGCTGACCAGCGCCTCCGTATCCTCCTGCGCTTTGCTGAACGCGCTGGATAAGTGCGCGCAGGCCGAGCCATTATTTGAAATGGTCGAAAACGCCGGGGGTTACCGGCTGTTCCTGGCAGGTTCCATGGCCCCCACGAAAGCAGTGATGTGAAAGACAGCAACCAATTCGGTTTTCAGGAAAGCGGGCGAAAACGGATCGTCAAAGCTGGTTTCCGCGCAAATAAAGGACGTGGGTTTACGGCTTTCCCATTTCCGGACGTTTGCCAAAGGCCCAATGAAAAATGCCAAGCAGCGCCACGCCCAGCAGGATGCCGATCACCACGCCACCGCTGTCGATGCACACATCCTGCCACATGCCGCCTCGGCCGCTGACCACGGTTTGGTGCAGTTCATCGCTGGCGGCGTACAAGGTGCCGCCCAGCCAAGAAAGCAGGGCGGCCCAGCGGACCCGGACGCCGTGCAGAAACAGATACAAAAACGTGCCCAGCATGGCAAATTCCGTCACATGGGCCACCTTTCGCGCCAGGTTATGATACCGGTAAAACAGCGCCCGCCTCTCTACCGGAGGAATATGATCATAATCCGGATACAGAATGTGCATCAGCCAGACCAGCACGCCGGTGCTGGTTTGGGAGGAAGCGTCGGCATCCTGGGCGGAAAACATGAAAATCATCACCGCTACCGCAATGACCAGGAAGCCCAAAATCACAATCAATTTGCGATACTTCAATCTTCGCGTCCTTTCCGGCCGGGCAGATGGCCCGGTCCGCGCCGCAGCGGCGCATCCTGTATTGTTCGCCGCGGCCGACCCATTTCCTGCTTTTCCCGAAGAAAATCGCCCGCTGCCCATAGCATGGCCGGAACGGGCTTTTTTCTTTCCCGTCTGCTCTTGTTCTTCCCTGAAAAACAGCGTATAATAAAAATCCCCCGTACCGGGGAAGGAGGACAACCATGCGCAGACTCCAACTGCATGAAGAAAACCCGACAAACGCCTTTTCCCGCCGGGATTTGGTGGCGCTGATTCTGCCTCTGATCGCGGAACAGTTTCTGGCCGTGATGGTGGGCATGGCGGACACCGCCATGGTATCCGGCGTGGGCGGCAGCGCGGTGGCTGCCGTATCGACGGTGGACACGCTGAACGTGCTGTTCATTCAATTATTTTCCGCCATGAGCGCCGGCGGCGCGGTGGTGGCCGCCCAATACCTGGGCCGGGGCGACAGGAAAAACGCCTGCGCCGCCGCCAGGCAGCTGATGCTGTCCACCTTCGCCCTGGCCACTGCGGTGACGACTTTGATCGCGGTATTCCACCGGCAGATCATTGGCCTGATGGACAACGGCAGCGACCCGAACACCCTGACCCAATCCTACACCTACCTGCTGATCACCTGCCTGTCCTATCCCTTCCTGGGGGTATACAACGGCGGCGTGGGCCTGATGCGGGCCATGGGCAATTCAAGGGCTTCGATGTGGACCAGTATCGCCATGAACGTGATCAACATTGGCGGCAACGCCCTGCTGATCCACCCCTGCGGCCTGGGCGTGGCCGGAGCCGGCATATCGACCCTGCTGTCCCGTATTGTATCCGCTGTGGTGATTGTGGGCATTATGTTCAACAAGAGCATGCCCATCCACCTGGATAAGCCCTCAAAAGGCGAGCATTTCTTCCAGTTTGATTTTGAAATGATCCGGCGCATTTTCCGGGTGGGCGTGCCCAACGGGCTGGAAAACAGCCTGTTCCAGGTAGGCAAGGTGCTGATCATGGGCATCATCACCACTTTTCCCACCGCCATCCGGGCAGCCAACGGCATCTGCAGCAGCATTTCCGGCGTTGTGAATATCCCCGGCAACGCCATCGGCCTGGCGTCCATCACAATCGTGGGCCAGCTGATCGGGGGAGACAGGAAAAAAGAAGCCAAGCAGTATTCTGTGAAGCTGCTCAAACTGATGTACCTGAGCGAATTGCCCTTGAACCTGCTGCTCTTTTTTTTCCCGGAAACGTTCATCAACCTCTTTTCCCTGGAGGCGGCAGGCGTGCCCGTGGCCGTGCAGATCATGAAGCTGTACGCTCTGGGCTCCATCACCACTTGGGCTTTGTCCTTCGGCATGCCCAATTTCTTGCGGGCCGCCGGGGACGCCAAATTCACCATGGCGGTTTCCATCATCAGCATGCTGACGCTGCGCGTGGGCGCCAGCTACGCGCTGGTGTACGGCATGGGGCTGGGGCTGCTGGGCGTGTGGATCGCCATGCACCTGGACTGGATCATGCGGGGCGTGTGCTTCTGCGTCCGGTTCGCGGGCACCAAATGGCTGGATAAAAAAGTTATATAACATGCTATGGAAAGGAAGTTATCACCATGCACACCTACGCTATGGAATACATTCAAAAACTCCTGGCCATCCCGTCGCCCACCGGCTTCACCCGACAGGCCACCGATTATGTGATGGCCACCCTCCAAGGCCTGGGCTTTTCTCCCGTGCGCACTCGGAAGGGCGCAGTGATGTGTGAATTGGGCGGCGAAGGAAGGGGCATCCTGCTCTCCGCCCACGTGGACACGCTGGGGGCCATGGTGCGCTCCGTGAAAGCCAACGGCCGCATCCGCTACACCCATATCGGCGGCTGGCAGGACGCTACCGTCGAAATCGAAAACTGCCTGGTTCACACCAGGGATGGCCGCGCCTACTCCGGCACGGTGCAATCCACCAAAGCCAGCCAGCATGTGTTCCCCGACATGGGTAAGGAAGACCGGGATGAGGAACACCTGGAAATCGTGCTGGATGAGCAGGTGCATTCCGCCCAGGATGTGGCGGCCCTGGGCGTCGAAACGGGCTGCTTTATTTCCTGGGAGCCCCGCACTGTGCTGACCCCCTCGGGCTACCTGAAAAGCCGCCATTTGGACGATAAAGCCAGCGCGGGCATTTTCCTGGCCCTGGCCCGGATGGTGGCGGAAAAGAAAATTGTGCTCAAGCGCCGGGTGGCCATCCTGTTCACGGTATATGAGGAAGTGGGCCACGGCGCGTCAATGGCCCTGCCGGAGGGCATTGAAGATCTGCTGGTGGTCGATATGGGCTGCGTAGGCGACGATTTGCGGTGCGATGAAACCATGGTGTCGATCTGCGTGAAGGATTCCAACGGCCCCTACGATTACACCCTGACCAGCGAATTGATTGCCGTGGCCAAGGAAAACGGCCTGCGCTACGCCGCCGACGTGTACCCCAGCTACGGCTCCGATGCCGGCACCGCCCTGCGGGCTGGCAACGACGTGCGCTTTGCTCTCATTGGCCCCGGCGTGTTCGCCTCCCACGGGTACGAGCGTACCCACGCCCTGGGTATTGAAAACACCTGCAAGCTGATTGAAAAATACCTGGAAAAATAACCGCCCACGCCAGGGACGCGCAGGCGTTTCCCTGCAAGGAAGGAAATGTTCTCATGAACTTGTTTGATATCATTGGCCCGGTGATGATCGGTCCCTCCTCCTCCCACACCGCCGGGGCGGCCCGCATTGGCCGAGTGGCCCGGCAATTGCTGGGGGAAAAGCCGGTCAAGGCCCTTGTATCCTTCCACGGCTCTTTTGAAAAAACCTACCAGGGCCACGGTACTGACCGAGCCGTGGCCGGGGGCCTGATGGACATGAGCGTGGATGACGAGCGCCTCCGCCGCAGCCTGAAGCTGGCCGGGGAGGAGGGCCTTCACATTACCTTTCAGCCCGTCCACCTGCGGGACGCCCATCCCAACACCGTGGTGATCGATGTGACCGGCGAGTCGGGCCGGCGCATCGTGGTGCAGGCCGCCTCGATTGGGGGCGGGCGCATCCGGGTGCAATCCATCGACGGCATCGAGGTGGGCTTCTCCGGGGATAAAACTACCCTGGTCATCCGCCACACCGACGCCCCCGGCGCCATCGCCACCGTGACCCAGCTTTTGTCCAACGCCCGGATCAACATCGCCACCATGCGGGTGTTCCGCCGGGAGGCCGGGGGCCAGGCCATCATGGCCATCGCCCTGGACGCCATGCCGGATGACAAGCTGCTGGATTCCCTGAAGCACCTGCCCAACGTGACGGATGTGACGCTTCTCAAACAAATCTGAGCGGGAGGAAACGGGGCATGGAATACTCTTTGAGCAGCCTGATCGACGCCGCCGAGGGCATCGGCCTGGCGGAAGCGGCCCGGCAAAACGAAATGAAGTATAATGAAATCAGCCAGGCAGAAATTGATGAAAAAATGCGGGAAGCGCTGGATGTGATGCGTCAAAGCGCCCAGCGGGGCTTTGACCCCAAAATGCATTCCATGAGCGGCATGACCGGTGGCCAGGCATACAAATTGCAGCAGGCCGTTCAAGCCGGAATCACCGCGGGCGGCGGTTTCCTGGGCCGGGCCAGTGCCCGGGCCCTGGCCATCGCGGAATGCAATGCCGCCATGGGCAAGATCGTGGCCGCGCCCACCGCGGGGGCCTGCGGCATCCTGCCCGCCGCTTTGCTCACCGCCCAGGAAGAATACGGCCTTTCCGATGAAACGCTGATTGATGGGTTGATTGTGGCAGGGGCCGTGGGCGAGGTGATCGCCGCCCGGGCCAGCATTTCCGGGGCCCAGGGCGGCTGCCAGGCGGAATGCGGCAGCGCGGCGGCCATGGCGGCGGCGGCGCTGGTATACATCCGGGGCGGAAGCGCAAAGCAGTGCGCCGATGCCTGCGCCTTCGCGCTGATGAACGTAATGGGCCTGGTGTGCGATCCGGTGCACGGCCTGGTGGAAGTGCCCTGCGTGTACCGCAATGCCAGCGGGGTGGCCGGGGCCCTGGTGGCCGCCGACCTGGCCCTGGCGGGCATTCCTTCGCCCCTGCCGCCGGACGAGGTGATCGACGCCATGAAGGCCGTGGGCGAGCAGCTGCCCCCTTCCCTCCGGGAAACCGGCGAAGGCGGCTGCGCTTCCTGCCCCTCGTGCAAGCGGGCGTGATAAAAAACAATAAAAACAGCGGGGGATCGCTTTTTGAAGCCAAAAAGCGGTCCCCCGCTGCACATCCCTCCGAAAAAGCGGAGGGAATTGTTCTGCGCTTATTTCAGCATATCCCCGATCATTTGATCGGCCATGGCCAGGGAACGGGGCAGGTGGAAGGGCCCCTTAAAGGTGCTGCCTTTAGCGGCGGGCAGGGTGGGCTGGCCATCCCGACGCAGGTAACCGTACCATTCGCCATATTCCGGATCGGCAAACACCTGCCGGCAATAATCCAGCGTTTTGGCAAACCAATTGTAATAAGCTTCATTCCCGGTATCCCGATAGGCCATGAGGGAAGCAATGAGGATTTCGTTATGGGGCCACCACAGCTTCATATCGTGCTCATAGCTTTCCGGCGGAAGGCCCTTGGCGTCAATAAAGTACAGCAAGCCGCCGTATTCCCTGTCCCAGCCGGCGTTGATAGCGCAGGTGAACATTTCTTCCGCTTTTTGGTGCAGGGCCTGATCACCCACATGGTTGGCATACTCCATCAAAAACCAGCTGCATTCGCAGTCGTGGCCGGGATTGACGATGCGGCCTTCCGTCACATCGCCCCAGAATTCCCCTTCCGGCCCCACATTTTCCAGGGTGCAGCCCAGGCCGGGCTTGTAATGAAAGCGAAGAATGTCCTCCGCGCAAAGCTTTGCCCGCTCATCGTACAGCCCAGTGCGCTCCGGGTCGCACCGGCGGAGCACGGAGCACATGTTCAGGCCGATCATGGCCGGGGCCAGGCTGCGACCGGAGCGGGTTTCGGGGATGGTTTTGGGCCCCAGGCGGGTGGGATCGTCCATCTGGCCCCGGAACAATTGCCAGTACAGTTCAAAGGCCGCTCGGGCCCGCTCCAAATGCGTTTTTTCGCCTGTAACGCCGTAATATTCGGCGTTGGCGAGAACATAGAAACTCTCGGAAAAAGCATACCGGCGCTGGCGCAGAGGGCGGCCCTCCGCCGTGACAGTAAAATACAGCCGGTTGCCCGCTGCCCGGTTGACGCAGTGATTTTCCAAAAAATCAAGGCAGGACTTGGCAAACGCCAGCCATTCCTGCCGCGCGCCGTACACCCGGCACAGGTAGGCATACGTCCAGGCGCAGCGGCCCTGCATCCACACGCTTTTATCGGTGGAATAGATTTGGCCCGTCCGGTCCAGGCAGGTGTATACGCCGCCATTTTTGTGATCCCAGCCGTTTTGCAGCCAAAAATCCACACAGCGGTTCAGCTCCGCCTGTATCCATTGCCGCTGGGCGGCCAATTTGCTTTTATCCATGATGATCCTCCTTGCACGGCAAGGCCGCCAAGGCCACCGGCGCGGGGAAGCGCAGGGCATCGACGGTATTCAGCCGATTGTTTTTCCATTTCAGCAGGGACACGTCGCCGCTCTTTTGATGGGCGCACAGCAACGTTTCCCGATTCAAAAGCCAGATATCCCGGGGCCAGCAGCCGCCGCTGGGCGCAAAACCGGCAGGGATCAGCCCTCCGTTTGGTTCCACATTGAAAAAGGAAACGCCGTCCGCGCCCCGGCAGGATACGGCCAATAAGGCGCCATCAGGGCTCAGCCGCAGGGCCGCGGGGTAATTATCAGCCGGATAGGCGTCGCCGGGTAATTTCCAGGATTGAAGGAGAGTCAAACCGTTTTTCTCCATGCGGAACATGCGTAAAAAGCTGCTCAGTTCTGTGGCCAGGTACATCATTTGCCCGTTGATCAGCACATGCCGGGGGCCGTCTCCGCTCGGCAGGGGAATAGCCCCGGCCTCCTCCCACCGGCCCTGACGCTTTTCATAGCGCACCAAGCGATCCGTGCCCAGATCCTGGGCCTGGAAGGCATCCGCCCCCAGGGGGATCACCTGGTGCACGTGGGGACCCTGCTGCCGCCGGGGATGGGGCCCCTTTCCCTGGTGGCGGATCAGCTGGCCCATCTCTCCGGGCACCCCATCCGCCAAAGGAAAGGTCGAAATGCTGCCGTCTGCGTAATTGGCGCTGATCAGATCGCCGCCCGCCACACACAAATGGCAGGGGCATACGCCATGGGCCTCTCGGCGGGCCAGCAAGGTCAGGCCCTGGGCATAGTCTCCGTTCATCGGGGCAAAAGCGGCCACGAACCCTTCATTGGGCCCTTCTCCGCCACAGGCGGCGTACAGATAGCGGCCGTCCGGGCTCAATTGCAGCCAGATAGGGTCGTCGATGGGCACATCGTACAGGGCGGCCAGGCGCTCCCTTTCGATGGCGAACACCCGAATGCCTGGGCCGCCCAGGGCGGTATAAGAGCCTGCCGCGAACAATTGCTTCCCGCTCACGCTTCTGTTCTCCTCCCGCGGTTAGCCATTTCCGTCATTCCGGGCCACGGCCAGGCTTTGGGGGGCCACAGCGCAGGCAACAGATACACCGTTATCAAAGGTAACGGTAGTGGTCAGGGGCGCGTCCGTGGGGTTCCACAGCACCACGGCTTCCTGGCCCGCGTCGCCCATGTAACCCTTGGCCCGCAGGGCGCGGTTATCCCAAGCAAAGCCATCCTCATCCACAAACCGGCCCCGAAGCAGGGTGTCGGCGTGGCTGGCGCGCAGGGCGTTCACTTCCGCCAGGTAGGAAGCGTACCGGGGGATATCGGACAAAGAGCCGCAGCAGCGGTAAATGGTCATATCATAGCGCAGCCCCAGCAGCGCCGTGCGGTTCACGTCGTTGCGGTAATCGCTCTCGTCCTGTCCGCTTTCCCGGTTGGTGATGATCAGTTCCGGGAAGGTGTAGCGGAACAGCTCGATCATGTCCTGGGGCTGCTTGCAGCTATTGATGCCATGGCAGATATCCATGTGCTGGCTGAGCACATCCACCACATGCTCCTGCAAAACGATGCGCTCCCCTCCCCGTTTTTTCACGTTCTCCCGCAATCCCTGGTATCGCTCAGCCTTCTGCTCGTGGGAATGGCTGGGCTTTTTGTGGTTGTGGGTCTTATCGTAGCAGAAGAACGGCAGATGGCCGCCGATATCGTAAAGCACGCCGTCCGCCCCCAGATCCAGGCAGGTATCAGCCGAATCGATCATTTTTTTCTGCCACAGGTCGGAGCCGGGGCAGCTCAAATACATGGGCATGGGCGGATTGGGGATCTTGCGGTAGGTGCCCTCGCCGCAATAGGTTTCAGCGAAGGGGATATCCTCCCCCCACATGGACTTGATGGTGCACTGAGCGCCGCCTTCCTTCAAATAGAAGTCGCTCTGATGGTCGATCAGGGCGTAGGAGAGGAACATAATCACCTTGCCGCCCTTCCCATGCACATAATCAATGCCCTTTTTCAGCCCTGCTTCGCCGCCCATGCGATCATCCACCACGTAATCGGGCCAGCGCCGGGCAAAGCCGCCCTTTTCCCAGCCCAAGAGGAAGATGGTTTTCATCCCGGCGGCCTCGGCCTCGTCGTAGAGCCGGGGAATATCGTCGAAGGTCCAATTGCATTCCCCGTGATGCTGCTTGAAAATCAGCCGCAGCCAGCCGCTGAAATCCTTGGCCCAGTCAGGCTGGTCAGGCGCTTTCCAATTGCCGCTGCCAATCATGAATTCCCGGTAAAATTTGGCGCCCTGGTGCCAATCGCCCCGGTGAGGCCAATAAACGGTGGGGGCGCTTTGCCAGCTTTCCCCCTTTTCCAGCAAGGGATAGCGGTTCACGCCCATGCTGAGCACATTGCGCTTCACATCCCGTTCCACATGCATGCAGATGGTGTGGTGGGTCAGATCGTGGGAACCCACGTACAGCCCTTCGTTTTCATTATACCAATCGTACCACTGCATGCTCATGCCGCCAGGGTAGGGATTGTCCAGGTCGGTGTGGAACTGGTCGTGCCGCTCATATTTGCGGAAACCTGAATAAACGGACAAATCGCTGTACGCCGGATTGGGCACTTTGATGCCCATTTGCAGGGGCCAGGCGATCGCGTCTTTTTCCGGTTCGCCGCCCAGCGACCGCACGCCCGACACTGCGGTGAGGGAGAGCTCCATCACCTGGGCGCTCTCGTCCCGGTTTTCGATTTCGGACCGGGCGGTCAGCCCCCGGTCATCGATGGACAGGATAATGCGCAGCGTTGCGTCCAGCGTGCGTCCATCGCCCTGCAGGGTGGGGTAGACCAAGGTGAGCTGACGGCCTTCCTGATGGAATTCCGCTCCCTGGTTGGACGCGTACACAGGAATTTCCGTCCGCTCGCCCTCCTGATAGATCAGCTTCCACAGTTCACTGGGCTCATACACATATTCATGAGCCGTCAGTTTGTTGTAAACGCTGGTCACCCGGGCCCGTTCATCCAATGCGTAGCGCAATGTTTTGCCTTCCAGAATATACAGCATAAGCCTTTTCCTCCGTTGATAGGATTGATGTGTTTGATTGTTCTCGCTGCTTGTAGTATACAATTCCCGCCTTCAAAATGCAAGAGCCATCAAAAAAAAATCACCGAAAGAGAACAAAAGGTGCAGGAAAACACACCCCGGCGCAGAAGCACATACAAACATATTTTTTGCAAAAGGGGCGGCGGGCATGATCCAGGAGCGAATCATTTGGCATGGCATCCAAGCGGCACGGCTGCGGTCGGAGGATTATGAAGCGGTGGTCGTGCCCGGCATGGGGGCCAACTGCGTTTCCCTGCGGCACGTGCCCACAGGCGCCGAACTGTTGCGCACGCCCAAGGATGCTTCCGCGCTGGCCGATGCGCCCAACGTGTACGGCCTGCCGCTTTTATTTCCCCCCAACCGAATGGAGGACGGCACGTATGTGTTTGAAGGGCGGCGGTATACCTTCCCCATCAACGAGCCCGAGCGGCATCACCACATCCACGGGATGCTGAGCCAAACGCCCTTTGAAGCGATGGGGGAAGGGGCCTGGATGTTCCGGGCGGATGGGCAGCACCCCTACCTGCAATTCCCCCACCCGTTCACAGTAATCCGGGAATATACGCTGACCCCGGCGGGCCTGCGCCACACCGTTACGTTTATCAACGACGGCGATCAGGCGTTCCCCCTGGGCACCGGCATCCACGCCGCTTTCCGCGTGCCGGAAGGAAACGACGCGCGTTTGGCCCTTCCGGCCCTGCGGGAATGGGTGCTGGACGACGCGCGCAAGCTGCCCACCGGCGAGATGATTGCCGATTCGCCCCTGCTGCGCTCTTTACGGGAAGGCACGCTGTGCCCAGAAAAACAGCCCCTGTCCGCTCTGATAGCATGCGGGCCGGGGCCGGTGTTTTTAACCGGAAGCCAGGGAAAATTCGTGTGTGAGCGGGACGACTATCCCTTCATCATGCTGTGGAACGGGGGCGGCGGAGCGGGATTTGTGTGCCCCGAGCCCCAGTCCTGGGCCATCAACGCGCCCAATTTGCCTCTGCCTTGGGCGGAAACGGGCATGCGCGCCCTGCGCCCGGGGGAGCGGGCCACCTTCACCCTCGCCCTCCGTTATCTTCCCGCCAGGGTGTAAACCTTATTCGATCAGCAAGCCCGCATACAAGTTATTGGGGTCCAATTCCAAGGATTCAGCCGCGCATGCCGCGGCTTTCTTTGTGTCCCCCGCGGCAAAGTAGGCCATGGCGGTCTGCCACAGGCAGGCGGCCCGGCGCTGGGAAGAAGCGTCCTCCATGTAGGAAATAAAGAAAGGAGTGGTTTTGTAGTATCCCGCATCCACAGCCTGAGCGGCGGCTTGCTGGCGGCGCAAATGAGCGGCGATCAGCTCCTTTGCCGGAGCCTCCATGCCCAAGGCCCGGTACGCTAATGCCTGATAGCAGGGCAGCTGGGGCAGGTGCATATCGGTGAAATAATCCTGCCGGAAGGAAAGAATATACCGCAGCACGCTTTCCGCTTCCGGCCTGCGGTTCAGCGTTTGCAAGCACACTGCTTCATAATATTGATGGGGCACCAGCAGCGCCTCATGCCACAGCCCCGCGCCCAGGTGATCCGGCAACTGCTGGGCCTGCCGGAAATGAGCCAGCGCTTCCTGGGCGTTTCCCTGCGCCAGGGCCCGGCGGCCCAAGGCGTGATGGGCAAACATGTACTGCTCCGCCACCGCGTGCTCGCCGCCTTCGCAGGGAGTAAAATCGGTTCTGTCCAGGAGGGCCAGGGCCTTTTCATACGCGCCCATGCGGTTATAGGCCCGGCACAGCTCGATGAGAATATCCTCCCGGGGGTTGTTCTCCTCCTCCAGGAAGGCGGCAATTTCCCCGGGGGCCACGCCGAGCCGAGCCATGACCAGGGCCTTTTCCCAGATCAGCTGCCCATCGTGGGGATGCATTTCAAGGGCGCGATTGAGCAGGGGCAATGCTTCCTTGCGCCGCTTCAAATGAGAGTAACAGGCCACAGCCAGGTTGCGCCAGGGCATATACCGGCCGGGCTCCGCCTGCTGGGCCCGCTCAAAGGCATGGGCCGCCTGCCCGTAATTTTCATTGGCATACAGGATGCAGCCCAGAAGGTTCCAGGCGTTAGCGTCGTGGGGATGCTTTTCGCAGGCCCAGGAAAGCGCCTGGTATTCCAAGAAGCGGCTGGGATAGGCGATGCCGCAGGGCAGGGCGGACGCGCCGCTTAGGGCCCCTTCGTCCCCCGTCAAATAGGCCCGGACATACTCGGTTGTGGCCGTTTTTTCCGGCAGTGCCTCCAGCACCCGGGCGGCCAGGGCCGCTTCGCCCGCTTCGGAAAGATCCTGGGCAATGTCCACAGCGGCCTGGCATTTGTCCGCCCCCAGGGCGGCATAGAACTTTTCCGACGGTCCCAGCAGCAGGGCCAGGGCGGTGGTATGCAGCGGATCCTGGGCCAGCAAATCCCGCAGCGCCGCTTGCCCCCGGGCTTCCTCTTCGCGCAAAAGCGCGATCGCCCGAAGCAGCTGGGCCGTTTCGTTGCCTCCGTGCTCCCGCAGGGCCTTGCCCGCCAGATCAGCCATGGCTGCCCCATTGTTCCGCCGGCCTTCGATCATGGCGGCCCGGGTCAACGCCCGGCTCCGGGCGTCTTGTGCCCAGGCGGCTTGCATGTACCAATCCCAGGCTTCCTGATCCCGGCCCAGGGCCTCCAAGATGCGGCCCAGCAAATATTGCAGTTCGCCGCTTTCCGGGTGGAAATTCCGGGTGGTCGCTTTTTTCCAGGCCCGCAGGGCCAAGTCGAGTGCCTGCCGGGGGCGGAGATGGGTGAGCTCGTACTCGGCCAGCTTGGTCAGCGCGGGCACGTATTCCGGGTCGCGCTTCAACGCTTCCTGCCAATAGGCGCTGGGACGGATGGCCGGGTCCCGGTACTGCTCCGCGTGCACGCCCATCAGGTAGGCTTCCTGGGCTGTGCGCAGGGTGTCCAGGGTGGGGTTATCGGGAATGGTGGCGGGCATCGGGGCCAGGGCTTGATCATTGGGCTTTTCGTAGCGCAGCAGGGCGCGGCCCTTTTCATTGCGGATTTCAAAGGTGATCAAGCTTTCCGGCGCGGGGAAAGAAACGATCGTCTCCGGCCCGGCGGCCAGGGGATGCTCCACGCCGTTGATCACCGCCGTGCCCCGCAGCGGCTCTGTGGCCTGCACGCGCACTTGGCCATTCTCTGCTGCCACCGCCGCTTCCCGGCAGGCGCACAAAGGCAGGCCCAGATCGCCCACCGGGTACCACATCTGGGAAAATTCCTTTCCCTCATAAGGCATTAGCCAGGCAAAATCCGGCTGGTTCAAAGAATAGCTGCTGGCCATCAATTCGGCATAGGGGCCGTCTGTATCGGTCAGGGCTTTTTCCCAACTGCGGGACAATTGGTTGTACGCCCAGGTGAACATTTTTTTGCCCACGCTCACGGTGTGGTCGGCCACGTGGATCACGCCGCAGCGCTTGCCCTCGTCATAGCCGCCGAAGAAATCATAATCCGTTTCGGCGCAGAAATAGGAGGTAGGCTGGCGAGTGTTCCTGTGGTAGGAAAGGTCCGTTCCGTCCCCCAGGCGGATGCCGTTATAAACGCCGCTGCCCACGGGATAGGAGGTGACGTTCTTCCGGTAATGGAACTGCACATAGCGCACATCTGGTGGAAAGACCAAGCGGTAGCGCTCATTCACCGGCACGGCGGCGTTTTCCCACCAAAGGAAGGAATGGCGCTGTGGCGTGCGGTTAAAAAGACGCATCCGGGTATCGAACCGGGCCTCCCCCGGCGCTAAACGGATGCCTACCATGCCCTTCATCCGGTCGAGGGGCTCATTTTCGCTCATCCAAACGGTAACCGCGCCACCCGTTTCTTTTTCAACGTGCACATCCACCGGCATGAAAGTGCTGGGCCGGTGGTGACAAGGCCAATTGAATTCGCACCCACCGGAAATCCAGCTGCCCAGCATGCCGATCAGGGCCGGCTTGATCACGTGCTGCTTATAAAAGAAATCATAGCCGGTGCGCTTATCGAAGGCGGAATAAATCCGTCCGCCGATCTCCGGCATCAGTTCAATGCGCAGGTATTCATTTTCCAGGGTGATCACCCGGAAAGGCCGGTCCTGCCGGTGGGCACGGTCCACCCGCATGACCACCTGATTGGGGTAGGGATTACCGCTGGATCGCTGGTGCACCCGGTTTTCAGCAAACATAGGCATTTCTTCCGCTTCCGGCGAATCGTAGGAGGGGATCATGCGGATTTCGTCAGCGACCTGGACGGGTTTCATACGCACACCTTCTTTATGTATTTATTGATCACGATCAACTTTTTTCGCGCCAAAATATTCCTGCTGCGTTCAGTATAGTCCTTCCGCGGCGGGATTGCAAGGAGGAATCTGCCCAAAATGAAAAAAATGAACAATGAGGACTGGAAGCGGGCCCGGAGAGACGGAAATTCGGCTGGCGCAAATGCGCAAAAAAGCACAAAATCACAAAAAATATTTCACAGCTAAAAAATGTAAAATTGTAATATTTATAGGAAGGAATTCTTTCCAATTTTCCTATTTTGACGAAGGAAAGGGCTTGCGCTCCCCGCCATGTTGTGATAGAATATGAGCAGGCAAGGACAATTTGGTTGCTTTTCTTCTGTTTTTTACAAAAACCTTCTATTTGATTGAACTCAGAAAGAGGCGTTGTTTTTGACAAATCATTCGATCACGGCCCAACGGCCGGCCAAGGCGCGGAGGAACACGGTGTTCAATTCTCCGTCTATCCGCAAACGGGTCAGAAACCAAATCTGGCAGAACCGGTACATCTACCTGATGGTCATCCCCGTGCTGATTTACATGGCGCTGTTCAAGTACATGCCCATGTATTATCTGCGGGCATCTTTTTACGACTATAAGCTGCTCAAGGGCTTTGAGGGCTCCAAATATGTGGGGCTCAAGTGGTTTGAGCGGCTGCTGGGCTCCCAGGAATTGTGGCAGTACATCCGCAACACCCTGACGCTGAACAGCCTGTCCCTGCTGATCTGCTTCCCCGCGCCGCTGATCTTTGCCTTGCTGCTCAATGAAGTTCGCAACCTGCCTTACAAAAAGTTCGTGCAGACGGTGTCCTACATGCCCCACTTCATTTCCACGGTGGTGCTGGTGAGCATCATCAACAACATCTGCTCCCCTTCGATGGGTACGCTGGCCAAGGTGTACCGCATGATGGGCAAGGTGCCGATCAACTTCCTGTCTAACCCTGATTACTTCTACGGCGTCAACATCGTATCCGGCGTATGGCAGACCTTGGGCTGGAACGCCGTGATTTACATCTCCGCCATTTCCGGCATTGACCAGACGCTCTATGAAGCAGCCAAGATTGACGGCGCAGGGCGGTTCAAGCAGGTGCTGCACGTGACCATCCCCGGCGTTTTGCCCACGTTCATCCTGCTGCTGATCATGCAGATCGGCCAGATGCTCAACTGCGTGTTCGATAAGATTTACCTGCTGCAAAACACCCTGAACCTTTCGGTCTCCGAAATGCTGCCCACCTATGTTTACAAGCTGGGCATGGTCTCCCACAAATACGGCATGTCCACCGCGGGCGGCCTGTTCAATTCCGTGGTTTCCCTGGTGCTGGTGATCATCGCCAACACCATCAGCAAGAAGCTGTCGGAAACCTCCATCTTCTAAGGAAAGGAGCGGTTGTATGTCTGCTGTGGAAAAACCGGTTTATAAAAAGAAGCACCGTTATGAGCAGGATTTCATTAAGCGCTCCCGGGGCGAAAAAATCTTTAACGTGTGCAATATCGCCTTCATGGCCCTGCTGCTGATCTTCCTGCTGTACCCTGTGCTGAACGTCATTTCCATCTCCGTTTCCAACGAGACCCAGGTCATGGCCGCCAACGTCACCTTCTATCCCATCGGCTTCAACCCCCAGGGCTACACCACCATCTTTAAGGACGGCGACCTGTGGCGTTCCATCGCCAACACTGTGTTCGTGGCGGGGGTCGGCTGCGTGCTGAGCCTGGTGGCCCTGAGCATTGCCGCTTATCCCCTGGCCTTTGCCCAGTTCTATGGCAAAAAATTCTACTCCATCGTCATCATGTTCACCATGTGGTTCCAGGGCGGCATTGTGCCCATGTTCCTGGCCATCCAGAAGCTGGGATTGTACGACAGCCTGTGGGCCCTGATCTTAAACGGCCTGATCAGCGCCTACAACGTGGTGATCATCCGCAGCTACTTTAACTCCATCCCCATGTCCATCATCGAATCGGCCCGCATTGACGGCGCCAACGATTTCCGCATCCTGTTCCAGTTGGTCATTCCGCTTTCCAAGCCCGTGCTGGCCACCGTGGCCCTGTGGGTGATCGTGGGCCACTGGAACGACTACATGAACCCCCTGATCCTCATTTCCTCGCAGGCAAACCGCACGCTGCAATTGCAGCTCAAGAGCGTCGTACTGGCGGCCGAAAGCTCCACCAGCAACCTGGCCACCCTGGCCAGCAGCGACCTGATGAAGGGCACGGCGGCGCTGACCACCCAGGTCAAAAACGCGGTGCTGGTCGTGTCGATGGTGCCCATGATCGCTATTTATCCCTTCATTCAGCGCTTCTTCGTTTCCGGCGTGATGCTGGGCTCCGTGAAGGGCTGACGCATTGGTTTCCCCAGCGCCGGGCAAGGCGCTGAGAAAATAAAAATTTTTTCAAGGAGGACACCCCATGAAAAAGATTCTCGCTCTGGTTCTGGCGCTGGCCATGCTCATGACCGCGTCGACCGCCCTGGCCACCTCCACCGAAGCGGTGGGCGGCATGGAACCCAACTGGTGGAAGGCCGCTGACATCAAGCCCAGCGAAACTTTCCATGTGGACGACGGCATGACCATGACCATGCTGGGCATTCACATCAACCAGTATCCCAAGACCTTCGATGGCGGCTACTATTTCCCCGCCGTTGAAGCCATGACCGGCGTGCACGTGGACGCTGACTGGCGTACCAGCGACGGCTACGCTGAAATCGTCAGCACCGTGCTGGCCAACGCCGCCGGCGACGTAAGCAAGCTGCCCGACATCATCCAGCCCGGCTCCTACGGCATCTCCGCTCTGGTGAACGAAGACGCCATCATCCCCCTGGATGATTACCTTGACCTGATCCCCAACGTGGTTGCCGCCGTGGGCGACCGGATGAGCTACTGGGCCTCCGCTGACGGCCACATCTACGCCATCCCCACCATCGTGAACGTGCCCGGCTCCCAGTCCATGACCTTCCGGAAAGACTGGGCCCTGAAGCTGAAGGATATGGGCGTGATCGACTTTGACACCCCCTCCACCTGGGAAGAGTGGAACGCTTTCTGGTATGGCGTTCGTGACAACGACATGAACGGCAACGGCGATCCCTCCGACGAAATTCCCCTGGTTCTGGAAATGGGCGAGAGCGGCGAACGCTGCCTGCACATCCTGCTGAACGCTTTCGGCATCAAGGCCTCTGACGACGCTCAGTTCTGCGTGCTGGACGACGGCACCTACACCATGGTGTACGAACATCCCCGCTATAAGGATTTCCTGACTGCTGTGCAGAAGCTGTATGCCGACGGCATCATCGATCCCGAATTCGCCACCCGCAAGCAGGCCGATATGTACAACACCATGGCGGCCAACAAGTGCGCTTCCTGCTTCACCTGGGCCCAGATGAGCCAGACCCACACCGAAGCGCTGTGGGAGCAGGGCGTGGAAGATGCTTTGTTCCAGTGCGTCGCGCCCGTTCAGGGCCCCTTCGGCGACCGGTATCTGCAGGAACGCCGCGCCGTGACCAACATCAACTGCATCACCCGGGGCGCTGAAGCCCGCGGCAACGTGGAAAACATCCTCAAGCTGTGGAACTGGCAGTTCTCCGAAGAAGGCATTAACCTGTACAACTACGGCCTGGAAGGCTTTACCTACGATATGGTGGATGGCGAACCCGTCCTCAAGACCAGCATCCTGCAGAACGGCTTCGTGGACTACCGCACCATCGGTATGGAAATGGAACCCTTCGGCGGCATGTGGCAGACCAGCGCCTTCATGCAGTGCCTGTTCGCCGGCAAGAGCCTGGATGAACTGAACGCCGCTTATAAGTCCTTCTGGGATGGCTTGAACAACGAAGGCGTGAACAAGGGCTGCTACTACGCCATGCCCCCCACGCTGGAAACCGAAGCCTACACTGAATACCGCACCGAGCTGATCATTGGCTCCACCGGCGTTTGCGCCCTGCGTGACCAGACCATCGCCGGCCAGGTGAGCGTGGACGATTTCTTCACCCGCTATGAGCAGCTCAAGTCCCGCGGCCTGGACGAAGTGATCGAACAGGGCGCCGAGGCCTATGCCCAGATCGTGGGCGGCTGATACAGCAACCCCAAACTTCTGATCATAGCTCCTAACGAGTGAAACCAGAGGGCTTGTTCTTCGGAGCAAGCCCTCTCTTTCGGGGCAATCGTATGCCCCAAGCCCTATTTTCCACGGAAAGGAAGATACACCATGCAAAGGCAGCACGTACTCAGCGGTATTGACCGGATTGAGCAGGCGGATGCCCTGCTGCGGGGCAGGCGGATCGGCTTGATGACCAATCCCACCGGCATCGACCATGATTTGAACAGCACCGTGGACCTGGTCCACAAAAAATATGGCCTGTCCGCCCTCTACGCGGTAGAGCACGGCATCCGGGGCGACGCCCAGGCCGGGGCCAAGGTGGAAAACACGGTGGATCCCCAAACGGGGGTGACGGTGTACAGCGCCTTCGGAAAAAACAGCCATTTTACCGACGAAATGCTTGCTGCTTTTGACGTGCTAATTTTTGATATCCAGGATGTAGGTGCCCGGTTCTACACCTATCTGTACTCCCTTTCCTACGCCATGGAAGCCTGCGCCCGGGCCGGGAAGAGCATTATCGTGCTGGACCGGGTGAATCCCCTGGGGGGCATGAAGCTGAGCGGCACGGTGCTGGACACCCGCTTCAGCTCCTTCGTGGGGGATTACGAACTGCCCACCCAGTACGCCCTCACCATCGGCGAATACGCTCGGTATGTGAAGGATTACCTGCATTTGGACGTGGATTTGACTGTGGTGCCCCTGAGCGGATGGCGGCGGCATATGCTGCTGGACGATACTGATCTGCCCTGGGTGTCGCCCTCGCCCAACTGCCCCCATTTGGAATCGGCCCTGTGCTATACCGGCATGTGCATTTTTGAGGGGGCCAACATCAGCGAAGGCCGAGGGACCACCATTCCCTTCCAGGTCGCCGGGGCGCCCTTTATTGACGGAACGAAGCTGGCAAAGGAAATGAACCGCCTGGGCTTGCCCGGCCTGCATTTCCGGGAAACCTCCTTCCGCCCCACTTTTTCCAAGCATGAGGGGGAACTGTGTCACGGGGTGCAGCTGCATATCACTGACCGGGAATATGGCGACTGCGCCTTGGGCGGCCTGCTGCTGATGGAAACGATCCGCCGCATGTACGGGGAACAGTTTGAATTCCTCTATTCGGAGGAGTTTGATTCCTATTTTGTAGATAAACTGCTGGGCACCGATCTTTTCCGCCTGGGAAAAATGGATGCCCGAGAACTGATCGAACATTTTTCCGGGCCAATTCGCCGTTTCCGGCAGGAAAGTGCAGCTTATTTCTTGTATAATGTATAGCCAAAGAATTTTGACAGGGTTTTTCACTGCATAAAAAAATCACATCAAGAAAGCAGGGACGAAAACATGGTTGATTTGAATCGCCGCATCAAAATGGGTTTGCTGTTGATTTCCCCGGAGCGCTTTGCCACCATCGGCGAGGGCACGGCCCGAGGCTCCTATAAAGAGCGGAAAGAAGCGGAAGCCGCCTGGATGGTGGAAGACGCGTCGAAACTTGCGGACGTGACCTTCACCGGCATCACCTGGACGCGGGAAGACGTGCAGCGCTCCATCGACGCGTTCACTGCCGCCAAGGTGGATTTTGTGCTGGCCATTTACCTGTCCTGGGCGGAGGATTTCGCCTTTATCCGTTTCCTGCGGGATATGCCGCCCTGCCCGGTGCTGTTCTGCCACCGGCTGCGGGACGAAATCCATTTGAAGGACACCCACGATGACGACGAATTCGCCGAGTACCTGTGCTGCGGCGGGCTGGTGGGTTCCCTGGAAGCCAGCGGCGATGTGAAGCGCTTCCATCGGCCCATGATGGATGTGTTCGCCGGCACCTGGGCAGAAGTGATGGAACGCGCGAAAACCTTCGGCGTTGCGGCCCGGGCCCGGGCCCTGCTCAAGGAGAGCACTTTCGGCCTGCTTGCCTGCATGAACGAAGTGATGTGGAGCACCTACGTCAATCCCTATGATCTGTTCTCCCAGGTCGGCCCTGAAATGCGGTTCCTGTCCGTGGCGGAATACGAGGAAGCGGTCGAAAACGTGAGCACCGAAGATGCCACCGCCGCCATGAAGCGTATCGCCGGGCAGTATGAAGTGCTGCCCAACGTGGATGAAAAGAAATTCCTGGCTTCCGTCCGGGCCTCCATCGCCATGGAGCGGCTGGCCGCGAAGTATGACCTGGATGTGCTGGTGCTCAACGATATCGACACTGTGCTCTTTAAGCACATCGGCCTGCGGCCCGGCTTCTGGCCCACGTCCCCGGACGTGAAAACCTTGGTGGTGCCCGAGGGCGATATTGGCAGCGGCGTGGCCTGCTACGTGCTGAAGCTGCTTACCGGCGGCGCTCATGTCAATTACATCGAGCCTTTCCATATCGACCTGCCCAACCAGAATTTTGCCGCTGGTCACGCCGGCCCCAATGATTACACCGACCCCCGGGGCAAGTGTAAAATTTCTTCCGACGTGCGCTTTGCCAAGACCAAGTGGAAGTACGCCGGCGCGCCCTTTGCCTGGTATGTGTTCCCTGAAGGGCGCAAAACCATGCTGCACTGCTCTCAGCAGACGGGCAATTTCCAGCTGGTCACCGGCCAGATTGAAGCCCTGCCCACCAACCACTTCCTGGCCACCTATTCCCACAGCCTGTTCCGTCCCGTAGGCCAGGGCTGCACCGAATATTTCACCAAGCTGCTTCGGCAGGGCGTGACCCAGCATTACGGCATCGTGGATGGGGATGTGACCGCCCTGATCCGGGACCTGGCCATGATGGCAGGCTTTGAATTCGTGGAGGTATAACCATGGAACGGCTGATCCCCACGGGACGCGTTCAGCTTAAAAACGCCCGGCAGATTGGCTTTTCCCGCCTGGGCGTAGGCTTTGAAAAACTGGACCGGGAAGCGTTTGACCCCCAAAATGCCTATGACCCTGTGGCTGCGCTGGGGGTGCACTATGTGCGCCTCCAGTCCGGCTGGCAGCGCACGGAAAAGGAAAAGGGCGTGTACGACTTTGCCTGGCTGGACGAGATTGTGGACAATATCATCGCCCGGGGCCAGGAGCCCTGGATCGACCTGTGCTACGGCAACGCGCTCTACACCCCCGCCGCAAGGGAATATTTCGGCGCGGTAGGCTGCGCGCCCATCCACACCGAGGAAGAAAAAAACGCCTGGAAAGCATACGTGGAAGCCACCGTGCGCCATTTTCACGGCCGGGTGACCTGGTATGAAATCTGGAATGAGCCGGATGGCCGCTGGTGCTGGAAAACCGGGGCTAACCCCATCGAATACGCCGCCTTCGCGGTGGACACCTGCGCCGCCATCCACCGAGCGGATAAAGAGGCGAAGGCCATTGCCGGAGTCCTGTGCAGCGTGAACCTGCCCTACTTCCAGGCCATGTTCGATCATGGCGTGGCGGATGCGGCGGACGCCGTTTCCTTCCACCGCTACAATGCCGACGAGCTGAACGCCCTGAACGAGATCCGCGCCCTTCGGGCCCTCATCAACCGCTACAACCCCAAGCTGCAAATCATCCAGGGCGAATCGGGCACCCAGTCCGATTCCCGGGGAATGGGCGCGCTGCGGGGCGGCGCGTGGACGGAAGAAAAGCAGGCCAAGTACACCCTGCGCCACCGGCTGCTGGACCTGTCCAGCGAAGTGGCCTTCACCTCCCATTTCAGCGCCCTGGACATGATCGAGGCCCTGAACGGCAAGGTGGGGGACAAGGCGTCCTACCTGGACTTTGGCTATTTCGGCCTGCTCCACGCCGATTTTGATGAAAACGGCATGGCTTGCGGCACCTATTCCCCCAAGATGTCCTACCGAGCCATGCAGCATTTGGCCGCCCTGTTTCCCGGCAATGTGAAGCCCTGCGATTTGCCCGTCATCCGCACATCCATTGATTCGCCCCGGGTGTTCGGGAAGGATGACGCCTCCTCCCAGATCGTCACACTGGGCTTTGAAAACGGAAAAGGAGCCCAGGCGCTGGCGTACTGGAAGGCCGTCGATCTGATGCGGGAAACCTTTGACGGCACCGTCAGTTTCCTCCTGGCCGGAGAAACGCGAACCATCGGCCTGATCGACCTGATGACCGGCGAAACCTACGCCCTGCCGGATGCCATGCTGGGCCATGAATTCTACGGCATCGACGGGTATGGCCCGGTGGTGATGCTGAAAAACCTGCCCCTTAAGGACAGGCCGCTGCTGCTCACCTTCGGGGATTTCCAGGAGGAGGCGTAAACATGGGCAAACTGTTGGTATTGGATATTGGCGGCACCTTCATTAAGTACGGCGTGGCGGACGAACAGGGCCGCCTGATGGAAAGCACGGTGGGGCAAACCCCTTCCCACGCGGACGGCAGCGCCCAGGATTTTCTGGACGCGCTCCGCGCCATCCTTTCAGAAACAGACGGGGAGGGAGATATCCAGTCGGTCAGCGCCTGCATTGCCGGCCCTTTTGATTTCGACCGGGGCGTGAGCCTGATGAAGCACAAGTTTGAAGCCCTCTACGGCCATTCCCTGCGGCCGCCTTTTGAGGAAAAGCATGTGCCCGTCACCTTCTTGCACGATTCCACCGCCTTCATGCTGGGTGAGTATTACGATGGCTCCCTCACAGGGGCGGACAACGCCTGCTGCGTCATGCTGGGCACCGGATTGGGCTTTGCCTGGGTGAAGGACGGAAAGGTATGCGTGGATGAAACCCAGACCCCCTCCCTGGCCCTGTGGAAAACGCCTTACCGGGACGGCATCGCGGAGGATTACGTGTCCACCCGGGCCATCCAGCGGTACTTCGGAAAGGCCCTGCCAGTCAAAGACATTGCCTTTCTCGCCCGCTCCGGCGATACCCGGGCGCAAGCCGCTTTCCTGACGGCGGGAGAGCACCTTTCCGCCATCCTGGCAGAGGTGATCACCCGTCTGGGCTGCGAAAAATTCGCCCTGGGCGGCCAGATTGCCAAATCCGCCGATCTGTTTCATTTGAAACTGCCCGTCCCCTGGACCACCACCGCGCACCCGGATGACGCTGCCCTGCGGGGTGTGTGCCGGTACGCGGCGCTGGGCAAAGAAAAATGCGTGCGAACCATCACGCTGGACTTTGGACCCCTGGGTCGCCATCCAGCATGATCATACGGAAAACAGCGCTGCATCAGCGCATGAAAGATAAGGAGAAAAAGCTATGAGTTTTATGTTTCATCCCTTTCCCTATGTGGATCACGAAGCAGTGAACGTCATTTCCGGCCGGGGCGTAACGCCCCTGAAGGGCGCCATTCCCGTGGCCAAGAAAATTGCCGCCCTGCTCAAGGACGACAAGAACGTGGCCATCGATTCCTACCCCGGGGCGGATGTGAACGCCCTGGTGAATGTGCTGCGCCAGCAGCTGGGCAGCACGGCGGTGCAGTATGTGAACGCCGATACCCTGCTCAAGGACCCGGACGAAATTACCGATATGCTCAAGCCCTATCTGCCGGAGGACCGGGAGGCCGACCCTGTGCTGCTTTATGGCCGCCGATACAAGGGCGGTTATGAAGGATTGCAGGACGCAGGCAAGGTGGAGCAGCTGAAAAAGACGCTGGAGAAAGAAAAGGCCGTGCTGGTGTATGGCCGGGGTTCCCTCACCCCTGTGCTCCAGGGCGCCTATGACGTGCGCGTCTGGATGGATGTTACCCCCCGCACCGCCGCCCTGAACTTCAAGTACGGCCACGCCCGCAACCTGGGCGCTAAGGACGATCTTCCTTACAGCTTGCTCATGCGCCGGAATTATTATGTGGATTTTGAAATCGGCGTGGACGTCCGGTGGAACCTGATCAAGGAAGGCAAAATGGATTATTACATCACTGCCGACGTGCCGGACGAAATGCAGATGGTGTCCTTTGCCGATTTGCTGACCCTGTTCAACGAACTGTGCGAGCGGCCCTTCCGCTGCCGCCCGGTGTATCTGGAAGGCGTGTGGGGCGGCTTCTACTTCACCAAGCTGCGCCATCTGCCCAAGGAAATGCGCAACTGCGCCTGGATTTTTGATATGATCCCCATGGAGGTTTCCATTGTGGCCAAAATGGGCGACAATGAATTCGAGGCCCCCTTCTTCACCTTCATCCAGGCCATGGGCGAAAAGCTGCTGGGCGACCAGGCCATGCAGCAGTTCGGCGGCTACTTCCCCATCCGCTTTAATTACGATGACACCTATCACGCCAACGGCAACATGTCCGTTCAGTGCCATCCCGACGAAGCCTACGTGGTAAAGAACCATGATGAATTGGGCCGGCAGGACGAAAGCTACTACGTCTGCGTCACCGCCCAGGGCGCCAAAACCTTCCTGGGCTTCAACGAAGAAAACAGCTGCGAGGAATTCTTCGCCGCCGCCCGGGAAGCTGAAAAGACCCATGAGCTGATCGACTACGAAAAGTACATCAACGCCGTTCCTTCCCAGCCCGGCACCCAGGTGATGATCCCCGCCGGCACGGTGCACGCCTCCGGCCGCAACCAGGTCATCCTGGAAATCGGCAGCTTAACCGTGGGCTCCTACACCTATAAGCTCTACGATTATCAGCGCATCGACCCGCAAACCGGCCTTCCCCGCCCCATCCACCTGAAAATGGGCAGCCAGGTCATTCATGGCGAACGCACCAAGCAGTGGGTGAACGATAACCTGGTCAACCACGGCGGCCTGGTGCGCCAGGGCGACAACTGGAAGGAAATCATCGTGGGTGAGCATGATTTGCTCTACTTCTCCCTGCGCAACCTGATCTTCTGGGATAAGATTGAAGACGATACCGACGGCTTGTTCCACGTCCTCTCTCTGGTGGACGGGGAAAAGGTGAAGGTGGTCTCTCAGGAAGACCCCTCCAAGTTCTATATCATGAACAGCCTGGATATCGTGGTCGTGCCCGCCAGCTTGGGCAAATACACCATCGAAAACCTGGGCGTGGGGTCGGTCACCGTGCATAAAACGCTGCTGAAGAAGGCGTAAAACACCTTTGTTGATGTTCCGCCCACCTTTGTTGATGTTCCGCCGGAGCAGGGAATGAACGTCCCTGCTCCGTTTTTTTGCCTTAAACCCCGTAGGGTGGATATCATCCGCCCGCTTAGGTTTCGCTTTTGTTCGTTTTTTCTTTGGGCAGCAGCCTTCCTTTTTTGTAATATTTTGTCAGTTGCGTCCGGCAGGGGGCCATGGTATCCTATTAAAAAGGAGGGGAAAAAGATGAAAAAACTGCTTTGCCTGCTGTTAACGCTGGCGCTTTTGCCGCTGCTGCCCGCTCGGGCGGAAACGGCGATCTACGAAAGCCCATACTTTACCCTGTCGTATGACGACGCGCTGCTCACCGTGGAAGAACACGAAGATGGGGTAGTGCTGTTCCTTCCCCGGGTGGCCATGGGCATGACGGGCATATGGTGCCAGGTGATGCCGTCGGTCTATCCGGACTGGAGCGAAGATGGCTTCCTTTTTGCCGATTTGGAGGATGATTTTGATATCGCCTGGCCCCACGCTTGCTTCATCCAACCGGTTGATGACGGAGCCTATCAACTCAACACTCTGTGCATTTCCGCGCCGGATGCTTTTTATTATTTGAATGTGTCTTACCCCAACGGGGATCCCGATGGGTGGGGCGCGGCCCTGTGGGAAATGCTGCACACGCTCGATCTTCCGGCCCAGCCGGCCATAGCTGGGTCCTTCCGGCTGGATTTCTTCCAGGGCGGCGCGGCAGGCATGCGCTTTACCGACGTGGTTGTGGACGCGGAAGCGGAATGGCCCCTGACGCTGCGGCCCCAGGGAGAGGTGACCGGCTTCGTCCTGGAGAAAATCGCCTGGGACGCGGACACGTTCAAGCCCCTGTCCGCACAAACGCTCTACGCCGCCGATCGTTTGTCCTCCGGGGACAACCTGAATATGTATTGCTTCATCCCCGATGTGCTGCCCAACCTTCGCATCCGCTGCCTGAACGCCGATGGGGCGGAGGAAAGCTGGTACATCAGCCAAAGCGGCCGGGATGGCTCTCTGCTGCTGCTCAGCGAACAAGCTGTGACCGGCTGGCTGCCCTGAAAAAAATACACGTTCTAAAAATGCCTGATGGGAGAATTACGGCTGCATTTTTCTTGCGGCTTTCCCGGAGAGGGTGTGTGGGGGGAACTGTTCTTTGGCTTCCAAAGAGCGGTTCCCCCCACACACATATATTTTTCATCCTTTTTGAAGAAAATCAGGAAAAAAGCAGGAATTTCCCTTTACTTACACGCTTTAATGTGTTAAAATAATGATAATATGGTTGAATTTCTGCTATTTATGATGGGGAAAGGAAGGGCACACATGGCACGAAGCGGAAAAAAACAGCGCAGCATGGCGTTGTATGAAGCCATTCTGAATTTGAAGGACGTCGATGAATGCTGCAAATTTTTTGACGACCTGTGCACCGGCAACGAGCTGCGCAGCATGGAGCAGCGCTTTGACGTGGCCACCTATCTTTTGCAGGACCGGGTATACCTGGATATTCTGGAAAAGACCGGGGCCAGCAGCGCCACCATCAGCCGGGTGCGCAGGAACATATTGGACAATGAAAACGGCGGCATGATGCGGGAGGTGATCCTGCGCCAGGGGCTGGCCGGAAAAACGGAAGAGGAATAAACACGGACCGGGAAAGAAGAGGAGAAAAACCATGAAAAAACTGATGCTGGGCAACGCTGCCGCTGCCCGGGGCTTATACGAAGCGGGCTGCGCCGTGGTATCCAGCTACCCCGGCACCCCCTCCACCGAAATCACCGAGGAAGCGGCCAAATATGATGAAATTTATTGCGAATGGGCGCCCAATGAAAAGGTGGCCGTGGAAACGGCCTTCGGGGCCTGCCTGGCAGGCAAGCGTTCCTTCTGCGGCATGAAGCACGTGGGGCTCAACGTGGCGGCGGACCCGCTGTTCACCATTTCCTACACCGGCGTGAACGCTGGCATGGTGATTGCCGTGGCCGACGACCCGGGCATGCACTCCAGCCAAAACGAGCAGGACAGCCGCCACTATGCCAAGGCGGCGAAGGTGCCCATGCTGGAGCCGGCGGATTCCAAAGAATCGCTGGCCTTTGCCAAACTGGCCTACGACCTGTCTGAGGAATTTGACACCCCGGTGTTCCTCAAAATGTGCACCCGCATCGCCCACTCCCAGTCCATCGTAGAAACGGGCGAGCGCGTGACGCCCCCGGAAAAGCGCTATGAAAAAAACATCGCCAAGTACGTCATGATGCCGGGCAACGCCATCCGCCGTCATCCCGTGGTGGAGGAGCGCACCAGAAAGCTGATTGCCTGGGCGGAAGAGAGCGATATCAACCGCGTGGAGAACGGCGATGACCACAGCATGGGCATCATCACCTCCTCCACCAGCTATCAGTACGTGAAGGAAGTGTGCGGGGATACCTACCCCATTTTGAAGCTGGGCATGATCTGGCCCTTGCCGGAAAAGAAAATCATCGACTTCGCCGCCGCCGTGGACAAGCTGGTGGTGGTGGAGGAACTGGACCCCTTCATTGAAGAGCATTGCCGGAACCTGGGCTTGAACCCCGCGGGCAAGGCCCTGTTTCCCCTTGAGGGCGAGCTGAGCCAGAACCTGGTGGCGGACAAGCTGGGCATCGCCCATGAAGCGGGCCCGGGCCTGGATGAAACCATTCCGCCCCGGCCCCCGGTTATGTGCGCGGGCTGCCCCCACCGGGGGTTGTTCTACACCCTGAACCGGAACAAGTGCACCGTGCTGGGCGACATTGGCTGCTACACCCTGGGGGCCGTGGCGCCTCTGGCGGCCATTGAAATGACGGCCTGCATGGGCGCGTCCGTCAGCGCCATCCACGGCTTCAACAAGGCCCTGGGCAAGGAAAGCGAAGGGAAAACCGTGGCCGTCATCGGCGACAGCACCTTCATGCACTCCGGCATGACCGGCCTGGCCAACATCGCCTACAACCAGTCTAACTCCACCGTGATCATTCTGGATAACTCCATCACCGGCATGACCGGCCACCAGCAGAACCCCACCACCGGCTACAACATCAAGGGCGACCCGGCGGGCAAGATCGACCTGGAAAGCCTGTGCCGGGCCATGGGCTTTACCCGGGTGCGGGTGGTGGACCCCTACGATCTTCAGCAGTGCGACCAGGCCGTGAAGGAAGAATTGGCCGCGGAGGAGCCCTCTGTGATCATTTCCCGGCGGCCCTGCGCCTTGCTCAAATACGTCAAGCACAAGCCGCCCCTGACCGTGACAGACAAGTGCAAGAGCTGCCAATCCTGCATGCGCATCGGCTGCCCGGCCATCTCCATGAAAGACGGCAAGGCTCGGATCGACAGCACCCTGTGCGTGGGCTGCGGCGTGTGCCAGCAGCTGTGCCGGTTCGACGCGTTTGAAAGTACGGGAAAGGAGGCCTGACCCATGGAAACGAAAAATATTATGATCGTGGGCGTGGGCGGCCAGGGCAGCTTGCTGGCCAGCAAGCTGTTGGGCCATTTGCTGATGGAGCAGGGGTATGACGTGAAGGTCAGCGAGGTGCACGGCATGAGCCAGCGGGGCGGCAGCGTGGTCACCTATGTGCGCTACGGCGACCGGGTGTCCTCTCCCGTTATCGATCGGGGCGAAGCGGATTTTATCGTGTCCTTTGAAGTGCTGGAAGCGGCCCGGTGGCTGGGCTTTTTGAAGCCCGGCGGGCAAATCGTCACTTCCACCCAGCAGATTGACCCCATGCCCGTGGTGACCGGCAAAATGCCCTACCCGGAAAACCTGGTGGACAAAATGAAGGCCACCGGCGCCAAGGTGGACGCCATCGATTGTTTGTCCCTGGCCCGGGAAGCGGGCAGCAGCAAGGCGGTGAACATCGTGCTCATGGGAAGGCTTTCCCACTATTTTGATCTGCCCCAGCAAGCCTGGCAAAAGAGCCTCGAATTCATCGTTCCTCCTAAATTCCTGGAGCTGAACAAAAAGGCGTTTGAACTGGGGAAGAACGCGTAAACGCCTGAAGCGGGCAGGCATGCCTGCCACGGAAAACCCATGACCGCAGCGCACAAAGACCCCGCATAACAACCCAAAAAACGATCGAGGAGTGGATGCCTTATGGCGGAGCGTTATTATCAACCGGAAATCGAAACCGCGTCCCGGGAACAGATCAAGCAATGGCAGGATGAACGGCTGGTCAAGCAGGTTCAGCACGTGTGGGACAACGTGGCCTACTACCGCAAAAAGATGGAGGAAAAGGGCTTGACCCCCGATGACATCCACGGCACCGAGGATTTGCACAAGCTGCCCTTCCTGAGCAAAAGCGACCTGCGGGAGGCCTATCCCTACGGCCTGATGGGGGCGCCGCTCAAGGACTGCGTGCGCATCCAATCCACCTCTGGCACCACGGGCAAGCGGGTGGTGGCCTTTTACACCCAGGCGGATATCGACCTGTGGGAGGATTGCTGTGCCCGGGCCATCGTGGCCGCCGGCGGCACAGACGAGGATGTATGCCAGGTTTCCTACGGCTACGGCCTGTTCACCGGCGGCCCGGGGCTTAACGGCGGCAGCCACAAAGTGGGGTGCCTGACCATTCCTACTTCCTCCGGCAACACCGAACGGCAGATCATGTTCATCCGGGACCTGAACGCCACCATCCTGTGCTGCACGCCCTCCTACGCCGCCTACATTGGCGAAACCATGAAGGAAATGGGCCTGACCCCGGACGAAATCCCCCTCAAAGCAGGCATTTTCGGGGCCGAAGCCTGGAGCGAGGAGATGCGGCACGACATCGAAAAGACCCTGGGCATCAAGGCCTACGATATTTACGGCCTCACCGAGCTCAGCGGCCCCGGCGTGTCCTTTGAGTGCTCCGCCCAAACCGGCATGCACATCAACGAGGATCACTTCATCCCCGAGATCATCGATCCCGACACCGGCGAAGTGCTGCCCGACGGCCAGGAAGGCGAACTGGTTTTCACCTCCATCACCAAAAAGGCGTTCCCGCTGCTGCGCTACCGCACCAGGGACATTTGCGTGCTCAGCCGGGAAAAATGCCCCTGCGGCCGCACCCACGTGAAAATGAGCAAGCCCCGGGGCCGCAGCGACGATATGCTCATCATCCGCGGCGTGAACGTGTTCCCCAGCCAGATCGAAACCGTGCTGCTCAACCAGGGCTACCCGGCTAATTACCAGATCATTGTGGACCGGGTGAACCATAGCGACACCCTGGATGTGCAGGTGGAAATGACCCCCGAAATGTTTACCGACAACGTGGGCGAAATTACCCGGCGGCAAAAAGAACTGATGGATGGATTGCGCTCCATGCTGGGCATCGGCGCCAAGGTGACGCTGGTGGCCCCCAAGTCCATCGTCCGCAGCGAAGGCAAAGCCGTGCGCGTGATCGACAAGCGCAAGATTTAAGGAGGGGTTCCCATGAGCGTGAAACAAATTTCCGTTTTTCTGGAAAATAAGCCCGGCTCCCTGCGCGCCATGACCGGGGTGCTGGCCGACAACGACATCGACATGCGGGCCTTCTCCCTGGCCGAAACCAGCGATTTCGGCATCGCCCGCATCATCGTGGACGATGTGTTCAAAACCACCACCGTTCTTCGGGACGCCGGGTTCGTCCACTCCGTTAGCCCCGTGCTGGCCGTGACCCTCAGCGACACTCCCGGCGGCCTGAACCAGGTGCTCGCCGTGCTGGGCGACGCCCAGGTGAACGTGGAATACATGTACGCCTTCCTGGGCGGGAAGGCAAACAGCGCCTATATGATCTTCAAAGTCACCGATGAAAAGGCCGCTGCCATCGCCCTGGGCAACAGCAAAATTCGCCTGGTGGACCAGGAAGAGCTAAGCGAGTTATAAGGGAATGGATATGGTGTTCCAGGAAGAATTTCTCAACGCTTACACCTTTGCTTTCTGCGAAAAGCGGGGATTTACAAAGGGCCAGGCCTGGCGCTGGGCCCTGAGCGAAATGGCGCGCACCACGGGATGCAACGCCATCATTTTGCCAGTATGCGCCTGGCAGGACCACGCCTACTCCACGAACATGGATTCCGAAGGCGAGGACGTCATGTCCCGGGAGGATGTGAGGAACGTGTGCGCCTACGCCCGGCAACTGGGGCTGAAGGTCATCCTGAAAGCCATGGTGAACTGCCGGGACGGGTATTGGCGGGCGTACATCCGTTTTTTCGACAGCCCCGTGCCCACGGAGCCCAGTTGGGCGGAATGGTTCGCCGCCTGGAGCCGTCACGTGTGCCTGACGGCGGAAATGGCTCAGGAAAACGGGGCGGATCTATTCTGCATCGGCTGCGAAATGGTAGGCACCGACCACCGGGAGCAGGAATGGCGGGAAGTGATCCGGCAAGTGCGATCCATTTACACTGGCCCCATCACCTACAACTGCGACAAATATCAGGAGCATCTTCTCACCTGGTGGGACGCGGTGGACGTGATGTCCTCCTCCGGCTACTACCCCATCGGGGAGATCAACGAAAACTTTGGGCGCATTCAGGCCGCGGCCCAACGGGCAGGCAAGCCTTTCCTGTTCATGGAATGCGGCTGCCCCTCCCGCAAAAACAGCCAGCACCGCCCCAACGACTGGCGCTATGGGGAGGGCACCGATATGGCGGCCCAACGGGACTGGTATGAAGCGTTTACCCTGGCGCTGCTGCGCCATCCCTTCGTGCGGGGCGCCGGGTGGTGGGATTGGCCCGCTTCTCGCCTGTACCCGGAGCAGGCCGGGCCCGACCACAATGGCTACTGCACCTACGGAAAAAGCGCCAATAACATTCTGCTTCGCTTTGCCGAAAAACTGGCACGATAACAATTTGTGGGGGAACCCGCTCTTTGAAGACCAAAGAGTAGGTTCCCCCACTTTGCTTTCCGAGAAAGACGCCTTTTTATTTGTTTTTTTCCAATTCCTTAAAAGCAATAGCATTAGAGTGTGTTTCTAAAATGAGGAATGCACCGTTTCCAGCGGCTCGGGCTGCTGTTCAGGGCGCTTTGATGATGATTTACTGTGGGTCAATCGAGGAAAAACAACGCCAAAATGCAAGCTGAAACGCCGAAAACGCATCTTTCCGAACGTAGAAACAGATTCTAATTAATGATCGTTTTATTTTTTCTCCCGCAGCACGATATCCGATTTGCTCTTGAAAATATGATCGGCTGGAATGAAGCCCCGAACGGAAGACAGGGGATACACGCTGGCCCGGGGGCCGATGACAGTGCCGGGATTGAGCACGCTGTTGCAGCCCACCTCCACCAGGTCGCCCACCATGGCGCCAAATTTTTTCCGGCCGGTAGGAATCTGCTCATCGCCGTTCTTGACCACCACCAAGGTCTTATCGCTCTTGACGTTGGAAGTCACGGAGCCTGCGCCCATATGGCTCTTATAGCCCATCACGGAATCGCCCACATAATTAAAGTGGGGCACCTGCACGCCGTCAAAGAGGATGGCGTTTTTAAGTTCCACTGAATTGCCCACCACAGCGCCGTCGCCCACCAGGGCGCTGCCCCGGATGAAGGCGCAATGGCGCACCTCAGTTTTGTGGCCAATGATGCAGGGAGCGCCCAGGTACGCGGTAGGAGCGATGGAAGCGTCCTTGGCCACCCACACATGCTCGCTCACTTCGTCGTATTCCTCCTTGGGCAGCGTTTGCCCCAAAGACAGAATAAACTCCTTGATGCCGTCCAGCGCTTCCCAAGGATACTCCGTTTTTGCCAGCAGCGGCGCAGCCAGGGTATGGCTCAGGTCATACATATCGGCGGTTTTCAGCATGTCAATAGCCCTCCTTGACCAAGCCAGCCTTATCCATGGCCTCGATGATGCTGTCCACGCACTGGTTGCACAAGGGCAAATCCTGGGCTTCCACCATGACCCGCACCACCGGCTCCGTGCCGCTCTTGCGCAGCAGCACCCGGCCATTGCCCTCCAGCGCCGCTTGGGCGGCCTTCAGGGCGGCCTGCACGTCCGGATGGTTGATGGCTTCGTCCTTGTCCGCCACGTGCACGTTCTTGAGCACCTGGGGATAGAGCTGCACCGGCTCTGCCAGCTTCGACAGCGGCTGCTTTTGGTCCAGCATGGCCTGCATCAGCTTGATGGCGGTGAGCAGGCCGTCGCCGGTGGTGGCATACTTGCTAAAAATGATGTGGCCGCTCTGCTCGCCGCCCAGCATATGGCCGCCGGCGCGCATGCATTCGTACACAAAGCGGTCGCCCACCTGGGTTTGCAGCCAATCGATGCCCGCCTTTTCCAGCGCCTTGCCAAAGCCAAAATTGCTCATGACGGTGGACACGATGGTGTTGGTGGTCAGCTTATCCCGCTTCTTCATGTAGGTGCCGTAAATATACAGGATCAAATCGCCGTCAATCAAGCCGCCCTTTTCATCCACAGCCAGGCAGCGGTCCGCGTCGCCGTCAAAGGCAAAGCCCACATCCAGGCCCTTTTCCTTCACATATGCCTGCAAATGCTCAATATGGGTGGAGCCGGCGTTCTTGTTGATATTGGTGCCGTCGGGGCTATTGTTGATCACGTAGGTTTCGGCGCCCAGGGCGTCAAACACCGATTTGGCAATCATCCAGGTGCTGCCGTTGGCGCAATCCAAACCGATTTTCACGCCCTTATAGGAATGAGTGGCCAGGGAAATCAAATAGCCGATATAGCGGTTGCGGCCGGCGGCGTAATCGATGGTGCGGCCAATCTTATCCCGGGTGGCATAGGGCACTTCGGGGGCCAGGCCATCAATATACTTTTCAATCTGCTCGGTCACCTCGTCGGCCATCTTTTCACCGTTGCCGTTGATCAGCTTGATGCCGTTATCGTAGTAGGGATTATGGCTGGCGGAAATCATGATGCCGCAGTCAAAGCCCTCGCTGCGAATCACATAAGCCACGGAAGGCGTGGTGGTCACATGGAGCAGGTACACATCGGCCCCGGAGGCGGTGAGCCCGGCAGCCAGGGCATATTCAAACATATAGCTGCTCAGGCGGGTATCCTTGCCGATCACCACCCGGGCCTTGTGGCCCCGGCCATAATAATAACCGATGTAACGGCCCACTTTAAAGGCGTGCTCTACCGTCAAATTCACGTTGGCTTCGCCCCGGAAGCCATCCGTGCCGAAATACTTGCCCATGGTACAAAATCCTCCTTCATCTCTCCCGCCATAATGCCAGAAAAGCCTTTGTTTTCCTAAATTTCACAGCCATTATAGTATCCCGGAAATTGAAAGTCAAGGGCTTCAGAAAAGCCGTCAAGATTCGTCAGAACTTTTCATGCTTTCCAAAATAATACGCAAAATCGAAAGAAAGATTGCGCAAAACGCAAAGAATTTGCGCGTCTTTCGGCGCTTTGTTTCCCCGGAGCGGACCGGATGAAGGCCTGCCTGCGTCGATATTTGGCGCTTTTTTTCCGGCGGGGAGGGTAGCCACAAAAGAAAAGATATGGTATACTGTTAAATGGCGGGTTGTCACTACGGCTCGCACATCCGGAAAAGGAACAAGCTGTCGACCATGAAAATGTCCAAAAGCACAAGAAGCAATGTGCTGAATGCGCTGATCATCGTGTGCACCCTGGGGCTGGTGCTTTATTTGAGCGCCCGGGGCGGCGATATCGGCGACGCCTGGACCACCCTGCGCTCCGCCAACCCTTTATGGATCGGGGCGGCGGTGGGTTCGTGGATTGTTTTCATGACCTTTGAGGCCATGGGCCTGCACGTTTTTTTCCACCAGCAGGGCGTAAAAATCAAATACCCCACTTCTTTCCTGGTGGCGCTGATTGGCTCTTTCTATTCCAGCGTCACCCCGGCAGCCACCGGCGGCCAGCCCATGCAGGTGTTCGCCCTGAAAAAGCGGGGCGTGCCGGCGGGCATTTCCTCCTCCGGCCTGGCGGTCAAATTTTTTACGTTCCAGACCGCGCTGCTGTCTCTGGGCGCGCTGCTGTGGGTGTGCAACCCGGCCATCGTGCAAACCTGCATTGACCGGGGCAAGTGGATCGTGTTCACAGGCTTTTTGCTCAACGGCCTGTCGGTGGCGGCGGTGATCATGCTGGCCATCAACAAGAACATCGTTCGGGGCATACTGACCTTCGCCATCCGCCTGGGCAAGGCGCTGCACATCGTGAAGGATGTGGCCCGCACGACCTCCCGTGCTGACGCCGCCATGAACGATTTCCACGCCAGCGTGGATATGCTCACCCATCATCCCATTCGGCTGTTTTACCTCTATCTGCTCTCCTGCCTGCAAGTGCTGGGGCTGATGAGTATCGTGTACTGCGTGTATCGGGCCCTGGGGTTGAACGCGCTGCATTATTTGGACGTGCTGACGCTGCAATTTTTGCTCTATATCGCCGCGTCCTTCACCCCCCTGCCCGGGGCGTCCGGGGCCCAGGAAGGCGGCTTCTACATTTTCTTCCAGAATGTTTTCCCGGCGGAAAAGCTGGTGGGCGCGCTGCTGCTGTGGCGCTTCTTTACCTACTACTTCACCCTGATCATTGGCTTCATCGGTATCCTGATCGACAGCACCTGGAGCCTGCGCCACCCCAGCGGCGCCTCCATTCCCATGGAGGGAGGTGACGGCCTTGGGCAGAAAAACCCCGCATCCGCTGGACAGCCTGATTCCGGAAAGGCGGCAGACCAGTAAACGGCTCAAGGAAAAAACCCGGGAATCCCTTTCCTCCGTGCTGCCCATTTCCCTGCTGGTGCTGGCGCTGAGCCTGGTGCTGGTGCCGGTGGAACTGAGCACCATGAGCCTGTTTTTGATGGGCACATGCCTGCTCATCATCGGCATGGGCCTGTTTACCCTGGGGGCGGACATGGCCATGCTGCCCATGGGCACCCACATGGGCGCCCACATCACCCAAAAACGCAATCTGCGCTTCCTGATCGTGGTGGCCTTTGCCCTGGGCATGCTGATCACCATGGCGGAGCCCGATTTGACCGTGCTGGCCAACCAGGTGCAGGGCGTGCCCAACCTGGCGCTGATCCTGACGGTGTCGGTGGGCGTGGGGCTGTTTCTGGTGGTGGCGCTGCTGCGCATCCTGTTTCAATGGAAGCTGTCTTCCCTTTTAATTGGCCTGTACGGCCTGGTGTTCCTGCTGGGCGCGCTGATCAAGCCCGAATTTGTGCCCATGGCCTTTGACGCCGGGGGCGTGACCACCGGGCCCATGACAGTGCCCTTCATCCTGGCCCTGGGCGTGGGCGTGGCCAACGTGCGGGGCGGCCGCAATGCCCGGGATGATTCCTTCGGCCTGGTATCCCTGTGTTCGGTGGGGCCCATCCTGGCCATCATGATCATCAGCCTGTTTTTTCCGCGCCTGTCCAACGTGCCAAAGGAAGCGGCGGCCTCCACCGTGGCCACCACCCGAGACTTGATGGACGCTTACCGCCAGGGCCTGCCCACTTACCTGAAAGAGGTGCTCATCGCCCTGGCCCCTATCATGGCGCTGTTTTTCATTTTCCAGGCCGTTTCGCTGCATTTGCCCAAGCAGGAAATCAAGCGCATTGGCGTGGGGCTTTTGTACACCTACTTGGGCCTGGTGCTGTTTCTGACCGGGGTAAACATTGGCTTTTTGCCCATGGGCAATTACCTGGGCAGGCAATTGGGCGGCGGGCCGCTTAAATGGCTGCTTTTGCCCCTGGGCATGCTGATGGGCTATCTGGCTGTGAAGGCGGAGCCCGCGGTGCACGTGCTCAATGAGCAGGTGGAGCAGGTCACCTCCGGCGCCATCAGCAAAGCCGTCATGATGAAAACCTTGTCGACGGGCGTAGCCATCTCCGTGGGCCTGGCCATGACAAGGGTGCTCACGGGGATCGCCATCTGGTGGTTCCTGGCCCCGGGATATTTGATCGCCCTGGCCCTCACTTTTTTCACCGATCCCATCTTCACCGCCATCGCCTTTGACTCCGGCGGCGTGGCCTCCGGCCCCATGACAGCGGCCTTCATGCTGCCCCTGTTTATGGGCGCCTGCGGGGCCATGGGCGGCAATATTTTGGAGGACGCCTTCGGCATCGTGGCCATGGTGGCCATGACGCCCCTGATCGCTATCGAGATCCTGGGCCTGGCATACAAGCTCAAAACCAAAAACCAGCGCAAACAGCCTGTGCCCGCGCCTGGATTGGCGGACAGCGACGACGAAATTATCGACCTGTAAAAAATGCTTTTTACAAGGAGTACCCTATGACGCACGCTTCCATGAACCTGCTCCTGACCATCGTGGACCGGGGCAAGGGCGACACGGTGGCCCGGATGCTGAGCAAAGAGGGCGTGATGATCCAGCACATCGCCCTGGGCACCGGCACCGCCCACAAAGGGCTGCTGGCCCTGCTGGGGCTGAAGGACACGGCCAAGGATGTGGTGGTATCCTTCCTGCGGGGCGACGCGGCTTCCGGCGCCATGCGACGGCTGAACCACGCCTTGGAAATGGATTTGCCCGGCAAAGGCATTGCCTTCACAGTGCCCCTGGGCAGCGTGGGCGGCAGCAAAACGATGCAGTATTTTCTGGGGGCCGGCGGCCCCGATACCACCCGGGAGGAAAGCAAAGCCATGCAGCAAGATACGAATCCCGCATCCGTGCCCCAGGAGACGCCCGCTCACGACCTGATCGTGACCATCGTCAACCGGGGCTTTACCGACCTGGTGATGGACGCGGCCCTGCCCGCCGGGGCCCGGGGCGGCACGGTGGTGCATGCCCGGGGCGCGGGCACGGAGGAAGCCAGCCAGTTTTTCGGCATCACCATTCAGCCGGAGAAGGAAATGGTGCTGATCCTTGTGCGGCATGAGCAGAAAGTGCCGGTGATGCAGGCCATCACCCGGGGCGCGGGGCTGAATACCGAGGGCCATGGCCTGGTGTTCAGCGTGCCAGTGACCGATGTGATGGGCGTGACCCGCATGACCGAAGAAGCAACGGAGGAAGAACCATGAAACGCCTGATATGCCTGCTTTTGATTGTGATACTGCTCCCCTTGACCGCCTTCGCCGCCGCGAAAAAAGATCCAGAGCTGCCTAAAACGCTCACCCTGACGGCCGGCAAATTCCAATCCTTTTCCACCAATTACACCGGCGGCTGGGAAACCGATAACGCTTACGTGGCCGTGGGCGTGGGCAAAACCATCTATGCTTACGCCGAAGGGGAAGCCAACCTGACCTTGTACAACAAAAAGCGCACCAAGCAGATCAATGTGCATGTGACGGTGGTGCCCGAGGAAGTTAACGACATGCCCGATGTGATCGGCGATGCCATCCAGATTGGCATTCAGGAGTGGCGGGAAGCCGGCGGGCAGAAATTTTCCCAAAGCCCCAAATCCAACAAATACACCAAATGGTGGCGCTATGCCTGCGGCTGGTGCGGGGCCTTTGCCAATTACTGCCTGGATAGCGCCGGGGTGCCCCTGGAGCCCAGCGACACCTACCGCAAATTGAAGCCTTTGGGCAGCGGGGAAGCCCATTCCGTGCGGGAAGCCGCCGTACCCAAAATCGACACCGGCTTCACCAACATGGACCGAGTGACCAAAATTCCCCGGCCGGGCTACCTGGTCATTTTCGGGGAAAAGAACTATGATTTCGTCCACGTGGGCCTGCTCACCGACGTGATTGAAATCAGCGACGGCGTATACCAGCTCTTCTCCGTAGAGGGCAATTACGGCAGCCGCATCAAGCGCTTTTCCATGATTTATGACCTGCGGGCCGCCGAAAAACAAAACATGTCCGAAGTGCCCACGGAATACCAAACCAACGCCGAGATCGACCATTATAACCGCCCCACCAAGAAGGGCTGGTATATCCACGAATTCTGCCAGACCTGGTACTGAGTTGCTTCGCATGCCTGCCTGCGGCATCCATGCTTCTTAAGTAAATTTCTTGTGTGCCGCTTTCTCGTCCCTTCGGGCCGAGCGCGAAGATTTTTGTCTTCGTGTAGGGGGGTTCGCATGTCTGCCTGCGGCATCCATGTTTCTTAAGCAAATTTCTTGCAGGGCTTCGTGCGTTTGCTCCTCAAGGAGCGTGTGCATGCCCGGCGCAAACGCCCAGCCCATCCTCCCAAAACAGAAATCCTCTTGTAAAATTTTTGAAACATCTTGCGCCTGTGGGCCCATCGGTTGTATACTGACGATGGGCCCATTTTGATTGTACATAAGGAAGCATAGATGATGAAACGAATCATGGCATTTTTTCTGGCGGCGGCGCTGCTAACCGCCCTCATTCCTTCGGCGCTGGCCGCCGTTGGAACCCAAATCAGCTATACCGGCACGGTGAATACCGCCAGCTTGCACCTGCGAAAAACGCCCTCCGCCACCGGCAAGGTGCTCAACACCTACAAGCAAGGCACGCAAGTGCAGATTTTGGAAAACGACGGCACCTGGTGCAAGGTGCAGGTAGGCAAGCGCACGGGCTATATGATGGCCGCCTACCTGGATATCAAGGCCAATTATCCCCACATCGGCTGGGGCAAAACCAGCAACGACGGCACGGTGCTGAACGTGCGGACGGACGCCGACGCGTCTTCCACCATCCTCTATAAGGCCATGAGCGGCGGCATGTTTGAATTGATTGCCGAAAAAGGCGACTGGTATGAGGTGCGCGTGGGCGAAATTTTCGGCTACCTGCCCAAGACTGCCGTCACCAAAGCCGACGGCGATTTTGCTCTGGGCTTTTCTTCCGAAGCGGATCGGGAAAGCGTGACTGTCAATCAGCTGCATTCCGCCATCCGGGAAGTGGGCAGCCCCATGACCATGCGCCACGAAGAAGGAGATTTCACCTATGTGATCACCTACCCTGACCTGGGCATCGAACCGGCGGACGCGGCGATCTACCGCTGGGTGCAGGATATTCATGCTCTGTTTGAGGAAGATTGGAAGCAGCACCACACCGGCACCCCGGCCACCCTGACGGTGGAATACCAGGCCCTGAAAATCAACGCCCGGTACCAAAGCGTGGTGCTGATGGGCGAATACAAGGTGGGCTCCCTCAGCACCGAAACGGTGCTGACCTTAAATATCGACGCCGAAGCCGGCACGCTGATTCCCAGCACCCAGCTGTTCAGCGCCAACGCCTCCTGGGTCAATTTCTGCCTGGAAAGCGGCATTTCCGCCCTCATGTCCACCCCCACCGACGGCTACAACGGCAAGCCCTCCCCGGATTACGCCGTGCTGGGCCGCAACGGCATTGAGGTGTACCTGCCCGCCGGGCTGTACCTGCCCGCGTCCCTGGGCACCCGGAAGGTGGACATTACCTACTATCAACTTGCCGACTGCCTGGGCCTGGACGAGCATTTCCTTGCCCAGTACAAGCGGGTGATCGATCCCAGCAAGCCCATGATCGCTCTGACCTTTGACGACGGCCCCTCGGAGCAGACCGACCGGATCACGAAAGTGCTGGCCCAGTACAACGCCCGGGCCACCTTCTGCGTCATCGGCAACAAGGTGGATTCCTTCGCCGATGTGTTAAAGCGCACCGTGGCCTACGGAAACGAAATTGCCAGCCACACCTGGGCCCATCCCAAGCTGACCACCCTTGGGGTCAAATCCATCAAATCCCAATTAAGCCGCACCTCAGAAGCCGTAAAGGCCATTTCCGGCTACGAAATCAAGGCCCTGCGGCCGCCTTATGGCGCGGTGAACAAGAACGTGCGCAGCGTGTGCAAGGATCAGGGCCTGTTCATCATCACCTGGAATATCGACACCCTGGATTGGGATACCCGCAACACCAATAAAACCTACCGTGCCATCATCAAAGGGGCCAAAAACGGCAATATCATTTTGATGCACGATTTGTATGCCACCACCGCTTCCGCCGTGGAAAAAGCCGTGCCGGAGCTGGTCGAAAAAGGCTTCCAGCTGGTCACGGTGTCAGAGCTGCTGTCCTACTACAAGGACGGCGTGAAAGCCGGCACGGTGTACAGCAATGTGGATGAAAAGCATATGGTAAAATGAGGAGCGAAGGAGCGTACCGGGCTGCTTCATCCCCCCCGAACCAGGGCGTCAATGCCTTGGACCCATGCCTGTGTCATGAACCATCGCGCCTGGCAGGACGCAAGGGACTGGCCCCTTGCCGCAAGGGTGTAAGGGCTGCGCAGGCCCTGATCATGTGTTTTTCCCCCGCATCAAACCCAATCTCCCCGCATATTCTCAGGCGGGGAGATGATTTTTTGCTGCAAAAAAGCTGGGATGGGGTGATGCTGCTGGCGGCGGCGGTGCTGCTGGCAGGCGCGGTGGGTTGTGCCGGGCCGTTGGCGCCCGTATCCGCCGGGCCGGGGGAACGCATCGTGTGGATCGATCTGGACAGAAAAAGCCTGACGGTGTACGAAAGCGGCACGGCGGTGGCAGTGTTCCCCATCGCTTCCGGCGCAGCGGATACGCCCTCGCCCATCGGCGTGTTCCGGGTGAATTCCCGGTTCCAGACGGAACTGTCCGGCTTTGGCACCCGGTTCCTGGGGCTGAATGTGCCTTGGGGACAGTACGGCATTCACGGCACCAACAAGCCCTCCTCCATCGGCCAGAACGCGTCCCACGGCTGCATCCGCATGCGGGTCAAGGACGCGGAAAAGCTGTACCGGATGATCCCCAACGGCACCAAAGTGGTGATCGAGGGCGGCCCCTACGGCCCCTTATCTTGGGGATTGCGCCCCCTCCGGGAAGGCGACCGGGGGGCGGACGTGCGTCAGTTGCAGCAGCGGCTGATGCTCCGGGGGGACTTGTGGAGCGCAGACGGGGTCTACGGCGCGGCCACAAAGCAAGCTGTGGCCAAGGCGCAAAGGGCCCTGGGCCTGGCCGCCACCGGCGTGGCCGACGTTTCTCTGCAAAGAAAGCTGGGCATGATGCTGTTTGAATGATTTTCTCTTGACAAATGCTGCCGAAACGGCGATAATGAAGCGAATACAATGGGAAGGTGTGTGGTTCTGATATGGCTCAGTTGACAATGGACAAGCTGGTCGCCCTATGCAAGGTGCGGGGCTTTATTTTTCCGGGCAGCGAAATTTACGGGGGCCTGGCCAATTCCTGGGATTACGGCCCGCTGGGCGTGGAATTCAAAAACAACGTAAAAAAAGCCTGGCTCAAAAAATTCGTCCAGGAAAGCAAGTATAACGTGGGGCTGGACAGCGCCATCCTGATGAACCGGATGGTGTGGGTGGCCTCCGGCCACGTGGGCACCTTCAACGACCCGCTGATGGACTGCCGCGCCTGCAAGGCTCGCTTCCGCGCCGATAAGCTGATCGAGGATTGGGGCAAGGCCCACGGCGAAGAAATCCAGGCCGACGGCTGGACCAACGAACAGTACGAAGGCTTCATCGCCGATCACGATATCGTGTGCCCCACCTGCGGCAAGAAGGATTTTACCGGCATCCGCAAGTTCAACCTGATGTTCAAAACCCATCAGGGCGTGACGGAGGATTCCGCCAACGAAATTTACCTGCGCCCCGAAACGGCCCAGGGCATTTTTGTGAATTTTAAGAATATCGTTCGCTCCACCCGGCGCAAGCTGCCTATGGGCGTGGCCCAGGTGGGCAAATCCTTCCGCAATGAAATCACCCCCGGCAACTTCATCTTCCGCATCCGGGAATTTGAGCAGATGGAGCTGGAATTCTTCTGCAAGCCCGGCACCGACCTGGAATGGTTCGATTATTGGCGGTCCTACTGCCGGGATTGGCTGTTAAAACTGGGCATCAAGGAAGAATCCCTGCGCCTGCGGGACCACAGCCAGGAAGAATTGGCCTTCTATTCCAAGGCAACAACGGACTTTGAATACCTCTTCCCCTTCGGCTGGGGCGAACTGTGGGGCATTGCGGACCGCACCGATTACGACCTGACCCAGCATCAAAACACCTCCGGCGAATCCATGGAATATATCGACCCTGTCACCAACGAGCGGTATATCCCCTACGTGATCGAGCCCTCCCTGGGCGCGGACCGGGTCACTCTGGCCTTCCTGTGCAACGCTTACGAGGAGGAAGAACTGGAAGGCGGCGACGTGCGCACTGTGCTGCACCTGCATCCCGCCCTGGCCCCCTTCAAGGCCGCCGTGCTGCCCCTGCAAAAGAACAAGCTGGGCGGCCTGGCCACCCAGATCCATGAGGAATTGAGCAAATACTTCATGGTGGATTACGATGAAACCGGCTCTATCGGCAAGCGCTACCGCCGCCAGGACGAAGTGGGCACCCCCGTGTGCATCACCGTCGATTTTGAAACCGAGGAAACCGGCACCGTCACCGTCCGCGACCGGGACACCATGGAGCAAAAGCGCATCCCCGTGGCGGAATTGAAGCAATATATCGAAGATATGCAGCAGTTCTGATTTTTCATGAAATAAATGCAGAAGGGGACCGCTTTTTTGAGATAAAAAAGCGGTCCCCTTCTGCATATCTTTCCGAAAAAAACGGCGGAGGGGAAAGGGCGGGAGGAAGCCCGTTGAGGGAACGGCCCTCAAACTCCCGCCGGGATGCAAGCTGCACTCCAGGCCCCGCCGCTTGCGGATACTGCTTGATTTGAAAAACCAGCCGCTTCCCGCAGCCGCTGGTTTTACCAAGCCGACCGTTCCCGAGCAGCCCGCTTTGCGGGCGGGCCCATTGGCGCGGGTTTTAAACCGCGCAGGCCCTCAACGGATTTTTCCGATCTTGTTTTGAATAACGTTTAGTGTAAAATTACTTCACTCTGGTCCTCAGCGGCAGCGTGACGGCGTAGCAAATCGCGGCGCACAGCACCACGGCCGCGCCCACGCCGGTATCCAGCAAATAGGCGGCAATCAGCCCGGCCACGCCGGAAAACAGGCCGATCAGCACGCTGTAAATGGCATGCTGACGGGCGGTGCGGCTGATGTTCCGAGCGGCGGCGGCAGGCAGGATCAGCAAAGCGTTGATCAGCAGCACGCCTACCCACTTGATGCTCAGCATCACAGCCACAGCCAACAGGGACGCAAAAGCGTATTCGATCCACTTCGTATTGACCCGGCGGCTCTGGGCCAAGGCCGGGTTCACCGCCGTCAATAGCAGTTGATTGTACAAAAGCGCCCAAGCAGCAATGCCCAATGGCAGGGCGATCAGCAGCCAAAGCAGATCGCTGGGCTGCACGGACAGCACATCCCCAGCCAGCAGGGAGGAATACTTGGCAAAGCTGCCATTGCGGCTGAGGATCAGCAGGCCCACGGCAATGCCGGTGGAGGAAAACACGCTGATGATGGTGTCCGCCGACGCGCCGCCGGTGCGGTTGATGCGGGAAATCATGATGGCCCAAACCACGCCGAACACGATCATGCTAATCAAGTCGCTCTGCACGCCCAGCAGCAAGCCCAGGCCCACACCGGCCAGGGCAGAATGGCCCAAGGCATCAGAAAAAAACGCCATCCGCCGGTTCACCGCCATGGTGCCAAGCAAGGCCAGCAAGGGCGTGAGCAGCAGCAGCGCCAGCAGGGCGTTTTTCATAAAGCTCAGTCGGAAGCATTCAAAAGGCAGAATCGCATCCATGATGCTATAAATGGTGGACAACAGGGATTCCTCATTTCTGTATAGGCACGAATGGTTCTGTTGGGGCCCATCCAAAGTTAGCTTTCGTCGCTCCTGGGCGGCCGGCAAAGCTGGCCTGGGGCACCCCGTGGAAATAAGGAAATTGCCAGGAGAAAACGTGCGCTCCTGGCCATTCTTGTATTTTTTCTTGCCCAGGAGCTTACTTGATTTTATTTGCCAACCCGGCGGAAATTGTTCGTTTTTTACTTGCAATATTGCCGGAAGGAATACAAGGGATAAAATCCCTTGCCGCAGGATTTTAGGGGCTGCGAAGCCCCTGACAGGGTATTATTTTCAGGAATTGGACGGTATGAAGGGCACGCCGGCGCTGGCGTCCTTTTCCCAGCCACGGTTGATGGCGCCGGGAAACACCCGGTCGAACTCCGGGGAGGAGAACACTTCCTGGGGCGTGCCGGAACGCAGCACCTTTTGCTGCACCAGCACCACATAATCGGCGTATTTCCGCACCAAATCCCAATCGTGGCTTACCATCAGGATGGCCATATGGTGGGTGTCGCGCAGGGCGGACACGGTCTGCAAAAACAGGGAAAGGCCGTTTTGATCCACGCCGGAGACCGGCTCATCCAGCACCAGTAGGTCTGGCACCGGGGTAAGCGCCATGGCCAGCAGCACCCGCTGCAATTCGCCGCCGCTCAGCGCCCCCAACCGCTTATCAATCAGCCGAGCTGCCTGGGTTTCCTCCAGCGCCTTATGCACTTTCTGTCGCACGGCTTTGCTTTCGCCCAGCCACACCGGCCGCTTCGTATACGCTGCCCCCATCAAATCGCATACCGTCAGGGGCATTTCCCGGTCAAAGGGCAATTGCTGGGGCACATAGCCGATGCGAGGAGCGGGAAAATCGTGCCCGTTGGCGTCCACATGGCGGATGCGCCCCGTGTGGGGCCGCTGGCCCAGGATGGCCTGAATCAGGGTAGTTTTGCCCGCGCCATTGGGCCCCACCAGGGCGGTCAGCTGGCCGCAGTGGATGTGGAAACTGACGTCGGACAGCAGCACATCGCTGCCCGCCGTCACGCCCACACGCTCCAGTTCAATCCGGCACAGGTTGCAATCGTCCATTTTCTTTTCAGGCTTCGTCATTTTCTTCCGCGTCCACATCCATTTCAGGAATATCGTTTTCATCCACGGCGGGCACGGCGGCAGCGTTCATCTGCTGCCGGATGAGGGCCTCAATCTCGTCGGCCACTTCGGGATGCTCCTTCAAATACACGCGGGTGTTGTCCCGGCCTTGGCCGATGCGCTGGTCGTTGTAGGAGAACCAGGCGCCGCTCTTTTGAATGATGTCCTTGGCCACGGCCATATCCAGCAAGCTGCCTTCCCGGCTGATGCCCTGGCCGTAGATCAGGTCGAATTCGCAGGAGCGGAAGGGCGGAGCCACCTTGTTTTTGACCACTTTCACCTTGGTGCGGTTGCCGATAACCTCGCTGCCATTTTTCAGCTGCTCGCCCCGGCGCACGTCCAGGCGCACGGAAGCGTAGAATTTCAGGGCCCGACCGCCGGGGGTGGTTTCGGGGTTGCCGTACATAACGCCCACTTTTTCACGGATCTGGTTGATGAACAGGGCGATGGCGTTGGTCTTGGCCACCACGCCGGTCAGCTTGCGCATGGCCTGGCTCATCAATCGGGCCTGGATGCCCACGAAGGAATCGCCCATTTCACCGTCGATTTCGGCCCGAGGCACCAAGGCGGCCACCGAGTCGATAACCACGATATCGATGGCGCCGGAGCGCAGCAGGGCCTCGGCAATTTCCAGGGCATCCTCGCCGCAGTTGGGCTGGCTGACATACAGTTCGTCGATATTCACGCCCAGGTTCTTGGCATAAGCGGGGTCCAAAGCGTGCTCGGCATCGATAAAGGCCGCCGCGCCGCCCATCTTCTGCACCTGGGCCACCACGTGCAGGGCCACTGTGGTTTTACCGGAGGATTCGGGGCCGAACACCTCCACAATGCGCCCCCGGGGAATGCCGCCCACGCCCAGGGCCATATCCAAATCCAGGCATCCGGTGGGCACAGCTTCCACCTGCATGGTGGTTTTATCGCCCAACTTCATCACGGTGCCCTTGCCAAATTCCTTTTCAATACTGCTCAGGGTGGCTTCCAGCGCTTTCATTTTTTCCTGTTGCGTGGTATCCATCTTCACTTCTTTTTTGCTTTCTTTTGCCTTCGCCATGGTTTTCATTCTCCTCTTGCTGTTGTTTCACCCGGTTTGCCGTTACAGCTTGTCCTCTTGAAATACGTTCTTTGCGCCCAGGAAATAATTCACGCCGCTCCACACGGTCATGGCGGCCATCAGCACCGTCAGCACCGCCACAACCCCATGGCCCTGGGGCAGCAGCATGCCGCACAGGATGCAGGCGAATTGCAGGTTGGTTTTGATTTTGCCCAGCCAGCCGGCGGCAATCACATTGCCTTTGCCCACGGCCACCAGCCGCAGCCCATCCACCATCAATTCCCGGGCCGCCACGATGCACACCGCCCAGGCGGGCAGAACGCCGTCGGCGCACAGGAAGATCATGGCGGTCAACACCAGAATTTTATCAGCCACCGGATCGGCAAACTTGCCGAAGGTGGTGATGATATTGTTTTTCCGGGCGATATAGCCATCCAAAAAATCGGTGGCCGCCGCCAGGGCGAACACCACCGCCGCCAATACCGGCTGCCCCAGCGCCCACAAAAGCAGGCACACCGGGATCAGGATGACCCGAAGCAGGGTCAGTTTATTGGGCAGGTTCATGCTCAGATGCCTCTTTCTCAGGTGATCTTTCCGGTCATTACGATGTTTCAAGCAATAGACGCCGCCCATCAAAGCCGCCCAAGCAGGCTTTGATGGAATCCGTCACATCTTTTTCCGCGGATGCAGAATGCCGTCCGCCCAGTCCATCACCCGGTAGGGCAGCTTTTGATGTTTTTTCACCGCCAGCGCCGCTTCCAGCGCGCCCCGGCGGTACTCGTTATTGTCCGGAGCCAGGCGCACAGCCTCCCGGAAGGATTGATGGGCGGATACGAACTGATGCATATCCATCATCAATTGGCCCTGGATGTAATACCATTCGTCATCCTTGGTTTCGGCCCGGCCCAATTGCAGCAGGGCCGATTCATACCGTCCCTGCTCCAGCAGCTTCCTGGCGATGGCCTTGGCTTGCTCCCCCGGCACCGTATGATAGCCCACCTGCCGTCCGGCGGACAGCTTCAGGGCCTCTTCATAGGCCAAATTCAGGCGGATCAATTCCTCCTGGGCTTTTTTCTGCTCCTCCCGGTCCACAAATTGATCGGGATGGCAGGCCTTCACCCGGGTGCGGTACGCCTGATGCACCTGCTGCTGGTCGGCATCCACAGACAGGCCCAGCACTTCAAACGCGTTCAATGAATATACTCCTTCCCAATCTCCCTTTACAGCGGAGACGAAGCAGCCTCCACAGGTTCCCGGCGGATATCCGCCCCCAGGGCCCGCAGCTTTTCTTCAATATGCTCATAGCCCCGCTCGATATACCCGGGCTCGTAAATTTCGGTGGTGCCCTTGGCCATCAGCCCAGCAATCACCAGCGCCGCCCCGGCCCGCAGGTCCGTAGCCGTCACCGGCGCGCCGTACAATTCCGGCACGCCCTCGATCAGGGCGGTCTGGTCCAGAATACGCACATGGGCGCCCATACGCTGCATTTCGTTGAGATGCTTGAAGCGGGATTCAAAAATCGTTTCAATCACCACGGAATCCCCGTTGGCCCGGGTAAGCAATGCGCTCATGGGCTGCTGCAAATCGGTGGGGAAGCCGGGGTATTCCTGGGTTTTGATGTTCACCGCCCGGTGCCCCCGCACGGTGCGCACCCGGATGGCGTCGTCCATATCGCTCACCGCTACGCCCATTTCCAGCAGCTTGGCCGTCAGCGATTCCATGTGCGCCGGAATGCAGCCCCGAATGATCACATCGCCCCTGGTGGCCGCGGCAGCGATCATCAGCGTGCCCGTTTCGATCTGATCAGGGATCACCGTGTACACGCTGCCATGCAGGTATTTTTTGCCGGTGACGCGCACAGTATCCGTCCCAGCGCCGCGAACCCGGCAGCCCATGGAGTTGAGAAAGTTGGCCAGGTCCACCACATGGGGCTCCTTGGCGGCGTTATAGAGGATGGTGGTGCCCTCCGCTTTAGCGGCGGCCAGCATGGCATTGATGGTGCCGCCCACGGTAATGCGGTCGAAATACACCGGCGCGCCGGTCAACTCGCCCTTGGCGGAAATAATGGCTCCCCGCTCCTCCACCTCCGCGCCCATGGCCCGGAAGGCCTTCAGATGCTGGTCAACGGGCCGCGCCCCGATGGAGCAGCCCCCGGGATAGCCCACCTCCGCCTGGCCGCAGCGGCCCAGCAGCGCGCCCAGCATATAATAGCTGGCCCGCATCCGCTGGCTCTGCCGATACGGCACCCGATAAGAATTCAAAGAGCGGGGATCCACCGTCATGCGCCTGGCCGCAGGATCAAAGTCCACCCGAGCGCCTAATTCCCGCATGATATCGATCAGCACATGCACATCCTCAATGTCCGGCAAATTTTCGAGGGTGCAGGGTTCATCGCTGAGCAGCGTGGCCGAAATGACCGCCACCGATGTGTTTTTACCGCCAGAAACATAGGTTTCCCCAATCAGCGGCGCACCGCCCGTAATGAGCAGTTTATAGGCATCCATCCGGCCCGTTCCTCCTTGTGCGCAAAGCGAAGCAAAAATAGGTTACCATTATTATTATACCATAGGTTGCGCAATTTGTTAAGCCCCAAAAGAGTATCTTCGCACGGCCTGCGACCCCTTCGGTGCTTGCCCGTGCTGCTTAAGTAAATTTCTTGTGTGCCCCTTTCTCGTCCCTTCGGGCCGAGCGGGTAGGATGTTGGCTTCGTGTAGGGTTTCGCACGGCCTGCGACCCCTTCGGTGCTTGCCCGTGCTGCTTAAGTAAATTTCTTGTGTGCCGCTTTCGAGTTGCTTCGCACGTCTGCGCCTGGCGGCGCATCCGCGCATCTTAAGTAAATTTCTTGTGTGCCGCTTTCTCGTCCCTTCGGGCCGAGCGCGAAGAATTGCCTTGCGACTTAGCCTTTTCGGGCCGAGCTCAAAGATTTTTATTCTTCGTATAGGGTTTGCACGTCTGCGCTGTCGCGCATCCGTACAATGTAGGGGCGGATATCATCCGCCCGAACCAAACGCATGCGCTTCCGCTATTTTTATCCGCAAACATTTCAAAAAATCTTCTTTTTCCACCCCCCTCTCCGCCGCAGCGACAAAAAATGATCATCATGATCACAAATCATCATGAATGGGAAATATTACCTGGCATTCTTCTCCTGCCCGTTGACTTTTTAGGCAAACGGCGGTATACTGAATCCGCAAACGCGAACATAAGTTCTTATTTATATCAAAGGAGGATCACATCCCATGAAAAACGCCAGCGTGTACACCCAAGTGATGATTCAAATGTATCTGCGGGGCATGGACTGCCGCACCCTGAGCCAGAAAACGGGCATGAGTTACCCAACCCTGCGCCGGAAGCTGCGGGGCGAGGGCAGCATCCGCCTGGCCGACGCATTGCGCATCCGCAGTGCCTTGGGCTGCGATATGCCCATCGAAGTGCTCTTTGAGCGGAAGGAGGACGCATGACTCCGGAAGAGATCCTCCAGTATGCCCATTCCGCCCAAGGCCGGTGCGACGCCCGGAATTTGCTCTCCGCTTGCCTGCATATCGACGCCCAGATCGCCCTGAAGCTGGCCCAGCTGGATCAGCTCCGGGAAAAAGCCAAACGAATGCCGGGCGCCGATCCCCGGGTCATCCGGGAGCTGGAGCAGGACGTGCTCACCGATTACAGTGCCCTGCTCAAGCAGCAAAAGCGCATTGGCGATATGCTCCGCCGGGTGCCGAACGATCTATGCCGCACCGTAATGGAAGCCCACTACATCCAAGAGCTCCCCTTTTTCCGCATCGCCATGAACCTTCATTACGACGAGCGCCAGATATACCGCCTGCACAAGCAGGGGCTGGAGCATGTGGCGGCGCAATTGGCGTATGAAAGGAAAGCTATGCAAAAAAATTTTTGATTTCCTGTTTCATCCCCCATGGATAGTGGTATAATACAGTCAGAAAGGATGGTGTGCCACCATGGATTGTCAAGTGCGAGTAACCGGAGGCGAACTGCCTCAGGAAGAAATTCAGGCTTATATCACCCGTGCCCAGGAAAAATACGGCGCCCGGCCCCAGGCCATCGACATTAAAGTCGACGGCGAATACGTGGAATTGAACTATGATTTCGGCAACGCGCCCTTCCACCGCATCCGGCGCATCACCGGTTATCTGGTGGGCACCCTGGACCGGTTTAACAACGCCAAGCGCGCCGAGGAGCACGACCGGGTCAAGCACGCGGTGTAATATTAAGAAACCGTCGAAAAAAGTCAGTGATTGCTGGCTTTTTTCTTTTGGTATATTCCTGTGAAAACACACATACGTTGAACCATGGACATGGACTGGCAGTTGATTGTACCCGGCGCGGCGGAGCTGCGCACCACCGACCTGCGCCCAGCCCGGGAAGTGCGCCTGAGGCCGGGTCAGCCGGTAACGGCCTTGTTGCCGGAAGGCTTGTGGAGGGGACAGCACATCCTAACCCCGGCGGACATTCTCCGGGCGGCCCAAGCCCTGTCCGGCCACAGTTTGGCGGCCCACCAGGAAGCGCTGAGCCGAGGCTTTCTGCCCCTGCCCGGCGGTCACCGGCTGGGCGTGTGCGGGGAAATGGACGAGAAGGGGCGGCTCAGGGAAATCACCAGCCTGTGCGTGCGGCTGTGCCATCAGTGCCCGGGCGCAGGCGCTGGCATCTATCAAGCGGTGCGGGGCAAAAGCTGCCTGATCATAGGCCCGCCGGGCAGCGGCAAAACCACCCTGCTGCGGGATTTGACGCGCCTGCACGGCCTGGATGGATACCAAACGGCAGTGGCGGATGAGCGAGGCGAAATCGCCGCCTGCCGGGATGGGCAGCCCCTGCTGGACGTAGGACCCCAATGCGACGTGGTTACGGGCCTCGATAAAGCCCGGGCCCTGCCGCTGCTAATCCGGTCCATGGCCCCCCAAGTCATCGCCACCGACGAGCTGGGCGGCCCGGGAGACGCCGCTGCTCTGGGCGAAGCTGCTCAATGCGGCGTGCGGGTGCTGGCCACCCTCCATGGCAGGAGCGTGGATGACGTTCGCTGGCGCGGCATGGATGGGCTGCTGCCGCTGTTTGATGTGTTCGTGCTGCTCACCGCGCCAGAAAAAGCGCCCCAAGTTTTGACCCAGGAGGATGCGACATGCAAGGAGGATTCGCCCTGATGTCCGCCGGGGCCTGCGTGGCTCTGGGGGGCTTGTTTGCCCGCCGGACGGCGGAAAAGGACCGGCTGATCCAGGCCTGGTCGGCGGCGCTCCTACGGATGGAGGACGCCCTCGACCGGGGGGACAGCCTGCCGCAGGTGCTGGAAACAGGCGGAAACCATCAGCTGCCGCTTTTGCAAACGGCGGCGGACATGCTGCGCGCCGGTCCGGCTCTGGGCCCGGAAGAATGGCTGGCCGCCCTGCCCTGGGAAGACTTGCTCGACCCCTCGGAACGGGACACATTGGCCACCCTGCTCCGTTCCCTCTGGACTCCCAGCCCCGCCGCCCAGCTCCGGGCGCTGCACACCGCCCAAAGCCAATGGGCGGCCATCGCGGCGGCCAGCCGAGCAAAACGGGAAACCAACGGCCGCCTGTACGCCCGCCTGGGCTGGCTGGGCGGGGCGGCGCTGTTCATCCTCATGTGTTAGGAGAATTGCCATGCAAATCGATGTGCTGCTGAAAATTGCCGGTATCGGCTTGCTGGTCACCGTGATCTGCCAAGTGCTCACCCGGGCGGGCCGAGAGGATATTGCCGCTCTGGCCACGGTGGCGGGCATCCTGACGGTGCTGTTGATGGTGCTATCCCTGGCCGGGGATGTGCTGGGTCAGGTACAGGCCCTGTTCCATCTCACATGAACGACGCGCTGCGCGTGGCGCTCTTTGCGGTGCTGGCGGCAGGATCGGCCTTCACCCTCCGGGCATTGCACCGGCAGGCGGGGGCCGCCGTGGCCCTGGCCGGAGGCGTAATGCTGTTTTTCTTCGCCCTCACCCAGCTGCGGCCCGCGGTGGAAGCTATCGCGGCCCTGTCCCGGCAGGCAGGCGTGGGCCAGGGCACGGCGCAGCTGCTGATCAAAATGATCGGCATGGCCTATGTGACGGAATTCGCCGTCCAAACCTGCAAGGATGCCGGGGAGGAGGGCCTGGCCGCCCGGGCCGCCCTGTGCGGCAAAATGCTGCTCATGCTGCAAACCCTGCCCCTGATCAGCGAAATTGGCCAGCTGGCCCTGTCCTTGGCGCCATGAAAAAATGGCTCGTCTGGGCGCTGCTGCTGCTCCTTTTGCCCCTGCCCGCCCTGGGGGAACAGCTGAATCAAGCCCTGGAAGATACCCTGGCCACCCTGCCCTTGGCCGACTGGCAGGCAGCCTATGACCGGGCCTTTCCGGAGGGAGAAAGCTTGCAGGACCTCCTGCTGCGCCTGGCCCGGGGGGAAGCGGCCATCGATGGGGACACGCTGCTGCGTTCCCTGGCACATCAGCTGCTCAGCACCCTGCATAGCAGCTTGTGGCGATTGACCCGGCTGCTGGTGCCCGCCATCTTCTGCGGCGTGCTGCAAAAGATGCGTTCGGCCTTTGCCCGGGCCGCGCTGGGCGAAGCGGTCAGCGCCGCCTGCTTTCTGCTGCTTTCGGGCTGCATGGCGGCAGACCTGGGGGAACACATGGCCTTGGCCCGGCAGGCCGTTTCCCATATGGCCGACCTGATGCAATCCCTGTTTCCCCTGCTGCTGACGCTGCTGGCGGCGGTAGGCGGCACGGCGGCGTCGGCTTTTTTTCAGCCCGCGGTGGTGGCCGCCTGCGGCACCATGACGGCGCTGGTCCATTCGGTCACGCTGCCGCTGTCGATGGCCGCCGGGGTCACCGCCATATTGAACCACCTGTCCGAAAAGATGCGCATCGGCCACTTAGCATCCTTTCTCCGTTCCGCCGCGGCATGGACGCTGGGCATCGCCTTCACGGTGTTCATGTCCGTAACCACCCTTCAATCCCTGGGCGCGGCGGCGGCGGACGGCATTTCTCTGCGCACCGCCAAATACGCCATTGATAACCTGGTGCCGGTGGTGGGCGGCATGTTTGCCGACACCATGGACACGCTGGTGGGCGCGTCGCTGCTGATCAAAAATGCCCTGGGCCTAACGGGCCTGCTGCTGCTTTTGTCCCTGGCCGCTGTGCCGCTGATCCAAACCCTGGCGGCCGTGATCCTGTACCGGGCGTGCGCCGCCCTGCTGGAGCCTTTGTCCGACAGCCGGGTCAGCGCCTGTATCCGGGATTTTGCCGATGTATTGATGCTTTTGTTCATCATCCAGCTGTCCGTGGGGGCCATGTTCCTGTTGCTGGTGGCCCAGATGCTGGTAGTGGGCAATTTGACGGTGATGCTGCGATGAGTGAATTTCTGCGTACCCTGACGGGCCTATGCCTGATGCGGCTGGTGACCGATTTGGCCCTGCCGGAGGGCGATGGACGACAATATGCCGACCTGGGCGCCGGGCTGCTGACACTGCTGTGCATGCTCAAAACAGCTCTTCAGCTGCTGCGGAGGCTGCCATGACCCGGTGGCTCGACAAAATCAAGGCCTTAAAAATGGGGCCCTGGCTGTTGGCGGTGCTTTGCTGCGCCCTGGCAGCGCTGCTGATGAGTGTAAGCCCCGGCCAGACCACCGCTATGACCGAAGAAGAAAGCCGTATCAGCCAAACCCTGTCCCGCATCGCCGGGGCCGGGCAGACCCGGGTGGCGGTATACTATGCCCAGGAGGCGGCAGCATTTGGCACTGGCAGCGGCGGCAAGACCCCGGTGGGCGCGGTGATAGTGGCCCAGGGTGCCGGGGATATCGCTGTGCGGCTGCAATTGCAGCGGGCCGCCCAAACGCTGCTGGGCCTAAGCGCCCAACAGGTGGAGGTATTTCCCATGGAGGAGAGCCCATGAAAGACCGAATTTTGAACGCGCTGATGCTGCTCACCGTGGCAGCGGCCCTGACCTTGACCCTCTTCCGGGCCGACGGCGCCCGGGAAGAAACAGCATCCGCCCTGCCGCCTATCACTGCCGTCACGGCCCTGCCCACTGCCCGGCCCATCGACGCTTACCGCCAGCACCGGGAAACCGAGCGGCAGCAGGAGCAAGCCGCCCTGCTGGCCCTGGCTGCCAGCGAACAAACCACTCCAGAGCTTCGTGCGCTTTCAGAGGAGCAATTGCGGCAAATGACCGCTGACAGCGAAACGGAACTGGCCCTGGAAGCGGTCCTCATCGCCCGGGGATATGAGGACGCCCTGTGCGTATGCCGCGGCAGCAGCGTGACCGTGCTGTCCGGCCGCAGCCTACAGGAAGCGGACGCCGCCCTGATCGTTGCGCTGGCCCAGGAAATTGCTGCCATTCCTGCCGAAAATATTCGCGTTTCCGCCTATTAAATCAGTGCGATTTATGTTATAATGGCGAAGCAACCGGCGCTGTTCGCCGGTGCATCCCACAAGATCGTTTCAAGCATCAATCGTGCTGTAAAAAAGGAGGACGCGCTTATGATGCGTACTGGCAAGGTGGTTTCCGCCGCCAACGGTTTATTGGAGGTTTGTTTTGAACGGCCCGAAGCCTGCGCCCATTGCAAGGCCTGCGGCGAAGTGCATGAATCCCTGGTCACCATCCCCGGCGTTGCCCCCATCGGCAGCTGGGTGGATGTGGACATGCCTGAAAAACAGGTGCTCAAAGCTTCCGTGCTGGCCTACGTGATTCCCCTGATCATGCTGCTGGCTGGCATCGCCCTGGGCATGGCCCTTTTCTCCCAGGAGGCCCTGGCCGCCGTGACAGGCATTCTGTGCATGGGGCTGAGCTGGTTCGTGCTGCGCCTGATCGACAAGCGGATGCGCACCCAGGATATCTGGCAACCCAAGATCCTGGCCGTACGGGAAGACGGGAATAAGTGAGAAGAGAGGACTCTGTTCTTTCTTTGCGTCAAAGAAAGAACCAAAGAAACCGCTTGGGGTTGGCGCATGAAAAGAAGCTTGGGTAAAGCAAGCTGCAAAAAATCAACAAGCCAAATGCCACTTCCATACCGTGTAGGGGCAGATATCATCCGCCCGCTGTGTGCCCATGCCAAATTGTACCCAGGAGCCGCGAAAGCCCCTGGGCTTCTTTTTCCAACGCAAAAGACCATGCCGGGTTTGCCCGACATGGTCTTTCTTTTGTAGAGCACGGACAGCTGTCCGCAAGCATCAGTAGGTTTCCTGGAGCTCGATATTCTTGTAGCGCTTCAGGCCGGTACCGGCGGGAATCAGCTTGCCGATAATGACGTTTTCTTTCCGGCCCAGCAGCGGGTCCACCTTGCCCTTGATAGCGGCTTCGGTGAGCACACGGGTGGTTTCCTGGAAGGACGCGGCGGAAAGGAAGGAATCGGTGGCCAGAGAAGCCTTCGTGATGCCCAGCAGAATGCGCTTGGCGATGGCGGGCCGGCCGCCTTCCTCGATGGTCTTTTTGTTGGCCTGGTCGAATTCGAACATATCCACCAGTCCGCCGGGCAGCAGCTCGGTATCGCCCGCGTCTTCCACGCGCACCTTGCGCAGCATCTGACGCACGATGACCTCGATATGCTTATCAGCGATCTTGATACCGGAGGAATAGTAGGCAGACAGCACTTCTTTGAGCAGGTATTCCTGCACGGCGCGGACGCCTACGATACGCAGCAGATCGTGGGGATTGATGGAACCTTCGATTAATTCGTCGCCGGCAGCCACCACATCGCCATCGTGCACCTTCAGCCGCGCACCGTAGTGAATCTGGTAAACCTTTTTCACGCTGGCGTCGGTTTCACTGGTAACGATGATTTCCTGCTTCTTCTTGTTCTCGGCGATGGTCACCTTACCGTCGATTTCGGCCAGGGTAGCGTCACGCTTGGGCTTGCGGGCCTCAAACAGCTCTTCCACGCGGGGAAGACCCTGGGTGATATCTTCGGGGTCGGAAGCAACGCCGCCGGAGTGGAAGGTACGCATGGTCAGCTGAGTGCCGGGCTCACCGATGGACTGGGCGGCGATGATGCCCACGGCTTCGCCGATATCGACGTTGCCGCCATGGGCCAGGTTCATGCCGTAGCAGCGGGCGCACACGCCCTGTTCGCAGTGGCAGGAGAGCACGCTGCGCACATTCATCTTGGTGATGCCAGCTTTCTTGATCTGCTGGGCCTTGTCAAAGTCGATCAGTTCATTGACGTGCACCAGCAGTTCACCAGTGATGGGATGATACACATCCTCGGCGGCGTAGCGGCCCCGGGTGCGGTCATCAATGCCCTCGATTTCGCCGATGGGCTGTACGGTGATGCCGCGCACCTTTTCGCCCCGGCTCTCGAAGCAGTCGATCTCCCGGACGATGACCTCCTGGGCCACGTCCACCAGACGGCGGGTCAGGTAACCAGAGTCAGCGGTACGCAAAGCGGTATCGGACAGGGATTTGCGGCTACCGTGGGAAGACATGAAGAACTCCAGCACGTTCAAGCCTTCGCGGAAGTTGGCGCGGATGGGCACTTCGATGGCACGACCGGAAGGAGAAGCCATCAGGCCGCGCATGCCGGCCAACTGGGATACCTGGCCCGCGCTGCCGCGGGCGCCGGAGCCAACCATCATGCTGATGGGGTTGTAGGGGGGCAGCACTTCCATCACGCGGTTCTTCAGCCGGTTGGTAGTGTTCTGCCAGGCGGCGATGACCATGCGATAGCGTTCATCCTCGCTCATAGCGCCGCGGCGGTACTTGCGGTTAATGGATGCCACCAGATCGTCAGTTTCCTTGAGCCATGTCTGCTTTTCGGCAGGCACGATGATATCGCCGACGGACACCGTGATGGCGCCGCGGGTGGAATACTTGTAGCCCAAATTCTTGATAGCGTCCAGCATGGCCGCGGTCTGGCTTTCGCCGTGGACACGGAAGCAGCGCTCAATGATCTTGCCAAAGTCCTTCTTAACCACGTCATGGTCGATTTCCAGGGCGAACATATCGTCCAAGCTGGTCCGGGGCTGGAAACCCAGATCCTGCGGAATCACTTCGTTGAAGATCAGCCGGCCCAGGGTGGTATCGATCACCCGGCGTTCGGTGACGCCCTCAAACGCGCGCTCAATGCGCACCTTGATAGGCGCCTGCAGGGCGATCTGCTTGCACTGGTAAGCCATCATGGCTTCATCGGGAGAGGCGAAGACGCGGCCCGCGCCCTGGGAGTCCTCCCGCATGATGGTCAGGTAGTGGCAGCCGATGATCATGTCCTGGGTGGGGCTGATAACGGGCATGCCGTCCTGGGGCTTCATGATGTTGTTGGCGCACAGCATCAGGTACCGGGCCTCAGCCTGGGCTTCCATCGACAGGGGCACGTGCACAGCCATCTGGTCGCCGTCAAAGTCAGCGTTATAGGCGGTGCAGGCCAGGGGATGCAGCCGGATGGCCTTGCCTTCCACCAGGATGGGCTCGAAGGCCTGGATGCCCAGGCGGTGCAGCGTGGGGGCACGGTTCAGGAGCACCGGATGTTCCTTGATCACGCCTTCCAGGATATCCCACACCTCGGGCTTCACCTTTTCCACCATGCGCTTGGCGGATTTGACGTTATGAGCCAGTTTCTGGGAAACCAGCTTTTCCATCACAAAGGGCTTGAACAATTCCAGCGCCATATCCTTGGGCAAACCGCACTGATACAATTTCAGTTCGGGGCCGACCACAATAACGGAACGGCCGGAATAGTCCACGCGCTTGCCCAGCAGGTTCTGACGGAAGCGGCCCTGCTTGCCCCGGAGCAAATCGCTCAGGGATTTGAGGGGCCGGTTGCCGGGGCCGGTGACGGGGCGGCCGCGGCGGCCGTTGTCAATCAGAGCGTCCACGGCTTCCTGCAACATGCGCTTTTCATTGCGCACGATGATATCGGGGGTGCCCAGTTCCAGCATCCGCTTCAGGCGGTTGTTGCGGTTGATCACGCGGCGGTACAGATCGTTCAGGTCCGAAGTAGCAAACCGGCCGCCGTCCAATTGCACCATGGGGCGCAGATCCGGGGGAATGACGGGGATCACGTCCATGATCATCCATTCAGGGCGGTTTTTGCTCAGGCGGAAAGCCTCCACCACTTCCAGCCGCTTGATGGCGTGGGTGCGCTTTTGGCCTTCCACTTCCCGATCTCTTTCTTTTTCGATCAGATCGGCAATTTCTTTTTTCAGGCTAACGCTCAGGGCGTCCAGGTCCAGCGCCAGCAGCATTTCCTTCACCGCTTCGGCGCCAATGCCGGCCTTGAAGGAGCCGCGCTCCTCCTCGGGCATGGCCATGATGGAGCGGTATTTCGAATCAGACACCAGCTCATTCCGGCTCACCTTCGTGGCGGCCTCGTTACCGGGATCCAGCACGATATAGGAAGCGAAATACAGCACTTTTTCCAGCGCCCGGGGGCTCACATCCAGCAGCATGCCCATCCGGGAAGGAATGCCCTTAAAATACCAGATATGGCTGACGGGCGCGGCCAATTGGATATGGCCCATGCGCTCCCGGCGCACTTTGGCCCGGGTAATCTGCACGCCGCACTTATCGCAGACCTTTTCCTTGTCCTTGAATTTGACGCGCTTATATTTTCCGCAGGAGCATTCCCAGTCCTTCTGCGGCCCAAAGATGCGCTCGCAGTACAAACCGTCCCGCTCCGGCTTCAGGGTGCGGTAATTGATGGTCTCGGGCTTGCTCACCTCGCCGTAGGACCAGGCCAGAATTTGCTCCGAGGACGCCATGCCGATCTGGATGGAATCGATATTCGTTTGTTCAAACATGAATGTTTTTCTCCCTCCGCTTTGGCCGATACAGGTTATTCGATATCGTCGTCGTCCAGCTTGATATCATCCAGCACGTCGTCCACCTCAAAATCGGCGAAATCGTCATCCAGGCTGATATCATCGTCCAGGTCGATTTCATCGCCTTCCGGCAACGCAACGTCGGTATTGGCGTTGAAATCATCCTCGGGCAGGGGTTCGCGGCCGGCAGGCAGCGAATCGTTCATATCGTCGTCATCGTCTTCCAGTTCGCGGATCTCAATTTCCTGATGCGCTTCATTCAGCACCCGGATATCCAGCGCCAGGGCCTGCAATTCCTTAATGAGCACCTTGAAGGATTCAGGCACCCCGGGGGTGGGGATGTTTTGGCCCTTCACGATGGCTTCGTAGGTCTTGACGCGGCCCACCACGTCGTCGGATTTCACGGTCAGGATCTCCTGCAGCGTGTTGGCGGCGCCGTAGGCTTCCAGGGCCCACACTTCCATTTCACCAAAGCGCTGGCCGCCAAACTGGGCCTTGCCGCCCAGAGGCTGCTGAGTAACCAGGGAGTAGGGGCCGGTGGAGCGGGCATGCATCTTATCGTCCACCAAATGGTGCAGCTTTAAGAAGTACATGATGCCCACGGTGACGGGGTTTTCAAAGGCGTCGCCGGTACGGCCATCATAGAGGATGGTCTTGCCGTCGGGCCGCAAACCGGCCTTCACCAGACATTCTTCAATGTCTTCCTTGGTAGCGCCGTCAAACACGGGGGTAGCGATATGCCAGCCCAAGGTCCGGGCGGCGATGCCCAAGTGCACTTCCAGCACCTGACCAATGTTCATACGGGAAGGCACGCCCAGGGGGTTCAAAACGATATCCAGCGGAGTGCCGTCGGGCAGGAAGGGCATATCCTCTTCCCGCAAAATGCGGGACACAACGCCCTTGTTGCCGTGGCGGCCGGACATCTTGTCGCCCACGGAGATCTTACGCTTCTGGGCGATGTACACGCGCACCATTTCATTGACGCCGGGGGACAGTTCATCCTTGTTTTCCCGGGTGAAAATCTTCACGTCCACGATGATGCCGCCTTCGCCGTGGGGCACCTTCAGGGAAGTATCGCGCACTTCCCGGGCCTTTTCGCCGAAGATGGCCCGCAAAAGCCGTTCTTCCGCAGTCAGCTCAGTTTCGCCCTTGGGGGTCACTTTACCCACCAAGATGTCGCCGGAGCGCACTTCCGCGCCAATGCGGATGATGCCGTTCTCGTCCAGGTCCTTAATGGCGTCCTCGCCCACGTTGGGAATATCCCGGGTGATTTCTTCCGGACCCAGCTTGGTTTCCCGGGCTTCGGATTCGTATTCTTCAATATGGATGGAAGTGTATTTATCTTCCTTCACCAGCCGTTCGCTGATCAGGACGGCGTCTTCGTAGTTGTAGCCTTCCCAGGTCATGAAGCCGATGAGCATGTTGCGGCCCAGGCCGATTTCACCGTTTTCGGTGGAGGGGCCGTCCGCCAGCAGATCGCCCACTTCAATGCGCTGGCCCCAGGAAACCCGGGGATGCTGGTTGATGCAGGTGCCCTGGTTCGACCGGGCAAACTTGGTCAGCCGATAGGAGTGCTTTTCGCCCAGGTCATCCTTGATCACGATCTGGTCAGCGTCCACACTGTCCACGATACCGGCGTGCTTCGACAGCAGCACCACGCCGGAGTCATGGGCGGCCTTGTATTCCATGCCGGTGCCCACGATGGGAGCTTCAGGCACCAGCAGCGGCACTGCCTGGCGCTGCATGTTGGAGCCCATCAGGGCGCGGTTGGCGTCGTCGTTTTCCAGGAAGGGGATCATGGCCGTGGCCACGGACACCACCTGCTTGGGGGAAACATCGATATAATCGACTTCCTTGGCGGGCACTTCGATAGTTTCATCCCGCCAGCGAACCACCACGCGCTGGTTCACAAACCGGCCTTCGGCATCCAAGGGTTCCTTGGCCTGGCCAACTTTGTAATTATCCTCTTCATCGGCGGTCATGTAGACGATCTGGTCCGTCACTTTGCCCGTTTCCTTATCCACATAGCGGTAAGGCGCTTCGATGAAGCCGTACTCGTTGATGCGGGCGTAAGTGGCCAGGGAGCCGATCAAACCGATGTTGGGGCCTTCAGGCGTTTCAATGGGGCAGATGCGGGCATAATGGGAGTAGTGCACGTCGCGCACTTCCATGCCGGCCCGGTCCCGGTTCAAACCGCCAGGGCCCAGGGCGCTCAGGCGGCGCTTGTGGGTCAGCTCGGCCAGGGGGTTGGGCTGGTCCATGAACTGGCTCAGCTGGGAAGAACCGAAAAATTCTTTGATGGCGGCGGATACCGGGCGGATGTTGATCAATTCGCCGGGCTTGACATCATTGGCGTCCTGAATGGCCATGCGCTCGCGCACCACGCGCTCCAGACGGCTTAAGCCGATGCGCACCTGGTTTTGCAGCAGTTCGCCCACAGAACGCAGGCGGCGGTTGCCCAGATGGTCGATATCATCGGTGGTGCCCACGCCATAGGGCAGGCCCAGCAGGTAGCTGACGGAAGCCACGATATCATCGATGATGATATGCTTGGGCACCAGATCATGCACATGCTCGGAAACGACGCGGAACAGGTCCTCCTCCGCCACGCCTTCCATCAGGCTCAGCAGGGTGGGCAGGTGCACCATTTCCAGGATGCCCGCGTCCTTGGGGTTGAAGGGCAGGAAGCCGGCAGCGTCCGCAAAGTTGTTGCCGATCACCTTGTGCACCACGTTTTCGCACTGCAAAAATACCACGTTCACGCCGGCGTTTTGGATCTTCCTGGCCATATCCCGGGAGATGATTTCGCCCTTCTTGACCATCACTTCGCCGGAGATGGGGCTGACCACATCTTCCGCGGCCTCGTGGCCGGCAATGCGGCTGTACAGACCCAGCTTTTTATTGAATTTATACCGGCCCACGCGCATCAAATCATAGCGCTTGGGATCAAAGAACAGGCTGCGCAGCAGGGCCTTGGCGCCATCCTCGGTGGGCGGCTCGCCGGGCTTCTGCCGGCGGTAAATTTCCAGCAGGCCCTGGGTCTGGGTCTTGGTGGAGTCGGCCCGGGCAATGGTGGTGAGCAGCC
>JAFUFC010000006.1 GCA_017470095.1 Clostridia bacterium | reverse complement strand
GAAGCCATCCTCAATATGGAAATACAGCCGGCTCTGATTTGGATAGACCGTGGGGTCGTTTCGATACACTCACTCTTTGGTGCGAGGATGTCCGGCGTAGCATGGAGGGCTTTGAGCAGGTCGTGGCATTGCAGTCAACGGTCCTTCCTCCGGAGGAATCCTATTCAATAAACCAGATACTGGAGCTTTGTACGCTGGAAACCGTCCTATACAAATTCCAACGACGCCTACCGGAGGGTCGTGTGGCGCTGCAATCGGAAATACGGCCAGGGAGAAAGGTGCTGCACACCCACGATAACCGAGGAAGACATCAAGAAGCTGTTTGTCCAGGCATTCAACAAACTGATGTCGGAAAGGACATCAGCCATCATGGACTGCGAGGGACTGGCTACGGAGCTTGAAGACTCCTCTGGATTGGATCAGGAGATTGAGGCAACTCAGAAAGAGATCGACAGTGTGATCGAACAGAACCGCAGGCTCATTCGTGAGCAAGCGGTAACCGGTATGCCAACGGAAGAATTCGATGAGCGTACTGCGACACTGAATGAACGGTACAAGGCGGCTGATGAAAAACTTACCAGGCTGAAGGCTGAGAGAGAAGATCATCTCACCAGAGGCAAGGGTATTCGCCGGTTCCTATCAGCCCTTGATGACCAGGCGCAGCGCCTTGAAGACTGGGATGAACAGGCATGGAACCTGCTGGTCTCTCGGGTGATCATCCAGAAAGACGGGAGCGCGGAGTTCATTTTCAGAGGCGAAATCACAATCACGGTCAGAGCAAAGTGAGGCTCAGACCGTGATTTTCTTTGTGCGGCAAGAGGCCGCATTTTTACTACCATACGGTAAAAAACGTACTCGTATACGGAAAAATCCACTACCATACGGAACTCGGCTACAGGTATACGGAACCGGGTCACTACCATACGATACTCGGCTACAGGCATACGATGCGGGTTCACCGTATACCAGTAACCTCTGGGGGACGGGTGATTTGGAGGCTATAAAGGGTCAACAGAGGGGCTACTCATATACGGTGCTCCTTCGGAAATGCCCTGAAATCAGGGTCTAAAGCCAAAAAAGTCACAACCCCAATCTCGTATCAAGATCAGGGTTGTGATGTGGAAAGAAACGTGAATTTTGATACAATGTTACCATGTGTTACTTTTTGGAGGCTGGTAACATTTTCAATTCCGATGGTAACACTTTTTGGATGATGGTAACACATCATGAAGAACTCTCTGAATGCCTTGGTTGGTCCCTCCAGAGATGACATAATGATTATCTCCTGTGCGTATTTTGAAGCGTAGGCCCGCTGCCTGCAAAAGTGCGCAGACAGCGGGCGGCAGAATCAGCCGATCACATGGTATTCCGCCAGCAGCTTTTCAATATCGGTGCCGTGAATACGCTTGAGCAATTCATGCACAGCTGCTTTCTCCTTCATACCCAGCTTCATATCGGTGAGGGGACGGCCATCCCGCAGCATGACGGTGGCGTTCAGCAGATCGCGGATGTCATAGGTGCTACCCCAAACCTCGGGTACGCCCCGATCCACGTTCAGCAGGGTATATACGGCCTCCATGCCGGTGCGCATGGAGTATTCGGTGGTGAAGATGGTATCCCGCTTGGTTTCAGCAAACTGGCCCAGGAAGGCGAAGTTGACGGCTCCCTGGGGCACCACATCTGGCCTGTCTCCCTTTTCGCGGGGCATAAAGAAGGCGGTGATGTAGGGCATCATGACGGGCACGGTGTTGGCGCTTTCTTCCGCCAGTTTGGGGATATCCTTCTCCGGCACGCCGATGTGGTACAGCCATTCCATGCAAATTTCCTTGCCGGTGCATTCCCGCATGGGCTTTTGGATGTAATTGCCGGGCTTATCGGTGAACAGGCCATATACCCATACCATGCACTGATCCTTGGGCTGATTGCGGAACTGGGGCTGGCGGTTGATGGTCCAGCTCATGAGCCAGCCGGAATCCTTCACCGTTACGATCCCGCCGGTGACTACGCCGCCGGAGAAGGGATCGCGTTTGCAGATACGCTCAATATAGGGGATGATGCGGTCATCCAGGGTGGTCACGGTGGCGCTCATCCAGTTGGTCTGTTCGGGATCGAAGCAGAATTTGTCGGGATGGCCAAAGGAGGAGTCCTGGACCGCGATGCGCCGCCACATATCCCAGCCGCCGCCTTCCTTGATTTCCGTGCGAAAATCGGCGGGCATATTCTGGCTGCCCATGGTGGAGTTCTCAACGCAGCCGCCATTGGTGATGAAAACAAAATCGTCATCCGCCAGCATGATGAAATCCTGCTGGTCGTTGCGCAGCACTTCGATGGAAGTGGCGTGCTTGCTGCCATCCGCTTTGATGTCAAATTCCACATTGACCACTTTCGTGCTGTAATGGAACTGCACGTCATGGCTTTCCAGGTAACGCACCATGGGCAGGATCATGGATTCATACTGGTTATACTTGGTGAAGCGCAGAGCCTTGAAATCAGGCAGGCCGCCGATATGATGAATGAAGCGTTTAATGTACAGCTTCATTTCCAGGGCGCTGTGCCAGTTTTCAAAGGCGAACATGGTGCGCCAGTACAGCCAGAAATTGCTGTTCAATACTTCATCATCAAAGAAATCGGTGATCTTCTTGTTGTACAGTTCTTCATCCGGGGTGAAGAACAGGTGCATGATCTCCATCGCGCCTTTATCGCTTATGGCGAATTTGCCGTCGGTGTGGGCGTCCTGGCCTCTATTCTCCGTAGCGCGGCACAGGCTGAAATTGGGGTCCTTCTTGTTCAGCCAATAGTATTCGTCCAGGACGCTGACGCCCTCGGTTTCGATGGAGGGGATGGAACGGAACAGATCCCACATGACCTCGAAGTGATTGTCCATTTCCCGGCCGCCCCGCATGACGTAGCCCACGCCGGGGTATTCATACCCGTCACAGGCGCCGCCGGGGATGGGGTCCTTTTCAAAGATGTGGATGCGCTTGCCTGGCATTTGGGCATCCCGCACCAGATAACAGGCGGCGGTCAGGGCCGCCAGACCGGTGCCGATGATGTAAGCGCTCTTGTGTTCCACGCCCTCGGGCTTTTCGGGACGGGCAAAGGCTTCGTAATTACCGCTGGAATAATACATGATGGTTCCTCCTTTTTTGTCGATTGGTTCAGGCGACGGTTTTATCATAGCGGGCAGAATTTGAAAATGCTATTTGCAGACCGGGTGATTTGATAAGATTCTGTACAGCCGCGTCTTTCTGTCAGAGATTACGCAGCCTTGTGTTTACAAAGGTATTTGCATACGTCGCCCACCGTTTCAAATCGCACGGTATCCTCCAATTCGATTTGAAACGTATCTTCTATTTCCATGAGCAGCAGCATCCCGCTCATGGAGTCCAGGCCCAAATCGGCCTGCAGTCTGCTCTCCATTTTCACTTCCTTCGGATCAATGCCCGGCGCTACTTCCAGCAGCAGTTCCATCAGCTTCTGTTCCATAACTTTTCCCTCACTTTTTCCGAATGATTTTCAGGCTGGCGCTTTTTTCAAAAGGTTCGTGCCGGATCAAAATGCGGGCAGGCCGCATGGTGGTCGGCAAGGCATCGCTGATCCGTTTCATCTCCTGTTCCAGAGTTTCATCCGTCACATCATCAATGGGAAACACCTCTAACTGGATAGCCGGGCGGCCTGCGATTTCTGTTTCCGATACAAGGCAATCCTGAACACAGACGCTGCGATAAAATACTTCTTCCACTTCCTCCGGAGATACGTTTTCCCCGTTGCCCAGGATGATCAGGTTCTTGATCCGCCCAATGATGTGAATAAATCCGTCCTCATCGACCCGGGCAAGATCGCCGCTTTTCAGCCAATCGCCGTCAAAAGCCGCCCTGGTAGTCGCTTCATCCTTCCAATAGCCGCTGAACAGCATATCGCCCTTCACCTGCAATTCGCCGTTCACGATCCGGGCTTCCTGGCAGGGGTACTGCCTGCCGACGGAATCCGGGTGGGTTTCCTGCTCCAGATTGCCGCAGACCAGGTTGGCCGTTTCCGTCATGCCATAGCCGGACAGCACACGGATACCGTATGGCTTAAAGCTGTACATCAGCCTCTCCGGCACCGGAGCCGCCCCGCAGATGATTAACTTCAATCTTCCGCCCAAGGCTTGAACGCCCCGCTTTTGCGCGACGGTCAGCATCATTTCCGCCATCCCCGGTACGGCGATCATGGTGGTGGGCTTTGCGCGGGCCATTTCCTTGAACAGATCCCGCATATTCCCGCAAACCGCCATGTGGGAGCCGGTATAGAGGCCGGACAGCATACTGAAAACCATGCCGAATACGTGGGTAAAGGGCAGAGCCGCCACCATGGTTTGGCCAAACATCGTGCCGTCCCGATAGGTGCCGTTCAGCGCGCCCCGCATAAGGGCACCATGATTCAGCATCACGCCCTTGGGCGTGCCGGTGGTGCCGCCGGTAAAAAAGATGGCCGCACAGTCATTTTTCGTCACGAAGGCGTAAGGACTGCCGTTTCGTTCAATGAAATACGCAGGAACAATCGGGATACTCAAGCTGTTGGTTTTTTCAATGAGGGTCGGGCCTGTAATGATCGTTTTTAACTCATAATGCTGCACGGTATGAATGAGTACGGCTTCGGACAGCGCGGATGGCAGCATGACGGCTGTGTATCCTGCTGTCGTCAAGGCTAGGAACCATTCTACGGCGGCGATGGTGTTGGTATCGAACAGGCCCACATTGCACCGCGGCGGCAGATGCAGCTCCTCCAGCACATGGCGACGGCGTGACACACGGAGGGCAAGCTCGCTGTAACTGACCGCCTGATTCTGATCAGACAGGGCGATGCTGTCACCGTAATGATCGGAGATGTAATCCAGAAACTGTACGGTAGTGGATAGGTAAGGAATGGCGTTTCTTTCTTCCGACGGCAGATGCTCTTCAAAGTAATGCATGGCGCTACACCCCTTTTGATGAATTGGTTTCTACGGTTTCATGTTATCTGTCTTTGATCGGAAAAACCATACACAAACAGGCGGCCTTGCTCAAATTCTGAACAAGACCGCCTGTTTGATGAAAGAAGATGATTATGCTTTTTTCGCTTCGTACCGGCTCATGTTTTCCAAAGAATTATGGAAATCGCCATAGATCATGGCCGCTGTCGTGGCGGCTACCTCCTGGGGGGACGCCGCCATATTACGCTGGATCCATTCCATCACAACGCCCATGAAGGCATACGTGTAAAAGATCGCCACCCTGTGCTTCCCTTTTTCGCTGATCTTGATGCCAACAGCCTGCTCTTCTACCACGGGCAGCAGCAGCGCTTCCACCTCCCGGCGCATATACCTTTCCACCAGCTCCCGATCAATGGCACGGTATGCGTTCAGGATCAGGGATTGATGGGCTTTCAGCGCTTCCAGCAGATTCAAAAAGCCCTGCTGCCAGTTATCATGCGTGCGATTTTCAGCAATGGCAGCGTGCAGCGCTTCCTGTAAGGTCCAATCCGCCAGATCATAAATATCCTTGAAGTGATAGTAGAAGGTCATCCGGCTGATCCCGCACGCCTCCGTAATATCATTGATGGTGATTTTCGTGATCTGCTTTTTCTGCAAAAGCTGTTTTAGGGCGTTTGCGAGGGCTTGTTTGGTGGCATAGCTTTTCATGATCCGCTTCCTCCTTCAAAACGGGTCGGGCGAAAATTGCTGTCATCAGTTTACTGTAAATCCGTGCGAATGATATAAACAGTTACGGTCTTCATGTTTTCGGGACGCAGGTCATAGCCACTGTTTTGCGCGTTGTCGCGGGTTTCTTCATAAATGCGCAGCGCCTTGGGCAGATCGTCTGTCACGTAGGGCAGCAGCTTTTCCGCCACTTCCTTCTCGGCATCGGTCAAGGTATCCTTGAATTTTTGCGTCCCATCCGTATGCAAGGCGGCAGCGCCATCTTTCAATTCCACGGTGCCATCGTAGAGGGAATCAGCGCCTTCGGAGAGCGAGGCAGCGCCGGTGGACAAAGCAGCCGCCCCGGTGGACAAAGTGGTAGCGCCGGCGTTCAGCTGGGTCAACCCGGTATGCAGCTGGGAAGCGCCAGCAGCGGCCTGGGACACACCGTCCGTATAGGTTTTGAGGCCTGTCACGAAGGTGTTGATTTGATCCAGCTGCGCTTTCAAAGCGGTCAGGCTTTCATAAGCTGCCTGGGCGGCTGAGAGCTGGGCGGCGATGGTTTCATCGGAAGAAAGATAAGCTGCTGTATTATCCTGGATCAGCTGTTCGATTTGCTGCTGTACGGCAGCGTCAATCTGCGCCTTCACTTCCTCGGTTGCCATCTGCTGTTCGACAGCAGCGGTGATCGCGGCGGCCTGTTCAGACGATACGAGACCAGCCTGCACCGCCTGGGCGTATTGCTCCGATGTCATTTTCTGCCCGGCAGATTGCAATACAGCCGCCAGCACCTTATCCTGAACAGCCGTTTCCACAGCGGACCGCACCTGATCAGCGTTGGCTTCGACCTGGGCCCGTACCGTCGTTTCCACCTGGGCTTGAGCGGACGCACGCAGGGTTTCGGGGTTCAGCTGGAGCAGCACCGCATCCAGCACTGCAGCGTAGTTTTCCGCTGTCAGTTCGGGAATTTCGATTCCGGCAGCATCCAGGCCGGAGGCGGAAAGCTGTGCATTGGCAGAGGAAAGGATCGCCGCAAAAATCGTCTGTGCTCCGTTATTCAACGCTTCATTATTGGCAATGATGGTCGCAAGGCCCGTATCAAGGGATGCAGCGCCTCCTTCCGCATCCGCCGCTCCGGTGGACAGCGTCAAAGCCCCGGCAGCCAATTCTGCTGCGCCGGTGTTTAACTGAGCTGCTCCATCCTTCAGGGCGGAAGCGCCGTCTGACAGCTGCGCAGCGCCGTTTGCCAGCGTCTCAGCTCCATCGTTTAATTGCGTCAGGCCGTCATTCAACTCATTGATCTTTGGAACAATGTCCTTGGTCTTTCCGCTGGTTTCGGGCAGGGTTTCGCCGCTTTGCAAAGCGGTCAGAAGCGCTTTGGCCTCGTCCAATTCTGTGTGAAGATCCAGGTCGATCCGGTCATCCAGTTCTTTGCAAGCTGCGTCGATGGGATCGGAGGTGGTCAGGGTCAGCAGCCAATTCAGCTCCGCATGATCGGCGTGGAAGGCAGCCGAGAAGGAGGTGGGCAGCTTCAATTCTTCATCCATGCCGGGCACAGCCCAGCCCACCAGCACCTGACGGCCCAGGACGGTGAGCGCAGCGGCATTTTCCAGCCTGAGATCGGTTATGCCTTCCTCCGGCAGCGGCAGCACGGTCACAGCCAGGGCGGGAAGCGGCTCGTTCGTTTGATAGGAGACGGTCAGCACCGCATCGCCGGTTTTGTCCTTCAGGCTATCCACAGTGATTTCTTCCCCGTCCAGCGTCAGGGTCACAACGGGTAGGATGGCGGGCGTTTTGTCTGATGTGCCTTCATAGGTAATGTCCTTGCCCTGGGCATGCCAGGTCAGGGTTTCACCGTCCAGGGTGAAGGTCTCTTTTCCGCCTACATTCTGGATGGCGGTCAGCAGCGTCTGATCTACGATTTCGTCCAGCCCATCGGCGTTTTCCAGGCGGATGTTGTCGGTGACGCTTTTCACCGTACCGTCCGTAGCGGCGACGATGTACACCCGTTCATGCTTGGTATTCTCCGCCAAACCGGGCACGCAGCCCAGCACCATGATGGTGGTCAGCAGCAGCGCAACGATCTTTTTCATACTCGATCCTTCCTTTCTCTTTATCGGGCAGCTTTCATATCAAGGGTAGAATGCACGATGATCTTATCCAGAAGCAGCAGCATCGCGGGCAGGAGCAGCAGCACCACAGCCACGCTCAGCAGCGCTCCTCTTGCGATCAGGCGGCACATGGAGGAAATAATGTCCACATTGGAATATAGGCCCACACCGTAGGTGGCGGCGAAGAAGCCCAGGCCGCTGACCAGCACGCTTTGCGCGGCGGAGGATACGGCTTTTTCCACAGCCTCTTTTTTGTCCATGCCGGACAGGCGGTTCTGCTTATACCGGGTGGTCATCAGGATGGCGTAGTCTACCGTAGCGCCAAGCTGGATGGTGGAGATCAGAATGGGCCCCACGAAGGGCAGCTCCGTGCCTGTGTAATACGGGATGCACAAGTTAGCGGCAATCGCCAATTCTATAATTGCCACCAGCAGCACCGGCAGAGAGAAGGACTTTTGCACCAGCATGATGATCACGAAAATGGCGATGATAGAAATCAAGCTAACCACCGTGAAATCGTGATCGGTGCAGGCGATCAGGTCCTTCGTGCAGGGCGCTTCGCCGATCAGCATGCCGCCCTGATCGTATTTCTTCAAAATTTCGTTCAGGCTGTCGATTTGGGCGTTGACTTCATCGGAGGAAATCACATAAGAGGAATTGATCAGCATCAACTGATAGCGTTCTCCTTTTACCATGGACAAAACATCTTCGGGAAGGATGGATTCCGGAATGCCCGCACCCAGTAGGCTGTCGATACCGAATACGCTCTTGACGCCGTCCACCTGTTCCATTTCAGCGGTCATATCACGCACATCTTTTTGAGGAACGTCGCTGTCCACCAGCAGCAGGTGGGTGGTGGCCATATCGAAGGTTTCTTCCAATTTCTTGTTGGCGATCACTGACTTCAGCTCCGGCGGCATCACCTTGCTCATGTCATAGTACACATTTACATGGTTGTAGCCATAGAAGGCCGGGAAGATCATGATTACCAGCACCACAGCCAACACCTTATAATGCTTGACCACGAATCGCCCGATGCCGCCCACGTCGGGCAGCAGGGGCCTGTGGCTGGTCTTTTCAATGGGCTTGTCAAAGAGCCGGATCACGCAGGGCAGCAGCACCACCGTGCCCAGCACGCCCATGATCACGCCCTTGCTCATCACGATGCCCAGGTCGCGGCCCAGGGTGAAGCTCATGAAGCAGATGGAAACGAAGCCCGCAATGGTAGTCAGGCTGGAGCCCAGGATG
>JAFUFC010000083.1 GCA_017470095.1 Clostridia bacterium | reverse complement strand
TGGGCGGCTCCACCCGTATCCCCGCCGTGCAGGACGCGGTGAAGAAGGTCACCGGCAAGGAGCCCTTCAAGGGCATCAACCACGATGAGTGCGTGGCTATCGGCGCCGCCATCCAGGCGGGCGTGCTGGGCGGCGAGGTGAAGGACGTGCTGCTGCTGGATGTGACGCCCCTGTCCCTGGGCCTGGAAACCGAAGGCCACATCTTCACCAAGCTCATCGAGCGCAACACCACCATCCCCACCCAGAAGAGCCAGGTGTTCTCCACCGCCGCGGACGGCCAGACCACCGTGGAAATCCACGTGCTCCAGGGCGAACGCCCCATGGCTTATGATAACAAGACCCTGGGCCGCTTCCAGCTGACCGGCATCCCCGCTGCTCCCCGCGGCGTGCCCCAGATCGAAGTCACCTTCAACATTGATCGCAACGGCATTGTGAACGTGAGCGCTAAGGACCTGGGCACCGGCAACGAGCAGAAGGTGACCATCACCGCCTCCACCAACATGACCGAGGAAGAAATCCAGGCCCGGGTGAAGGAAGCTGAGCAGTTCGCCGAGGCCGATAAGCAGAAGAAGGAAGAAATTGAAACCCTGAACCGGGCCGATTCCCTGATCTACGAGATGGAAAAGCAGCTCAAGGACAACGGCGATAAGCTGTCCGACGAAGACAAGAACACCGTCCAGACCGAGATCGATCATTTCAAGAAGGTCCGGGAAGGCAATAACGCGAATGAAATCAAGTCCGCCATGGACGAAATGACCCAGAAGGTCTACGCTATCTTTGGCAAGCTCTACCAGCAGCAGGGTGGCCAGCCCGGCCCCGACATGAACCAGGGCCCCGCTGCCGGCACCCAGAACCCCGACGGCTCCGTGAACGCCGACGGCAGCGTACAATAAGAAGAAACGCTTTCCGGGGGAAACCATTCTATCAGCCAGGCGGCACGAAAGTGACGCCTGGCGCGCCATTACGCCAGAAACGTAAGCGGTGAAGCAAGGCAAGCCAAGTGCGGGCCATGCGAAGACATTTCAAAGAACGGTTTTCCCCAGGCACCTTTCCAACAAAGCTGAAATTGGGGAAAATGGATTATTTCTATTCATTCAGGAATAAGTTGAGGTAACATGGCAACGAAACGCGATTACTACGAGGTGCTGGGCGTTGATAAAAACGCCTCCGCCGACGATATCAAAAAAGCCTACCGGAAATTGGCCAAGGAGTGCCATCCGGACCTGCATCCCAACGATAAGCAGGCCGAGGAACGCTTTAAGGAATTGAACGAGGCCAACGAGGTGCTGAGCGACCCGGAAAAGCGGGCGCGGTACGATCAGTTCGGCTTCGACGGGCCCCAGGCAGGGGGCTTTGGCGGCGCCGGCGGCTACGGCGGCGGCTTTGATTTCAGCGGTTTTGGCGGCATGGGCGATATTTTCGACCAGCTCTTTGGCGGCGGCGGCATGGGCGCGGCCCAGCGGCGCAACGCGCCCCAGCAGGGCAACGATTTGCGCTATGACCTGCGCATCAGCTTCGAGGAAGCGGCTTTCGGCTGTGAAAAATCCTTTGAATTCACAAGGAACGAAAACTGCGAAACCTGCCACGGTACCGGCGCCAAGCCCGGCACCCAGCCCAAGCAGTGCCCTGTTTGCAAGGGCACGGGCCAGGTGCGCATGCAGGGCGGCTTCATGGTTACGGTGCGCCCCTGCACCACCTGCGGCGGCACGGGCAAGGTGGTATCCGATAAATGCACCGCCTGCGCCGGCAGCGGCCGGGTGCGGCGGCGGCGGACGGCGTCAGTCAAGGTGCCTGCGGGCATCGATAACGGCCAGACCATCGTCATGGGCGGCCAGGGCGAGCCGGGCAAGAACGGCGGCCCCAACGGCGATCTGTACATCCAGATCACCGTCCGGCCCCACAAGCTGTTCCGCCGGGAGGGCACCAACCTGCATTTGGATATGCCCATTTCCTTCACGCAGGCGGCCCTGGGCGCGGATATTGACGTGCCTACCCTGGGCGGCGGCAAAACCACCTTCCACATTCCGGAAGGCACCCAGAACGACGCCGAATTCCGCATCAAGGGCCAGGGCGTGCAGCAGCTGCGAGGAACCTACCGGGGCGACCTGATCCTGCACATCCGGGTGGAGGTGCCCAAGCGGCTGAACGAAAAGCAGAAGGATCTCCTGCGCCAGTTTGACGAAATCACCACCGGCAAGGAATACGAAACCCGGAAGGGCTTCCTGGAAAAAATGAAGGATATTTTTAACGCCTGATTCGTTGACAGAACGAAAAGCGCCGTGCTGTGTTCATTCACAGGGCGGCGTTTTTTGTGGGCTATAATTGATACAGTTCAATACTTTGCAAATACCGGCCTTCTCCTTCTTTGAACGGGGGCGCGGCGACCAGGCCGTTACTGACGAGCAATTCGTTCATGCGGCCAAACAGGATATGCCAGCATTCGTTGGCAATTTCTTTTGTGGATACGTTGTGCTTTGTGGCGGTGGTTTTTAATGAGCGCAGGTCGCCAAGCCACGCTGCGATGGGCGGGAGCAGAATGTGTTCCAACAAAGCCTCGATTTCCTGAATTGCTTCATTGTCCTTTTGGCTGAAAACGGGCACGCAGACGCGGCTATCCCTCATATAGCCGAAGGCTTTTAGCGCGCACGGAATTTTTGGATCCGCAGATGTTGCGCAGGAAGCAGGCCAGGCCGCTGCCGTCCGGTAAAAAATATATTTTCCGGCATGTTTTGTCTTTTCCGCGCATACCCTGCACCGAAGGGAGGCGGAAATCATGCAGGGGTCGATTGAGGAAAGGTGCGTCCTGCTGGGCCGCTATATCCTGCGCACCGGGGCCACCGTGCGCCAGGCCGCCGGGCATTTCGGCATGAGCAAAAGCTCCGTTCATAAGGATGTGCATGAGCGGCTGCGCTCCGTGCACCCCGGGCTGTACGAGGAGGTCAAGCAGGTGCTGGATTATCACCACGCTGTGCGCCATATCCGCGGCGGATTGGCCACCCGGAAGCGCTGGCGGCTGATTCGGGAGCGGGAGATAAACCCTAATTAGAGCCTGTTTCTACATTCGGAAAGATGCATTTTCGGTGTCTCAGGCTGCACTTCTGTGTTGCTTTTCCTCGATTTATCCTTCGGCCCAGGGCTTCCGCCCGGCCTGCGCTGAACATGCTCCACTGGAGCATGTTCCGGGCGCTTCGGCCCCAGTAAACAATCGTCAAAGCGCCTTGAATTGCAGCCAAATCCACTCGAAAGTGCACATTCCTCATTTTAGAAACAGACTCTAAAACAAGGCATCTCATCGGTCCTT